>NZ_QUCZ01000008.1:0-177238 GCF_003473885.1 Dorea sp. AM13-35
CAGGTGGCTCTCGCCACACCGGACTGGCGGCTCTGCCGCACCGTAATATTCACGCAAAATCTTATGTTCTCTTGCAAGCAGTACGCTCACAATCCCAAGCAGTGCTGCGAAGCCCGCAAAAAACGGATACATAAGGAAACCACTTACCGGCGCTAGAAACACCGCGACTGATATGAGTCCGGTAATAATCATTCCTATAAATGTAATAATTGATATTTTATTCATCATAAGTATTGTCCTCCCAGTATTTTTCGCATCTTCCGGCATTTCTTTTCCAAAGTTGATTTCTTCGTGTACCAACTGTCATAGCCAACGCTGATGCTCATATTTTCCGGCGTAAATATCTCATTTGCCAGTTGTTTTAATTCTTCAACTGTAACATTTTCATATTGGCGGATAATCTCTTTCACTTCATATACAGAACTACCCTGTGTAAACACACTTTCCGCAATATACTGATTATATTCGCAAGAGTCATCCCATAGTCCCGGCTGGAATGTATGAAATCCAATCACTTCTTCTCTGTCTTTTTCGGATAAATTTTCTTTTGCTTTCTGAAGTGTCTTAGCAAAACAGATCATGGAATCTGGCAGATCAAATCCCTGCCTGTTCAGATTCCGGTAAAGCTCCTTCATCTTCAGCGTATCCAACCGCCGGAAGATCATATGTTCCAGTAGATGTGAAATACCTCTGTTTTTTCTGTTCTCAACTATATTCCCACCGTAAAAATACAGACCTGCCACGCAGGAATGCGTGTGCTGCATTGGAATAAAATATTTTTTCATGTTCTTCTCCTATAAATCATATCTCATCAGTTGCCTTCTCGTATAAATGTTCCACCTGTTTATCAGCATCTCTGAACCGAACACATAATAATACGAGAAACAATAAAATCACAACACCGCAGAATATACTCATAACCGGAATTACTCTTAGGATTCCATATAGCATCCCGCATATAAAGACAAACGCTACAATTAGCCACGCAGAAAATACTCGTTTTTTCCATTCTTTTACTTTCTTTTCCAGCTCTTCTTTTCCAACTCTTAGATAATATGACTTTTCTAAATTTTCTTTACATTCAATCGTAACGACATAACCTTTTGATTGACTGCTCCCAACGCATGATAACTTTAATGCAGTATCTTCCCGTAATTCACCAGATATTTTCGTACCGATCAAACCAGATTCTCCATCCAGAGGGCTTCCTATATCACCATCCAGCAGATAGTATAATCCCCACAAGAGATGATCCAGAAAATTGCCTTCTTCTTCTGGATCTTCATCAGAAACAGCAGCCAGAATTTCTGTCTTGCCATACTCTGGCAAATCTATGTCAGTCACACAGTCTTCGCCTTCCGATAAATCGATACTCAGAATATTCTGGCTGCACTGCCATAATTCAATTTTGACTTTCTCTTTAATGTATGATTTGATTGTAATCTCCATATGTACCTCGCAGGTTAGCATCTGCTATCTTCTAAACGTTGTATCTTCTTCCCTCATGATAAATTTTACACCCACAAAGTCTTCTGCTCTGATTCCCTGATGTTTTCTGCCATCCACAGAAACATATGGCGGGCAAAATTTTCGGTCGGCATAGAGCCTTTTCCCGTTTTTCAGATAAACACGCACTTCATACAATATATAAATCATTTCTTTTATATCATCTTTTGATACAACAATTACTTCTTCCGGCAATTCAAAACAAATATCATTTCCATTTATGATTACTTCGGCAATGAAATTGTAATCTTTGAACTTTATTATTATTACAATCATCAAATTTGCGACTATAAACCAGCCGCACAGTGCAAAAGTCGCATCTCCTCCGTACTTTACAGCCAAAACAAAAAACACAATATTTAATATAGATATTCCTTTTAAAATTTTCTTACCTATCCGAAGTGCTCTCGCATGTGTCCATGGATCTGACTTCGGTCCAAAAATATTTATAAGTAGCTTTTTCAGTGGTTCCAACTATTATCTCCTTATCAAAAACTTATTCTATTACCTACTTTTTGACTCAATGTCAGTTTTTTTTAAATGAAGCTTAGCTATTCTAGCTAATTATTGACTTAATCTTGAATTTCTTCAATTTTAGCTTAGAATACTTCTTAATTTCTTTGACTTTATTTCAGATTATCTCATCTAAGGCTTATTCTTGCACTTGATCCTGTCAGCATCATTCAATATTTCGCCATTTTAGGCTTCTTTTCCTGTAAATCTTGGTTGTTTTTTGAATTTCTCCAATCCTTTCTGCTCTTCGGATGAATACACCGCCAGGATTATCTTATCATCATTTGCCGGATCATTGTCCCAGTAGTTAAATGATAATTCATATAACATAGATTCACCTCTTTCTCAGATAATTTATCTTACATACAGCAACAAACAGCTCGTCCATTTGAAAATCAAATCTCTATCGCATCTAACAGCTTCATATCTCCATTTTGCTGCCGCACAAACACAAAGACAATATTTTCACAAGTCTGTACCGTATATTCTTCATTCCGCTTATAGCCGTTCACTTTGCTTTCTTTGATACATTTATCATCTTTCACCTGATAACGTTTTACAGTTCCTTTGTAAAATGTCGAATAATAGTTATCTGATACTGCAAGCACCTGCTCTTTGTCTTTGATTACTTTATGTGAAATCTTTCCTGTTGATAAATCAATCCCGGCAAATCCACTGCCTTCAAATTCTGCTAAAGAACCTGTTCGGTTCACGCCACGTCCATCATTTCCATAAGATATAAATCTCACAAGGGCAGTATTTTTCTTTACATCTGCCGACACGATGCTGTACTTGTCCGTAATACAATTTGCATAATCTTTCCATTTGTTTTCTCCGGATATTTTCAGCAAATCATCACGGACATATAAATCTTTGCCATCATAATTAACTACCATATTCTCTGTTAATACAAGCCGTTTTTCATGTTTGTCTACAAATGCAACTCCAGCGATTTTACCAGTTATTTTCAACGCTTTCTCTTTGTCCATCCATTGCACTTTGCTGTCCGACCGGTCAACAATAAGCCATAAATCCGGTAATTCCACTGCCCGGTATTCTTCTAACATCTTATTCCCATCTGCCGAATAGTCTGTTGTCTGATCTAAAATTTCCGAAGACATTTTGCCCGGTCTTGCCACATCGTCCAGATCAAAACTATACACATACCGTATTCCTTTTAAATCTTTCACATAGCAATACAGATTCTTCTGTCCTGTATAAAGCCATATCTCCGATATACCCTGACTGATTTTCCTTTTCTGAAGAAGTTTTCCCGCTTTGTCATATTGCAGTACTCCGTCGGCTACTGCGCAGTATACATATTTTTCAGACACGGAAAAATTACGGCACTCATTTGGCACAGTCACAATGTGTTTCTTATCTTCCAGAGAAAATATCTTTTTACCTTCACGATAATAATGATTCTTTCCATCAAATGCCGCTAACTCCGTACCTTCATTTTCCAGAATATCTACTTCTATACCTAGTTCTCCTGAAACTGCTTTTTCACTGATTTGTGTCATCGTAGAGCCAGACATGCTTTTTATAATTAAATTAACTGCAATAATATTGGTTACAAGAAAGACCGTCCAGATTTTCCAATTTCCTTTTCCGCTTCTCTTTCCATAATATGCCATTCCAAATGTGCTTAAGATAATATACAGCACACATATAATAAATACTATCATTCCTTCATAATTCATAAGACACCGCCTCTCATAGTAGAATAATATCGTATCCCGGATAATTTATCTTACATATATAGTAACAGACCACAGTTTTCTTTTGTGACATATAATTTCAAGTTTTTTAGAAACAGCAGGAAAATTCTGTTTCATATATTCAGAAATTTCCCCGCTGTCACTTTTACTTATACGACCTTTTTTATTACCAGAAAGAAATAAATGTTATTCCATCTACATTGAATAAATAACACCAAAAATTTTCAACTTTAGCTATAAACTCTGGATACAGCAACATCCATGGTGCGGTTACAACAGCAAATGTCAATGCATATTTTTTAGCCAATACTTTTTTTATATCTAATTTATTAAATATCCAGCGTCTGACGATCTGATAAACAACAAATATAGTAATTATAAATCCTATAAAAGCCCATCCAGCAGACCATACATTGTCGTATATGTAATAGTTTAAAATTGAATAACCTATTCTTTCATTCCAATATTCAAGTTTACTACCATCCAAAACATTACCAATGCCAAAAATAAACGAAGTAAATGTTAGTATTGGGAAAAAGAAACTTGAACCAACATTAATAATTATACATTTTGCAAATATTATTTTTTTATTAATACCCTGATTATTCTTTTGCTTTAAATAACTACTAAATATAAACAAATAAACTAAATCTACTACAATGTATATGGATATAATTGCTAACCATGTAGGGTATGAATATAATATGTCCAGCATCTTAATCACCTCGTATTATTTCCTTACAATAATTCCTTTTTTAAATTTTGCACCTATCTTTTTCATGACTGCATCTATGCTATTATACGGATGTAACGGATAGTGCTGTTATTAATGTCGTTGCTACAATCTGATTGAAACTCACATGATTTTTGTCCTTCTTTCGTTTTCCTTTCTTCATAATCTTTCCACCCTCTCCTAATATTTTTTAGATGTACTGCTGTAATTTTTTGTTTCACTTTTACCTGATTTTGTAGAGATCCCTTTTATAAACTAGCTTCAGTTCCGAACATTACCAACCCTTTTCTTTCATCCAACCACGTCCGGATAATTTATCTTACATATATAGTAACAATCCACAGCTCCACTTTGTGACATATAATTTCAAAGTTTTTAAAAACAGCAGGGAAATTCTGTTTCATGCATTCAGAAATCGCCCTGCTGTCGTGCTGCTTATATTATTATCTTTCTTTGATTAAAGCTTATCATTACTGTAAGTATAGCAAAGTTTTGTTGCATTTGGAAGTTTTACTTACGGAATCTGCCACTGGAAGCTTCCTCCGGATACTATGACAATTAAAAAGCACCTCTCCCATGTCCTTTTACGGAACAACTGAAAGCGGTGCTTCATCTTATTTTCTCATTTTATTCTCTTCTTAATTATTTCTGATTGCGGAACTGAATCGGTGTCATGTTGTAAGCTTTCTTGAACATACGGTTGAAATGCTCCACGTTCTGATAGCCGACTGTGAGTGCAATATTTTCAACGGTCATATTGCTGCTCTTGAGTAATGCTTTTGCTTTTTTCATGCGGATTTTCTTTACCAGCTCGCCAAATGTCATGCCGGATTTTTCCTTAATATATTTGGAAATATATGGCTTGGACAGGTAGAATTTCTCTGCCAGATCATCCAGTGTCACATCAATATAATTTGCCTGAATATAATTCATAATCTCGATCATTCTTGCATCTTTGCATGTATCGGCGCTCCCAATATCTTCCAGCTTGTTGACTGCAACTGTCAGCGCTTCGATAGATGCTTTGATGATATCTGCATCGATACCAACGCCCCAGAATGGCTTGCCGTTGCAGAGGATTCCGACATAAGCAACAGCTTTGGAAGAAGATCCCTTTGTCAGAGAATGTTCTTCATAGAAGCTCAGTTCATAGCTAACGTTGAAATACTGTTTCAGTGCGTTGCTGACAGCGTCCAGACGTCCGTTACCCATTGCTGTGATCGTGCGGTTCTCATTCTGGTGATTGATCGTTACTTCTGCAGTAATTCCATCCGTCTGTTTGAAATGGCACTCGTCTACATGGAATACTGGTTTTGTATTAATGTAGTTATCAGAGAAGATCTGATATACCCATTCCGGACTCAACTCTTTGTGCGCCTTGTCGGATACGTCTTTTACAAGGTATCCGACCTCTGCACGCATCTGCTGTGGCAGGTTGATGCCGTGGCTCTGTTTCAGGATGTAGTTGACTCCACCCTTACCGGACTGGCTGTTGATACGGATAACATCGGAATCGTACTCTCTTCCGACATCCCTCGGATCGATCGGCAGATACGGAACTGTCCACAGATTGCTCTTGCTCTCTTCTCTGCACTGCATTCCTTTGGCGATCGCATCCTGGTGAGATCCTGAAAATGCTGTAAATACAAGATCTCCGGCATATGGCTGACGCTCGTAAACGTGCATTCTTGTCAGTCTCTCGTATGTCTCGCGGATCTCTTTCATATTAGAGAAATCCAGTCCCGGATCCACACCCTGTGAGTACATGTTCATACCCATAGTTACAATATCTACGTTACCGGTACGCTCTCCATTTCCAAATAAAGTTCCCTCGATTCTGTCTGCTCCTGCCAACATTCCAAGCTCTGCTGTTGCAACACCGCATCCACGGTCGTTATGTGGATGTAAGCAAAGAATAACATCATCTCTGTATTTCAAATGTTTATTTACATACTCTAACTGACATGCAAATGTATGTGGCATCGCATTCTCTACGGTTGTCGGAATATTGATGATCGCTTTGTTGTCAGCTGTAGGTTTCCATACATCCAATACTGCATTACAAACTTCTACTGCATAATCTACTTCTGTTCCATGGAAACTCTCCGGGCTATACTGAAATGTGAAGTTACCATCTGTCTCGTTTGCCAGTTTTAACAATAACTCTGCACCATCTACTGCAATCTTCTTAATTTCTTCTTTGCTTTTCTTAAATACCTGTTCTCTCTGTGCAACAGATGTAGAATTATAAAGATGTACAACTGCATGTGGAGCACCTTTAACTGCTTCAAATGTTCTCTTGATAATATGTTCTCTTGCCTGTGTCAGTACCTGTACGGTAACATCATCCGGAATCATATTTCTCTCGATCAATGTGCGCATGAACTGGTACTCTGTCTCAGATGCAGCCGGGAATCCGACCTCAATCTCTTTGAATCCGATATCCACAAGCATCTGGAAGAACTCTAACTTCTCTTCCAGACTCATTGGCTCGATCAGCGCCTGGTTACCGTCACGTAAGTCAACGCTGCACCAGATCGGTGGTTTTTCAATGTGATCTTTCTTTGCCCAATCGTATGTGACCTCCGGCGGCATAAAATAAGACCGCTGATATTTTTCATAATTTTTCATGTGTATTACCTCTCCTTCTATACAAAACTCATTGAATAATAATCATCAATTTAGTTGTTTATTTTTAACACTCACTTATACTAACACAGCTACATTAAAAAGGGAAGTGGTAAATTTAATCACTTCCCTTGATGTTTTTTAATTTATTGTATTAGATTGTGTCTTATTTTGCCTCCAAAGAGCGTTTTTTCGTTATCACGACTTTTTCATCGTAACATTCAAAAATCTGATCCACCTTTCCGGTATCCGGTTTCGGTGATAATGCGCTCACTATCGGCACAATGATAAGTCCTGCGATCATCGCGATCGCTCCTGCATTGATTGGTGAAGCAATGTAGCCGATAAACATGTTCGATACGGTAATACCGACACCTGCTGCGAAGCTTGCCCATACAGCCGCTTTGGAAACTCGTTTCCAATACAATCCATATAAGAACGGTGCCAGAAATGCTCCGGCTAGTGCGCCCCAGGAAATTCCCATAAGCTGTGCGATAAAGGTCGGCGGATCTAATGCGATTGCTACGGAAAGCACGATGAAGAATACGATCAGTACCTGCATCGTCCGCACCTGCTTCTTCTCGCTCATATTTTTCATAACATTGTCTTTTAAGAAATCCAGTGTCAGTGTAGAACTGGATGTCAGTACGAGTGATGCCAGCGTGGACATGGATGCGGATAAGACAAGTACGATCACAATTCCGATCAGGATGTCCGGTAACGTAGACAGCATATAAGGAACGATACTGTCAAAGACGACATTTCCTGCCTCATCGTAAATAGATGCATTGTCAAATAATCGTCCGAATCCTCCGAGGAAATAACATCCTCCGGAGATCACAACTGCAAATAATGTGGATATCACAGTTCCTGTATTGATTGCTTTCTCGTCTTTAATCGCGTAGAATTTACCGATCATCTGCGGCAGTCCCCATGTTCCGAGGGATGTCAGGATTACAACGCCTAACAGGTTCAGCGGATCCGGTCCGAAAAAGGATGTAAATGCGCCCGGCTGTCCCATCGTCACAGGTACATCACTTGGAATCTCTGCCATCTTGCGAATGGCCTGGATAAACCCTCCCTGTCCGCTAAGAACAGCTCCGATAACTCCGATAATTCCGCCTAACATGATAATTCCCTGGATGAAATCGTTAATCGCTGTCGCCATATAGCCTCCGAGGATAACATACACTGCTGTAAATGCTGCCATTCCGAGAACGCAGTATGTATATGGAATGTTAAATGCCATTCCGAACAGTCTGGATAATCCGTTGTATACGGACGCTGTATACGGTACAAGGAAAATAAATACGATTGCTGATGCAGTAATTTTCAGTGCCTTACTTCCGTATCTCTCTCCGAAGAAATCCGGCATTGTCTTGACATTCAGATGCTGCGTCATAACTTTGGTTCGTCTTCCCAATACAACCCATGCCAGCAGACTTCCGATAATCGCATTGCCAAGTCCGATCCATGTACTTGCAAGTCCGTATTTCCATCCGAACTGTCCTGCATAGCCGACAAATACAACTGCCGAGAAATAGGATGTTCCATATGCGAAAGCAGTCAGCCACGGTCCTACTGACCTTCCTCCAAGAACAAATCCGTCAACACTGGTTGCATGCTTTCTTGAGTATACACCTACCGCCACCATCACAGCGAAGAATAATACAAGAAATACAATCTTGATTCCCATAATAAACCCTCATCTTTCTTTTTACTTTTGTTTCTCTCGTTCCTTTTTAAGCAGAGGTTAGCTTCTCAATTCCTATCTTTCACCTGTTTCTTTACTAACTCCGTTCCGCTTGTCGCTTTAAAGCGTAACGCTTTAAAGCATTAAAGTTTTAATTTCTTTTCATAGGATATCACAGCAACTGTGTACTTGTCAATAAATTTTCTCTCTTTCACCTTATCAATATCTGTAAAACCTGACACTGGCAGATTTCTCAGATACTATGGCAGTAAAAAACAACCACCTTGCAAGTAATATTGTATTTATAACAATGTTTTCCTGCATGATGGCTGTTTTTTATTCTATATAATCTTTACGCTATAATACCTGTAGATTGTTCCATGCTTCGCACTCTCACAATCCCTCTCTCTATTCGCATATCGTGGTCTTAAAATCCCACTTTCATGCTCATATCATTACTTCATCTGATTCACGCGGTCCTGGATCGTCTTGTTGAAGTTCTCAACCGTACGGCTGTAGCTTTCAGACATATATTTGGACTGCAGCATGAAATCTGCTGTTGCAAGGTTATTTGCAACCGGGATGTCATAAACAACGGCAATTCTAAGCAATGCCTTTACATCCGGATCGTGCGGCTGTGCCTCTAACGGATCCCAGAGGAATACCATGAAGTCAATCTGTCCTTCTACGATCTTGGCACCGATCTGCTGGTCTCCGCCTAACGGACCACTATTGTAAGCCTTCACCGGAAGCCCGGTCTTCTCTGCGATCAGTCTGGCTGTTGTTCCTGTTCCGCATAAGAAATGATTTTTCAGGATGTCTTTATTTCTGTCACACCAATCTACAATTTCTTTTTTCTTTCCGTCGTGTGCTACCAGTGCAATGTGTTTTGTTTTCGCAATTTCAAATGATACATATCTGTCGTCCATATCTGGTCCTCCTTATCATTAATCTTCGTATTTCTCAACCACTTCACCCTGCTTTTTGTAAATGCTGTTTGCCGGCACATAACCGCGCACGCTGGAAAGCGGGTAAATATTGGTGTGGCTTCCGATCACACTTCCCGGATTCAGGATGGATCCACATCCGACTTCTACTTCGTCTCCGACCATAGCGCCGAATTTCTTGATTCCGGTCTCGATATTTTCTTTCGGTGTCTTCACAACAACCAGTTTCTTGTCTGATTTTACATTGGATGTAATAGAACCGGCTCCCATGTGGGACTTGTAGCCAAGAATCGAATCACCGACATAATTGTAATGCGGTACCTGTACTTTATTGAACAGGATAACGTTTTTAAGCTCTGTAGAGTTTCCGACAACCGCACCCTCACCTACAATCGCATTTCCACGAATAAATGCACAGTGTCTGACTTCTGCGTTCTTTCCGATGATCGCAGGTCCGTGTACATAAGCAGATGGAAATACATTCGCTGATTTGGCGATCCATACGTCCTCTCCTACTTTGTCATATTCCTCTTCCGGTAATGTTTTTCCCAGTTCCAGAATGAAAGCACTGATCTTCGGCAGCACTTCCCATGGATATGTCACACCTTCAAAAAGATTTTTTGCGATTGTCTCATCCAGTGTGTATAACTCCTTCACTGTTATTTCTTTCATTTGTTTCTTTTCTCCTTTACAGTAATCTCTCTTTTGTATCAGCATACCACGTTCTTAAGTAGCTGGCAAATCATTTACCTTTATTCGTCTTCTTATAAAACTGCGCGATCTTATCATAGCAGTTTCTGAGCTGGCTCTGATTTCTGAGTCCGCGCACACCCTCGGTGCGACTGACGATAAAATGATCCAGCTTCTGCATATATTCTTCGGAAGTAATGTCACCTTCCGCAACATAGTTGAGTCCTTTTTCCCAGCTTGCGGTCAGTTCCGGGTTAAGGAGTGAACGGATGGAATTCTGCACAACGTCATATACCATCTCTCCGAGCATGGACGGAGTTACGATCTGCGTCTTTTTATTAAGAGATAAATATCTGATGTTAAATAATTTTTTTAAAATCTCTCCCCTTGTTGCACTTGTTCCGATTCCGCTTCCTTTAATCTGTGCACGCAGTTCCTCATCTTCGATCAACTGCCCCGCATTTTCCATTGCAAGAATCAGTGAACCGGAATTGTAACGCTTCGGCGGTGATGTCTTTCCCTCTTTGATGTCTAACGCCTGTACCGGGAGAGACATACCCTTTTTTAACGTCTTGATCTTCTCAAAAAAGTTTACATCCGCCTCCATCTGTCCATCGTTTTGTCCGTCATCCGGACTGTCAGCGTTATTTGTCTTTGCTTTTTTCTTCGCCGGATTGCCTGCGACTTTCAGATATCCTTCTTCTGCCAGTACTTTGAAACTGGAGAAAAAGGACTCTTCCTTGATTTTCGTCACAATCGCAACTTTCTGGTATACAGCCGGTGGATAGAAAATACTCAAGAAACGTCGCACGATCACTTCATACACCTGTTTGGACAGATGGGATAAACCATTCAACGCCCCCATACCCTGTCCGGTCGGAATAATTGCATAGTGATCTGTGATCTGTTTATCATTTACATACCTTGTCTTCTCCAGTCCTTTATGGGAACCGAAGGATACGATTTCTTTCAGATATGGAACGGCAACATCATATTTCATCAGCCCGTTTAAGTTCTTGTGGATCTCTTTTGCCACTGCTGTTGAGAGGACACGGGCATCCGTTCTCGGATATGTAACCAACTTCTTCTCGTATAATTCCTGCACGATTCTGAGTGTCTCATCCGGGCTGATCTTGAATCTTTTGGAACATTCATTCTGGAGCTCCGCCAGGTTATAGAGAAGCGGCGGATTCTTTTTTTCCTTTTTCTTCTCAATGGAAGTAATCTGACAGGTCAGTGGTTCATTATTTTCTTTTAAATACTGAATGAGCGCCTCTGCTTTGTCTTTTTCTTTGAAACCATTTTCCTTATAAAGATCAAAGGATTCAAAATAGCGGGAGCCCTTCACGGCGCGCCATTCTCCCTCGAATGTCTGTCCGCTCTCCCCGATCGCACTGAGCACACGGTAAAATGGCGTCTCCACAAACTCACGGATCTCCCGCTCTCTGCGCACGACCATTCCGAGGACGCACGTCATGACACGTCCTACCGATATCACGGAATATTTTGTATTCAGGTAACTGGAAATACTGTTCCCGTATTTCAGTGTCAGCAGTCTGGAAAAATTAATTCCCATCAGATAGTCTTCCTTCGCGCGAAGATAAGCGGACGCCGACAGATTATCATACTCGGAGAGGTCTTTTGCTTCTCTGATCCCTCTTAATATCTCTTCCTCTGTCTGCGAATCAATCCACACACGAAGCCTTTTCTTGCCGGTCACCTGTGCCTGCTGCTCCACCAGGCGGTAAATATATTCTCCTTCTCGCCCGGAGTCGGTACAGACATAGATTGTATCCACATCCGCTCTGTTTAGTAACCCTGCCACGATCCGGTACTGTTTTGCAACACCCGGGATTACTTCGTATTTGAATTCCTGCGGAATAAAAGGCAGAGTCTCAAGGCTCCACCTTTTCAGTGACGGATCATACTCTTCGGGATAACTCATTGTAACGAGATGCCCAACGCACCACGTTACAACGGCTTCTTCCGATTCCAGATATCCGTCTTTTCTCTTTGCAAAAATATTCAGTGCTTTGGCAAATTCCTGCGCCACACTTGGTTTCTCCGCGATATATAATGATTTCCCCATATATCTTATCTAACTCCTAGTGAAATATATTTTTTATCTTTGATAAAAGACCTTTTTTCTTCTTCGGTCGTTCTTTTGTTTTCTCTGCCGCCCGGATCATCTCGTCCATGAAAACTGCCTGCGAATCAATATATGGTTCTGTCAGTTCTCTCTTTCTGTAAGTGCCATCTTTCTGTAAAATACGCGCTTTGATATTATCACTTAACATCACTTTCAAATCATGATTAATAATTTTCTTAATCTCATCATCCAGCACCGGGCACGCAACTTCCACACGTTTTTCTGTGTTTCTCGTCATCATATCTGCCGAACCGATATAGATCTTCTGTTCTTTTCCGACTCCAAAGCTGAAAATACGCGGATGTTCCAGAAAGCGTCCGACAACGCTCATCACACGCACATTTTCTGTATATCCCGGTACACCCGGAAGAATACAGCAGATACCGCGCACGAGGAGATCTACTTTTACACCGGCACAGGAAGCCTCAGACACTTTCTTAATAAAATCAACATCTGTGACGGAATTCATCTTCATCACGATGCGTCCTTTTACGCCTTTTTTAATCTCCTCATCCATCATTACAAGAATTTTCTGCTTCAGGCTGGTCGGTGAGACGATCAGATATGTATAATGACCATCCAGATTGCCCGTCGCCATATTATTGAAAAATGCAGACGCATCTTTTCCAATAGCCGGATCTGCTGTCATCAGAGACAGATCTGTGTACATTGTTGCTGTCTTCTCGTTATAATTACCGGTTCCTATCTGGGTAATATACTGGATATCTCCACGGTTCCGGTAGGTGATCAGGCAGATTTTGGAATGGACTTTGTAATTTTCAAATCCATAGATCACATGGCATCCGGCTTCTTCGAGACGCTCAGACCAGTCAATATTATTCTGCTCGTCAAATCTTGCCCTCAGCTCAATGAGAACGGTAACTTCTTTGCCATTCTCTGCTGCAGCACACAAATATTCTACCAGTCTCGCCTTACTTGCCAGACGGTAGATCGTAATCTTGATCGTCAGCACATTCGGATCTGTCGATGCTTCTTTGATGAGATTCAGGAACGGCTGCATACTTTCATATGGATAGAATAATAACAGGTCTTTCTTCCGGATCTGACGCATGATACTACCATCTTCTACTGCCGCAGACGGCTGTGGTAAAAACGGCGGATAGATCAACGCTTTCTTCAATGGCTCCGGCAATTTTCCGCTAATTGCAAAAATATATGCCAGCTTCATCGGCATCTTTGTCCGGAAAATCTGATCCGGAGTGATCTGGAATTTCTCGCAGAAAAATGCCTGCATATCTTCGCTTAATTTCTCAGCTACTTCCAGGCGTACCACTGCCATTTTTCTTCTCTTATGCAGGGTGCTCTTCATAAGTTTGCGGAAATCGTCCGTTACTTCCAGTGCCTCATCATCCGGCGCAACGTCTGCATTTCTTGTCACGCAGATGTAGTTTGCATCGGAAATGTCATACCGGGTAAAGACAAGATCCAGATATTCCATAATCACTTTTTCCATGCGGATATAACGGATATCCTTGCCTGGTAAATATAAAATATCGGAAATAAACTGCGGAATCGGAACGATACCCATATGCACTTTATTCTTTTTGTCTTTCTGTGTAAGACTTGCCGTTACATAGATTTCTTTATTCAGAAGATGTGGGAACGGATGATTCGCATCCACAATCTGCGGAGACAATACCGGAAGAACCTGTTCTTTGAAATATTTCTTCACATATTTTCTTTCCTGCTGGTCTAACTCTTTAAAATCCAGCCCGCACACACCGTAAGGACTCAACTGACTCTTGATGTCAGCATAGGTCTTATCACGCTCTTTGTAAAGCGGTGCCACCGCAGCGTAAATCTTCTCAAGCTGTTCCATCGGTGTCATGCCGGACCGGCTGTCCGTTGCCTGCGCATCTGTATGTGCCATATCAAACAGACTTCCGACTCGGATCATGAAAAATTCATCCAGATTGCTTGTGAAAATCGCTACGAATTTCATTCGCTCCAGAAGCGGAACGGTAATATCTCTTGCTTCTTCCAGTACCCGTTTATTAAATTCCAGCCAGGAAAGCTCCCGGTTCTGTGTATAATTCAAAATTTCTTTTTTCATGTCCTCTCATCCCTTCCTGTCTGTGCGTGATTATTTCTGTATTCTGCATGCTCCCACAAGATTACATCCTACTTTCGTATGTTTTCTATCATACCACATTCTGCCCGGACGGACAAGAAAGGAAGGCGTAAGCCCGATTGTGTCCCGGCTCGCCTTCCTTTTGATCTGGTATTATATATCATGATACCAACGAATTACTACGTGCTAACGCACTCTGGTATCATTATTTCGCCTGAATGTATCCCTTGGCTGTAAGTGCTTCTGCGCAGAGCACAGCTCCACCTGCTGCTCCTCTGACTGTATTGTGAGACAGACCAACAAACTTATAATCGAACATGCTGTCTTCTCTGAGACGCCCGATGGATACGCCCATTCCATTCTCGTAATCTACGTCCATTTTTACCTGCGGACGGTTGTCCTCTTCCAGATACTGAATGAACTGCTTCGGAGCACTCGGAAGTTCTGCTTCCTGTGGGAATCCTTTGAAGTTTACAAGCTTCTCGATAAGCTGTTCCTTTGTAGGCTTCTTCTCAAAATTGATAAACACTGCTGCTGTATGTCCGTTAAGAACCGGTACACGTAAGCACTGGCATGTAATCTTCGGTGACTCGGCAAGTGTGATCTGTCCATTCTCATATGTTCCGAGAACACGAAGCGGCTCCTGCTCACTCTTCTCTTCTTCTCCGCCGATATAAGGGATAATGTTCTCCACCATCTCCGGCCAGTCTTTGAATGTCTTACCTGCTCCGGAAATTGCCTGGTATGTTGTTGCAACAACTTCCTTCGGTCCGAATTCTTTCCATGCTGCAAGGCAAGGTGTATAACTCTGGATAGAGCAGTTTGGTTTTACTGCGATGAATCCTCTTGTTGTCCCAAGACGTTTCTTCTGGTCGTTAATCAATTCAAAATGAGCTGCATTGATCTCCGGTACTACCATCGGTACGTCCTTTGTCCAGCGGTGTGCACTGTTGTTGGAAACAACCGGTGTCTCTGTCTTCGCATATGCTTCCTCGATCGCACGGATCTCGTCTTTTGTCATATCTACAGCGCTAAATACAAAATCTACATCAGCAGCTACTTTCTCCACTTCGTTAACATTGGCAACAACCAGTTTCTTTACTGCTTCCGGCATCGGTGTGTCCATCTTCCAGCGTCCGCCAACTGCCTCTTCGTATGTCTTTCCTGCAGATCTCGGGCTTGCTGCCACTTTTACTACTTCAAACCAAGGGTGATTTTCCAGCAGAGAAATAAAGCGCTGTCCTACCATACCTGTTGCTCCTAAGATTCCTACTTTTAACTTCTGTTCCATCTTTTCTCTCCTTCTTTAATTCTCTCTATTCACTTACACCATCTTCATATGCTGACAGATAATCCTGACAGATCTTTATTACCTGTGCCATCGCATCGTGTCCCGGCGCACCGATCGTCAGACGCTTATTTACACAAGTCTTTAAGCTGATAGCTTCATAAATATCTTCTTCAAATACCGGGCAGATCTCCTTGTACTCATCTAACGGAAGATCATCCAGTGCGATCTTCTTCTCGATACACAGAAGTACCAGTCTTCCGACAATACCGTGTGCATCTCTGAACGGAACTCCGTGATTTACCAGATAATCTGCCGCATCCGTCGCATTGGTAAACCCATGTCTTGCACTCTCTGCCATGCGCTCTTTATTGAACTGCATGGTCTTTAACATTCCTGTAAATAAAGCAAGACAGCCCTTTGTTGTATCGATCGCATCAAATACCCATTCCTTGTCTTCCTGCATGTCCTTATTATATGCAAGCGGGATTCCCTTCATCGTTGTAAGGAACGAATTAAGTGCTCCATACACTCTTCCGGTCTTACCTCTTACAAGTTCTGCAATATCCGGATTCTTTTTCTGTGGCATAATACTGCTTCCGGTACTGTATGCATCATCAATCTCCACAAACTTATATTCATTGGTATTCCAGATGATCACTTCCTCTGAAAATCTGGATAAATGCATCATGATCGTAGACAATGCAGATAACAGTTCGATCAGATAATCTCTGTCGGAAACACCGTCCATACTATTAAGTGTCGGTCCGTCAAAGCCAAGCAGTTCTGCTGTATACTCACGATCCAGCGGGTATGTAGTACCTGCAAGTGCTCCTGAACCAAGCGGGCAGGTATTCATTCTCTTCGCAATATCGATAAGTCGCTCATGATCTCTCTTAAACATCTCAAAATATGCACCCATATGATGTGCCAGTGTGATCGGCTGTGCTTTCTGTAAATGCGTAAAGCCCGGCATATAAGTGTCAAGGTGTGCTTCCATGATCTCAAGAAGTACTTCCATCATCTCTTTCACCAGATGATTAAGCTCTTTGATCTCATCTCTCGTGTAAAGTTTCATATCTAATGCGACCTGATCATTACGGCTGCGTCCGGTATGCATCTTCTTTCCTGCATCACCGATCCGGTCGATCAGTACCGCCTCTACGAAGCTGTGAATATCTTCATACTCAGAGGTGATCTCAAGCCTTCCTTCTTCTACATCTTTTAAAATTCCATTCAGTCCATCAAGGATCTGGTCTCTCTCTTCTTCGGTCAGGATTCCCTGTTTTGCCAGCATTCTGACATGTGCCATGCTGCCCTTCATATCCTGCGCATAGAATCTTTTATCAAAAGAAATCGATGCGTTAAAGTTATATACAAGCTGGTCTGTTTCTTTGGTGAAACGCCCGCCCCATAATTGTGCCATCTGCTCTACTTCCTTTCACAAAAATATTGTAAATAATTTTATCACATTTTGTCACGGTTTTCCATGGAAAATTCACATCCACAATAATCTTGTCGATATAGTCCATATATTTTCGATAATTCGATGGAACGTTTGTATCCATTTTTCTTCTTAAAATCAGATAACAGATATTCTACCTCGTATTCTTCACCCAACCGCTGTCCAATCTCATTTAAACGCTCCGCTTTCTTAAGCGGGCTGATACTGAGTGTCGTTGTAAAATAATCAAACCCGGCATTTTTAGCGATCCTTGCCGCTTCCCTTAAGCGCAGCTCATAGCACTTCATGCAACGTGCGCCTCCTTCTTTTACATGCTCCAGACCACTTGCCATCTCATAAAAGCGTTCCTTATCATACGGACCTGCCATAAAGGATATCGGATGCTTCGCAGGCAGCTCTTCAATAAGCTTCTGCTGCTCCCAGATTCTTTTTGTATATTCGCTCTCCGGATAAATATTCGGATTATAATAAAAAACCGTGATCTCAAAATACTGGCTCAGATATTCCAGCACATAGCTGCTGCATGGTGCACAACAGCTGTGCAGAAGAAGTTTTGGAACTCTCTCCTCCTTCGTCAGTTTTTCAAGTGTCTTGTCCAGTTCTTTCTGATAATTCATAAGTTACCTTCTCTCTGTTGTTTTAACATACTACAAAATTATAGCTTTTCTGAAATCCTATGACAAGTAAATACTTGCACTTATTTCTTATATTTACATAAACTAATATTAAATTCCTGTGCGGAGCCTGTAAAATATGGAACAAGTGCTTGAACTTCGACACATTTATTATTCCTATCACACGCCGGAAGGAGAGACACCGGCGCTTGCCGATATTTCTTTTTCTCTTTCCAAAGGAGAATTTATCGCCATCGTCGGACCGTCTGGCTGCGGCAAATCTACCCTGTTATCCGTGATCTGCGGTCTTCTGTCTCCGGAAAAGGGGCTGATCCGTATCAATGGCAAATACATGCGGGAAAGTACAACAAATATCGGATATATGTTACAGCATGATGAGCTGTTCGAGTGGCGGACAATTTTCAATAATGTCATCCTCGGACTGGAAGTACAGCATATGTTGACTGCAAAGACAAAAGAGAAAGCCGGAGAACTTCTGGATCTTTACGGTCTTGGAAATTTCAAAAATTCCCGACCTTCTGAGCTGTCCGGCGGCATGCGGCAACGTGCCGCTCTTATCCGCACACTCGTACTGGATCCGGATCTTCTGCTTCTGGATGAACCATTCTCCGCGCTGGATTACCAGACCAGACTCCAGGTCGGGGATGATATCGGACAGATCATACGGAAAGAAGGCAATTCTGCCATTCTGGTCACCCATGATCTCTCAGAAGCAATTTCCCTTGCTGACCGGGTGATTGTCTTATCCGGAAGACCGGCAACGATACAGCAGACGATTCCACTTATCTTTGACCTAGATCGGGATACACCGCTTGCAAGACGCAATGCTCCCGAATTTAAAACGTATTTTAATCTGATCTGGGAGGAGCTGAATGCAAATGTATGAAATATCCAGAACACACGCGGACTATCTTAGGACAATACGAAGGCATAAACACATTGTACACATTTCCCGGATACTGATTCTTCTAAGTTTCCTCTTTATCTGGGAATTTACTGCAAATGTCGGTATCATCGATTCTTTTATTTTCAGCAGTCCGTCAAAGATTGTACAGTGCTTTGCAGGCATGGCTGCTGACTGGAGCATTTTCCTGCACATCGGTGTCACGATTTACGAAACACTCTTAAGCTTCCTGCTCGTCATTGCCATCAGTATCCTGATGGCAGTTCTTCTCTGGTTCAGCCCGAAGCTTTCAGAAATTGCAGATCCTTATTTGGTCGTGCTGAACAGCCTTCCAAAATCTGCTCTTGCACCGCTTCTGATTGTCTGGCTCGGTGCAAATAAAACGACGATCATTGTTGCAGGAATGTCTGTTGCCATCTTCGGGAGTATTTTAAACCTTTATACAAGTTTCCACACCGTAGATGCCGGGAAACTGATGCTGATCTACACACTTGGCGGCAGCCGCTTCCATGCGCTGTATAAAGTCGTTCTCCCCTGCTCACTGCCTGCCATCATCAGTAATATGAAAGTCAACATCGGGCTCTGTCTGGTCGGCGTTATCATCGGCGAATTTCTTGCCGCCAAAGAAGGTCTTGGTTACCTGATTATCTACGCAAGTCAGGTATTTAAAATGGATTGGCTTCTAATGTCTATTCTTTTGCTCTGCATCCTTGCCACTATCCTCTATTCGCTCATCAATCTTCTGGAGAGGCGGTGCAGGCGCCGTTATTAGAACAACCAAAAAGGACCATTCACTGCTACGTGACGGTCCTGTCTACATATCTTATTCTACAAACACGCAAATTCATCCTGAATCGCATATTCTGGTTTTTGAAATATATTCTCTGTAAGTCTTCTGAAAATAAATAATAAAAAAAGCTGGAAATCGGACTTGAACCGACGACCCCTTCATTACGAGTGAAGTGCTCTACCGACTGAGCTATTCCAGCATGGACTGCATCAACTCGCAGTCACAAATTATATTATACCTGATTTTTTTACTTTTGCAAGAACTTTTTTACGAAACCGATTTCAAACTGATTTTCAAATCGGCTTTTCCATTTTCAAACCAGTCTAATTTTTAAATCTGTTCCAGACTTCGTCCTTATGCGTTTTTGTTCATATGAACGGTCAGCTGGCGATACGGAATCTCAATCTGGTTCTCATCCATCTTCTCTTTAATATTCTCCAGTATACGCCATTTTGCCTGCCAGAAGTCCGCACTCTTCGTCCAGGCACGGGCACCCAGAACAACAGAACTTTCACCCAGTTCATCTACAAATACGACAATCTCATCTTCTCGGAGCACTGCCGGATCATCATTTAACACATCCATGATCATTGCTTTCGCCTTTTTAAGATCCGCATCATAGGAAATATCTACCTTGAGATCCAGACGTCTCTCGTCCTTCGCTGTCGCATTGGTCAGACTGTTATTCGTCAGTATCCCGTTCGGTATGACAATTGTCTTGTTATCAATCGTTGTCAGTTTCGTGTAAAAGATCTGTATCTCTTTTACAGTTCCTTCATTTTTGTTCGTATCTTCAATAATGTAATCTCCGACTTCAAATGGCTTCAGGAGAAGGATCAATACACCACCCGCAAAGTTGGAAAGACTTCCTTGCATGGCAAGGCCGATTGCCACACCACCGGATGCGATCAATGCCGCTACAGAAGAAGCATCGATTCCAAATTTCGTTCCGATCATAAATAACAGAAGAAAATATAATGAAAACTTTAAAAGTGAATCAACGAATTGTTCTACACCTTTGTCAGCACCTGAGCGCTGCATGGATTTTCGTACGAGTTTGCGAATCCAGCGGATTACAATTCTTCCAATAAAGAAAAACACAAGTGCAAATACTACTTTTATTCCAAAAGAGATCAAATCGGGAATATGATTTTGCAGATATGTCGTAAACTGACTGACTTCTTTAACCGTATCCTGTGTCGTCTTTGTTGCGGCTTCTACCGTTTTTGTTGTGTCATCCATAGATTTTATTATCCTCCTGCATATTTTTATATATGCTTTTTCTTACATATGCTTTCTCTTACACTTCTTGTAATGCCAGGAACGCACTTAAATTGCCTCTCGCATTGCCTGTTGTTCTATGTGAAAACAGCAGATCCGGGTTACAGTGTGTGCAGAGATTTGTCACCGCTATATGTTTTTTTAAAATACCGGCTTCTTCAAAGACTGCCTCATTGGCACGCCACAGATTTAACTGGTATTTTCCATTTTCTTTTTTATAAAATAATTCTTCCCAGAGTGACGCATCAAAAGCTTCTTTAAATTTTTCAATTACATCTTCGCTCACTTCATAGCAGTCCTGACAGATCGAAGGTCCGATCGCAGCAAGAATATCTTTCGGGTCACTGCCGAATTCTTTCACAAGCTTCTCTACTGTTACTTTTCCCATCTTGCCGACTGTACCACGCCATCCGGAATGGCTGAGTCCAATCGCTTTCTTCACCGGATCTACAAAGAAAAGCGGTACACAGTCTGCGTAAAATGTTACAAGGCAGATCCCCGGCACATTTGTAACCAGTCCGTCTGTCTCCATAAAATGTCTGCCTTTATCCTCCGGCATGACACGTGCAACATTCGTCGTATGTGTCTGGTGTGTGTAGGTAAAGTCTTCCTTATGTACACCGATTGCACCTGCGATACGTTCCTTATTGATTTCCACGTCCTTCGGATCATCGCCTCTTGTGATACTGATATTCATAGATGTCCAGCATCCTTTGCTGACACCACCCAGTCTTGTAGAAAATCCATGATTTACAATCCCAGTATTTTCGAACAGCGGGTACGAAAGAAACGGCACATCATTTACTATCTTTTCATTAAAAATATGTTCGTCATTTTTATATTTGAATCCCAGCATATCGCTCCTCCTAATACGCCTCAAATGCATTTTTTACAAGACAGATCTCGTCATTCATAATTCCAATCACATCAAACCGACATGGTACTTCAGATAATCCGTGGTTTATAAGATAAATTCCTGCACATCGTGCGATCGTCCTCTGCTTCTTCACATCAACAGCCTCCAGCGGATGTCCGCCGGACGAACCATTCCGGTACTTTACTTCACAGAAGACAAGATATTCACCGTCTCTTGCGATAATATCAATCTCGCCTGCACGGCATCTGTAATTGTATTCCAGTATCTCATATCCGTGCTTCTTAAGATATGCACCGGCTTCTTTCTCAAATTTGCTTCCGATTGCTCTGTTATTCTCTCTCATAAACAGATCTTGTCCTCATCTTTGTCCTATACAAAATGTGTAATAAATGTTTTCCTGTGTATCGGTGTCGCTCCAAGTTCTTTTAAGCCTGCAATATGCGCTTTTGTTCCATAGCCTTTATTTTTTGCAAAATCATACCCCGGCAGAACCTGGTCGTACTCAATCATCAGATGATCCCTTGTGACTTTCGCTACGATACTTGCCGCTGCAATGGAAATACTCTTCGCATCTCCCTTGATGATCGGCACCTGTGGAATATCCACTTCCGGAATCGTCACCGCATCATTGAGCAACAGATCCGGCTTTTTTCCGAGTTTTCCTGTCAGATCCTCAATTGCCATCCGCATTGCTTCATAAGTTGCCTGCAAAATATTGATCTCATCAATCCTTGCCGGACCAACTGCACCGATCCCGACTGCAACAGCTTTTTCCATAATTTCATCATAGAGTAATTCTCTTTTTTTCTCAGATAATTTCTTAGAATCATTGAGATATAATATCGTAACGTCTTTTGGCAACACAACTGCACACGCCACTACCGGACCCGCAAGCGGTCCGCGTCCGACTTCATCAATCCCGCAGATATGCGTATACTGCGCATATTCTTTCTCGTACGCGGACATAACTTCCAGTCTCTCAAGCTCTTTTCTAAGCTTCTCTTCTTTCTTGCGCAGTCTCTCTTCTTCTCTTTTATTCATGTTTGATCACTCCGAACTTATTCAGCGGATAAATTCTGATAAATGCTCTTCCAAGCAGATCACTCCGCTTCAATACTCCAACATACGGATCACGGCTGTCCTGGCTGTGATTCCGGTTATCTCCCAGCACAAAATACTCATCGGAGCCAAGCTTAATTGGTTCTTCGGCAATTCCCGGTTCATCCATCACTTCTCTTCCGTAAATGTCACTGGTTAATTTCTTTCCATTAATATAAGTATAGCCATCCTTTACCTGGACAATCTCACCCGGCAGTCCGATAATTCGTTTGATATAGAATGTATTTTCTTCATATTTGTATGGAAATACGATAATATCATAGCGCGACGGGTCATGGAAACGATAAGATATCTTATCTACGATCAGATTGTCTCCATCCTGCAGTGTCGTCTCCATCGACTGTCCGCTGACTCTTGTTCTTTGTCCTACAAATGTTACGATCATCCAAGTCAGTCCAATGATCACTAATATGTATAAAATATACCCAAGAATCGTTCTTAACATGCTCTTTGAACGCTCCTTTTCTTTTCCTTTTGCCATTCTTTAAACCCCTTTCCGGATGCTCTCTTTCTAAAAAACTTCCATCCGTTATCTGTCCGCGAAACCTTCTGTCGGCAGTTTTCAGCAGATATGCTACTTGTGCCGGAGCAGTCCGAATTTGTTAACCGGATAGATCCGAAGCCACGCTCTTCCCATCAGATCATTTTTCTTCAGTACGCCGACATCCGGATCACGGCTGTCCGTACTGTCATTGCGGTTATCTCCCAGCACGAAATACTCGTCTTTTCCAAGTTTTACCGGTTCTTCGGCAATTCCCGGTTCATCCATCACTTCTTTGCCGTATATATCACTGGTCAGTTTCTTTCCATTAATATATGTGTAACCATCCTTTACCTGCACTGTCTCGCCCGGCAGTCCGATGATACGTTTGATATAAAATGTATTTTCTTCAAACTTGATCGGAAATACAATAATATCATACCTCTCCGGATCATGGAAACGGTACGATAACTTATCTACGATCAGGTTATCTCCATTATGAAGTGTATTCTGCATGGAAGGTCCGCTGACTTTTGTACGCTGTCCTATAAATGTTACGATAAGATATGCAAGCCCGATGATCACTAACAGATATAAAAGCCATCCAATTAATGAACGCCCTGTGCTTTTCTTCTCTTCTTTATTATCTAACATACGCCCTCCGGATATTCCAGTGTCAGTCTGCCAAGACGTCCGTTACGAAAATCATCTAACAACAGCATGGCTGCCTTCTCTGTATTTAATTCATTTCCTCTGACAACACAGTTACGGTTCTTCGCAATCTGATGCAGTACTACATAAGGATCTTCATCCGGTTCTACGGCATATTTTTCCGGTAAAACATCCGGATAATATGTTCCGAGGAATTTAATAAGCTCTGCCGCCAGTTCTTCTGTATTTAAGATTTCATCCTTCATAGAACCGATAAATGCAAGCCGGAGTCCGACTGCCTGGTCTTCGAATTTTGGCCAGAGGATTCCCGGAGTATCCAGAAGCTCCACCTGCTTGTTCAGGCGGATCCACTGCTTGCCTTTTGTGACACCCGGTTTATTTCCTGTCTTTGCACAGGCTTTTCCTGCCAGTGCATTGATAAATGTAGATTTACCGACATTCGGGATGCCGACAACCATCGCACGTACCGGACGGTTTAAGATTCCTCGCTTTCTGTCGCGTTCGATCTTTTCTTTGCAGGCTTCACGGATCACACCCTGGATGGACTTGATCCCGCCGCCTTTTTTGGAATTGACCTTCACAACAGAGTATCCTTTGGCTTTAAAATATTCTGCCCACGCATCATTCCATTTATCTTCTGCAAGATCAGCTTTATTCAGTAAAACCAGTCTTGCTTTGTTCTTTCCTAGTTCATCGATATCCGGATTCCGGCTGGAAATCGGGATTCTGGCATCTACCAGCTCAATCACAAGGTCAATTAATTTAATATTTTCCTGCATCATACGCTTTGCTTTCGTCATATGACCAGGGTACCACTGAAAATGCATATATCTTTACCTCACAAATCCAAAATGTTTTCTCGGTAACGCAACAAACCACGCTTTTCCGTAAATATAACTGCGCTTCACATTACCGATATCTGCATCACGGCTGTCATCGCTGTTCTCTCTGTCATCTCCGAGGACAAAATATTCATCGGAAGCAAGTTTCATCTGCTCACCTACGATACCGACATCACTGATCTTCGATGTCTTGTAATCTTCTTCCAGTTTCTTTCCATCTATATAAACATTATTCTCGATAATCTGGATCGTCTCACCCGGCAATCCGACAATACGCTTCGTATAATAATGATCGTTCTCATTTCCTTTTGGTTTAAAGACAATAATATCTCCCCGCTTCGGTGTCGTAGCATTATACACAATCCGATTTACCAGTACAACATCTCCGTTCTTCAGAACCGGATTCATGGAATCGCCAACTACACTGACACGCTGTCCAAAATACCATACCGATACAAATGCCAGCAAGCAGACTACTGCAATCTGAAAGATCCATTTGAAAACGCCTGCAACGATGTAACGGTCCGGTTTGAAAGAAAACTTCTTCTGTCCGAATTGTTTTCTCCTGTACCTTCTGCTCCGATATTTTTTGCTTTTAAAATCTTTTCTCCGCAAATGTCTTCCTTTAAAAAGCGCCCTTCTCTTTCTTTTCATAAGATCCCCTTATATCAGAAAAGGACAACTACAAATATGTACTTGTCCTCTTTAAACCTGTTTCTTATTTTACTAATTCTTTAACTTTCGCTCTCTTACCAACGCGGTCTCTTAAGTAGTTCAGTTTAGCTCTTCTTACTTTACCTCTTCTTACTACTTCAACCTTCTCTACGTTTGGAGAATGAAGCGGCCAAGTCTTCTCAACACCTACTCCATTAGAAGTCTTTCTAACTGTGAATGTTGCTCTTGTACTTCCGCCCTGTTTCTTAAGAACTGTACCTTCGAAAACCTGAATTCTTTCACGGTTTCCCTCTTTGATTTTACCGTAAACTTTTACAGTATCACCAACGTGGAACTCCGGTGCATTCTCTTTTAACTGCTCAGCTTCAATATTCTTAATAATATCGTTCATTGTGTGACCTCCTTGTTTACTTGGATGTTCTTAATACGCTTCGTACCAGAGGACCATCTATTTTCTTCACAACATATGATATGTTATCATAATCCTAACCAAAAAGCAAGAACTTTATTCGCTTTTTGTCATTTCTTTCTGTATCTGCGCTGCAAGGATTCTCTCCTTGTCTGTAAGTTCTGCTTTTTCCAGCAGATCCGGACGGTTCTTCGCTGTACGGATGACAGACTGCTCTCTGCGCCATTTTTCAATATTGGCATGGTGACCGGACATCAGAACTTCCGGAACTTTCTTATCATGCCATGTCTCCGGTCTTGAGTACTGCGGATATTCCAGAAGATTATCCTGAAAACTTTCAAACTCTGCGGAAACATCATTGTGGAGCACTCCCGGAACAAGTCTGGAAATCGCATCTACCATGATCATTGCCGGAAGTTCTCCTCCGGTCAGCACATAATCTCCAATCGATACATAATCCGTAACAATCTCTTCCAGCACGCGCTCGTCAATGCCTTCATAATGACCGCACAAGAATACGAGTTCTTCTTCTTCCGCAAATTCTTCTGCCATCTTCTGATTAAATGTCTGTCCCTGCGGCGACAGATAGACTACACGCGGACGTTTTCCGATCCTGTCTTCCAGTGCTTTGTAACACTGGTATACCGGCTCTGCCTGCATGAGCATTCCTGCACCGCCGCCATATGGATAATCATCCACGCTGTTATGCTTGTTAAATGCATAATCCCGGATATTAATTGCTTCGATGGAAAGCAGTTCATTCTTTATCGCACGTCCGATAATACTTGTCTTAAGACCGCCCATCACCATCTCCGGAAATAATGTCATAATATAAAACTGCATTTGTTATGATTCCTTCCTGTAAGCAATCAGATCAGTCCATCCATCAGATGGATCATCATCTGCCCTTTTTCTATATCTACACTGCGGATACATTCTTTGATCGCAGGAACAAGCACTTCGCCGTGCTCCGCATTTTCAATCACATAAACATCGTTGGCGCCTGTCTCGATCACATCTTTTAATGTACCGAATATATTGCCATCTTCTGTGCATACTTCCATGCCGATCATATCCGCAATGAAATATTCGTCTTCTTCCAGCGGTACTGCATGTTCTCTTGTTACATAAAGCGAACATCTTTTATACTTTTCAATATCATTTATATTATCAATGCCTTTAAATTTTAAGATTACAAACTGTTTAAAAAATTTTACACTCTGAATTTCTAACGGCATTGTCTCTTTTCCTGTATCAAGAATGACCTGTTTTAACTTTTTGAAGCGGTTCACATCATCCGTAGTCGGAAAAACTTTGACTTCTCCCCGCACGCCGTGTGTCTGTGTGATCACGCCTACCTGAAGCATATCTTCCATTTACAAATCTCCTTCTGACTGCTTTAAAAAAGGACAGGTACTACTACAGACCTGTCCTGTAAGCATCCGTTGGTAATTAATCTAAAATATCAACGATTACTTTCTTATCTTCCTTTGCAGCTGCTGCTTTTACCACAGAACGAATTGCTTTTGCAATACGTCCCTGTTTTCCGATTACTTTTCCCATGTCGGAATCTGCAACCTTCACTTCCAGAACGGTAGCTTTCTTATCTTCACGTTCTGTTACAACAACACTGTCAGGATCATCTACTAAAGCTTTTGCGATAACTTCTACCAGCTCTTTCATAGCTGTGCACCTCCAGGGTATTAATTATTTCTCGATGCCTGCTGCTTTGAAAATCTTGCTTACTGTTTCTGTCGGCTGTGCACCTGTTCCTAACCATTTCTTAGCTGCTTCTTCGTCAACTGAGATTGCGCTTGGCTCACAGTTCGGATCATATGTTCCGATCTCGTCGATGAATTTACCATCTCTCGGTGATCTAGAATCTGCTACTACGATTCTATAAAAAGGAGCTTTCTTCTGTCCCATTCTTCTTAATCTGATTTTTACTGCCATTTTGTTTACCTCCAAATAAAATTTTATAAATATTTTTTAATTTCTATATATAATGCGTAATCACGCCTTATATCAATGTTAGAACGGCATGCGGAACTTGCCGCGTTTTCCGCCTTTTCCCATCATCTTCATCATCTTCTTCATCTCACCGAACTGCTTGACCATACGGTTCACTTCACTGATGTCCACACCTGCGCCTCTTGCGATACGATGCTTTCTTGAAGGATTCAGAACATCCGGATTTCTTCTCTCTTCCACAGTCATGGAATAAATGATTGCTTCCATGCGCGCCATGTTCTTCTCAGCCTGCGCTGTCTGCTCATCATCAAGACCTTTCATCTTGCCCATTCCCATACCGCCAAGTCCCGGCAGCATGCTCATGATGCTGGAAAGTCCACCCATATTTTTCATCTGCTTCATGCTTTCCAGATAATCCTCAAAGTCAAACTGTGCCTTCTTAAGCTTCTTGGACATCTCTTTGGCTTTCTCTTCATCAATCTGTGACTCTGCCTTCTCGATCAGTGTCAGCACATCACCCATACCAAGGATTCTGGATGCCATACGTTCCGGGTAAAACTGCTCCAAATCTGAAAGTTTCTCTCCCATACCTGCGTACAAAATCGGCTTTCCGGTAACTGCCTTAACAGAAAGTGCAGCACCACCTCTTGTGTCACCATCTAATTTGGTAACGATCACACCGTCAATGCCGATCTTATCATTGAAATCCTTCGCCACATTCACGGCGTCCTGACCGGTCATCGCATCAATTACAAGAATCGTCTGATGTACTTCTACGGTTTCTTTGATCTCCTGAAGTTCTGCCATCATATCTTCATCAATATGAAGACGTCCTGCAGTATCGAGGATCACCGGCGTGTTGCCATTCTTCTTCGCATGCTCGATCGCAGCTTTTGCGATATCTGCCGGCTTGTGGTTTTCTCCCATTGCGAAGACTTCCACTCCCTGTTTCTCACCGTTGACCTGTAACTGCTTGATTGCAGCAGGACGGTACACATCACACGCTACCAGTAATGGCTTCTTGCCTTTTAATTTATATTTGCCCGCCAGTTTCGCGGTCGTTGTTGTCTTACCTGCTCCCTGAAGTCCTGCCATCATAATGACAGTGATTGCACTTCCCGGCTGTAACTTGATCTCCGTTGTCTCAGAGCCCATCAGCTTAACCAGCTCTTCGTTAACGATCTTGATCACCATCTGCCCCGGATTCAATCCATTCATGACATCCTGTCCAATGGCTCTCTCCTGGACATTCTTGATAAACTCCTTTACAACCTTGAAGTTTACATCCGCAGCTAACAATGCACGTTTGATCTCTTTTAATGCTTCTTTTACATCTGCCTCTGTAAGTCTACCTTTGCTCCGCAGATTCTTAAACACATTCTGAAGTTTTTCTGTCAGACTGTCAAATGCCATATATCTATAACTCCTCTATAATCTCATCCGATATCTTACGGATCTCTTTCACGATCTCTTCTGCACGCTCTTTCTCATAGCCATCCAGCAATTCCTTGATCGTTCCTGTCTTCTCTTTTATTGCCATGAACTTCTCTACCAGATGAAGTTTCTCTTCATATCCGCTCAATGTCTGATTACACCGTCGGATCAGATCGTGTACTCCCTGCCGGCTGATGCCTGCCTCTCTTGCAATCTCACCGAGAGACAGATCCTCCTGAATGAACTGTCCGTAAATCTCTTTCTGATGATCTGTCAGCAATTCTCCATAGAAGTCAAACAATAAAGCCTGTTCAAGAATTTCATTCATGTTTATCACCTGTGTTATCATACACGATAGCTGCGCAGGTGTCAAGTATTTTTTCTTGACACCCTGATTTTCTTCCTTTTTTCTTATTTTTCCTACTTCTTTCGTGCCTCATTTTTATGCAAGCAGCTGTTCCACACGCAGTGATCTGCCGCACCGCTTCAGCAAATATCTCTTCAGCTCCTCACCTTCCAGTTCCGGATATTTGCTTTTTGCAAGTGCAAGCGCACCTGTTACGACAGGTGTCGCCATTGACGCACCGCTCTTTCTTATATAAGGAAAAAACTCTTTTCTTTGAAAACAGCTTTCCCCGTTTACCGCTTCATATCCGCAGGATACAATTCCCTCTCCCGGCGCAAAAATATCCGGTTTCCACACACAGATTCTTTCCCGTCCTGTTCCGCTGCAGTATCTGCCCATGCCACTGCGCCTGTAAGCTCCGACAGTGAGTACTTTTTCATTTGTACCCGGAACACTTACTTTCCGGCTTTGCAGTCCATAATTTCCGGCAGACACAACGACCGTGATTCCACAGTTACACAGTTCCTCCACAGCTTCTGTAATGCGGTTCTCCTTGACCGGATCAAGTCCCACGCCGGCGCCAAGTGACAGATTCACAAGTGCAATTTTATTTTTCTTATTCACTTTTCTTACATGTTCCATTCCCCGTAAAATATGCATGGCATTTCCTTCCCCTTTTTCATCCAGTATTTTCACGATCAGAAGTTCCACTCCCGGTGCCATCCCTGCATACCTTCCACCGGACATTTTCCCGTCTCCGGCAAGAATTCCTGCCACATGTGTTCCGTGCCCGCTGTCATCATAAAGTCCGCATCGTCCATGCTGCATATCTGCAAATCCAATGACTCTTCCTTTAAAATCCGGATGTGGATATGCACCTGTATCCAGGATAGCAGCTCTCACACCTCTTCCTGTAATCCTTCCATTTATTGTATCCGGACATGCATATCCGATCTGGCGCTTTACGTTGTCCATATGATTATCACCTTTTTTATCAGCATATTCACCGGTATGCTTTCCGGCAGATATTATCCGCTAAAATTTTCCAGAATTTCAAATTGATTTCCTATAAAAACTGTCGTAATATAAATATGTTCTATTTACATAGACATATAAGGGGAGAATCTATGAAATCAAAAAATTATTATGACATTCTGGGTGTTTCTGTGAAAGCGTCTGCGGAAGAAATCACATCGGCGAAGAACGAACTGGCAAAAAGATACCATCCCGATGCAAATATGAAGAACGGCGTTGATACAACCAGCCGGATGCAGGAAATTCTCGAAGCATATAAAGTACTTTCAGATCCGGCACGCCGCAAGGCATACGACCGCTCCTTAACCGGGCGGAAAGCCGTTATGCGTACTTTTGATCTGTTCGATATAGAAGAAGAATCGAACGGCGACACCGGATTTGTCGTTTACTGGAAAGCAGCAAATACATTATATGATATCGTTCTGGAGAGTGAACCGTTATTTCACAAACGGGAGGCTAAAGGCAGACTGACTGCACTTGCCATCCGAGCCCTGCGCCCGATCATCACACTGCGGGAAGCGCAGATCCCGGAGCGCTACTGGCATCCGGATATTATGAACTGGCTACTTTTTACGTCTTACCAGAATCCAAACTATACTGTTACTTATCTGCTTGCGCTCTATGACACCCATATCAGATCAAGCCGCAGCATGGTTGAAAAGCTAAAAGCCCAGAACGCTGCTGCCAGATATGAACATACTGTCAGGAAATTATTAAAATATTAGCCGGTGCTTTACTCACACATCCTCCGGATTCGCATATGTTATTACTGTAAATATTTCATCGGAGGATTTTAATATGAGTGATTTAAGTGCTACAAACTGTGGCTGCGGATGTGACGCTGACAGATTCGGAGGCGGATGCGGCAACAATAACAACTGCGGATGTGGTTTCGGCAATAACAGCTGCCTGTGGATCATCCTTCTCTTATGCTGCTGTGGCGGATGCGGCAACAACAACGGATGTGGCTGTGGCAATGACAGCTGCCTGTGGATCATCCTTCTCTTATGCTGCTGCGGTGGTTTCGGCAACTGCGGATGTGGAAACGGATGCTGCTAATTCATCCTTCACACTGTTTCCGATATGATTCGGGATGGAGTTTATACTCCATCTCCTTTTTTATGTATATTTCCACGTTATTCCTCATATATATTTACAACGTAAAAGGAAGGAACTGCCATGGAAAAGAAAACACCCAGATCATTGCTGCCGTTCGATGAACTGACCATGCCCGGGGACTTATATCTTCTGAAACTTCTTTTGCCGTTCATCCCCGCACATATGCAGAAATTACTTGCCATTTTTATTAAATATCTGGAACTTTCCTATACCTTGCGTACGTTTCAGGGATTTGCCCGGAAAGAATTTTCCCTGCAGTCTGTCTCCGAACTTCTTCCATACATGGATCCGGACAGCTCAGACAAATTCCGCCAGTTGGAAATGATGATGCAGATGTTTTCCATGTCAGAAAATGACACAGACTTTAATCCTTCTGATATTTTAAATGGAATGTTTACAGATAAACAGCAGGAAGAATTTGCTGCATACAGTCAGATGTTTGATGATGCGTTAAACAAAGATTTTGGAAAATGAAAGGAGTGTTTATCTATGGCAAATGAATGGATGAATCACCCGGATCTTAAAAATCTCGATCCGATCAAATTACAGCTGATCCGCACTGCTGCCGCCAATACAGGGAATAAAACCGGAAAGGATCTTGCTCCGGTTATGATGGCTCTTATATCCAGTGCCGGAAAGAAAGGGATCCGCTTCACTCCGGATGAATTTTCCCTGATCCTTGAGATCTTGAAAGACGGGAAATCGGATCAGGAGAAACAGAATATTGATCAGATGGTACAGATGGTAAAAGGTTATATGAAGTAATAGCATTCTAAAACCCTTCTTCCTTGCGGAGCATACGGATCTCCCGGCGCTTCTTTGCCTTTTCCCATTCCGCTCTCTCTTCTTCTGTCTCAAGAACGAGTCCCGGAACGTGCGCCGGTCTGTCATTCTCATCAAGACCAACCATTGTAAAATATGCACGATTGATGAGTGTACGTTCACTGTCCATATGCTCTACATAGGTGTCTACTTTTACTTCCATGGAAGTAGTTCCGACATACGTTACGCTTCCTATAATAATCACAACATCCTTTTGATACGCACCGTGGAGGAACTTCAGATTGTCTACAGATGCTGTGATCACATTCATTCTTGCATGTCTCTTTGCCGCGACTACAGCCACTTCATCGATCCACTGCATCAGGATTCCACCAAACAGACGATCTGCACCGTTTAGATGGTTTGGACGCACAATATGGATTGTCTCAACGACTGATTCAGATACTTTTCTTTCTTCTGCCTTCATAAAATAATCTTCTCTTTCTTATTTTCGTGTCTTTTATTATACCACAAGATTTGTTATACTAACACTACAAGCATACAAAAGGAGCATTTAAACATGAGAAATATAAAACTTACGATAGAATACGATGGCAGCCGTTATCAGGGTTGGACAAGACTTGGCAAGAATGAATCGAGCAATACAATTTTCAATAAGATCCAGGAAGTTCTGCGGAAAATGACCGGTGAATTTGTTGTGGATCTCTACTGTGGATGCCGTACAGAAGTTGGTGTGCACGCCTATGCACAGATTGTCAACTTCAAGACTGAGAGCACGATGAATGTACAGGATATCAAGCATTATCTGAACCGCTATCTTCCAATGGATATCGCGATTACAGATGTGGAAGAAGTCGATGACCGTTTCCATGCACAGTTGAATGCCAGATACAAGACTTATGTATACCGCATGACGATTTCCGATGTGCCGAGTGTATTCGACCGCAAGACAACTTACCACTGCTATAAGATTCCGGACAAGAAACGCATGCAGCAGGCTGCCCTGCACTTGATCGGCAAACATGATTTCAAGAATTTTTCAACCGTTAAGAAGACCAAATCTACTGTCCGTGAAGTTACAAACATTGAGATTTATGACGATATCGAAGAAATGCAGATCACACTCCGCGCCGATGATTTTCTTCATAACATGGCGCGTATCATTATCGGTACACTTCTGGATATCGGTTTTGGCACTCGAAGTCTTGATGATATCGATGCAATCTTTGACGGCACTGCCGATGCAAGTGCCCCGTGCGATCCGAAAGGCTTATATCTGCAGGATATTGAATATGCTGCACCGGTCGGCAATGCACCAACGATGGGCGAGATATAGTTCTGGATACTTAAACAACAAAAGAGTATTGCAATTAGAATATCTCTTCTATTGCAGTACTCTTTTCTTATCTTATATCCTTATTACTTTATAGTGTATCTCTTACATAGTTACTTTCACGTTACATTTTTCTCTTCTGCAAGATTATTTTCACATTACATTTTATAGAAACCCTTTTTTATCCTGCAGCCCCATCTGTTCATCCAGTGCTTCATCTACAGCAGCGTCAATCTTATCCAACGTATCCTGACGTATCAGTTCCCGCATCCGTTCCAGATAAGGATGTGCTTTTGCCTGCTCCTGCCCATAAGTCAGCTGCAGATCATACTCCAGTGGCAGCCACGTATCAATCGACGCTTCATTATGCTGGATTACAGCTTCCATCTTATCCAAAGCATGCACAATCTTCGCTTCCATCGTCTCACTTGCTTCCAGTTCTTCAAGAAGCATAAGAAATTCTTTTCGTTTTTTATCCGGCAGCACTTCAGCAATCTGATAAATCGCATCCTTCTCTGTCATCCGGTCTTCTTCTTTCTTCTCAAATGCCGGAACATCTCCTGTCACTGCTTCTCCCATATCATGCAACAGGCACATTTTCATAACGCGGTCACTGTCACACTCTGGAAATGCATCCTCCACAAGCCACGCAAACATTATCAGCCGAAACGTATGCTCAGCCACACTCTCCGGACGTCCGCTGCTCGTACAAGAATGACGGAGATTACATTTTAATTTCTCCGCAATCGTCATAAATTCTAACAGACTTCTCTGATCCATTTTATTCCTCCAGATATTTCATCATTGCATCGTACTGTTTTTCCATCAGCTTATAGCCATGATTATAGAAATTCATCAATGTATCATAGTCTTTCTCCAGACGGGAAACTGTCGGGATCAGTGGGCGAAGCACGAAAATCTTTCCTTCTTCTTCCAGTTTCTCTACATGCTCCATTGTCTGATTATATACATGATTTCTGCGGATCGCTGCTCGCACCAGATTTGGATATTTCTTATATGCTTTCCGGTAAATTCCTGCCATTCCTTTGGAAATTGGTTTCTTTCGGTAGCCTGGATTCCTTGTCAGTATCAGAACAATCTTCTTATTGCCAAGCTCCATCGCACGGCGTAGCGGAATGGAATCCGCAATTCCACCGTCCAGATACGGAACTTCGTCAATATTTACAATCGGAGATACAAGCGGCATACTGCTGGATGCACGGCAAATCTTCATCAGTCTGTCAAAATCATGATCTTCCGTCATGTATTCTGCTTTTCCTGTCTCACAGTTTACTGTCACAATTTCGCATGTCATATCTGATGCGAAATATGTCTCATAATCAAACGGGAAGATTTCCTTCGGATATTTGTCAAATACCATGTCCATATCCAGAATACTCTTCTCTTTGATAAACTCACGAAAGCCATAATAATAGCTATACTCTTTATCTTTATGAATCATGCAGTCTCTTGTGCGTCCCGGCTGTTTCGACACATAGTCCACCGCATTGCAGGAGCCTGCCGATACACCGATCACATGAGAAAAATACTGATCTTTCTCCATAAGATAATCCAGTGCTCCTGATGTAAATACACCTCTCGTAGCTCCGCCTTCTAATACAAGTGTTCCATTTATCATAAATTCCACGCTCCTTTTCTTTATATAGCTCGATTCTGTCACCTTCTATGCTCTATAGTATTTCTGATTACAGCCTGTCTTAATAGCAGACTTCTCTTGCCCTGTATATTCTATAACATTTCCAGTTGCGGTCTGTCTTAATATCATTACTTCTGTAAATCTGTATATTCTATAGCACTTCCAGTTGCAGTCTTTTTTAATATCATCCCTTCTGTAAACCAGTATATCTATAGCATTTCCAGTTTACTATCCTGTCTCAATATCATCAACCTGTATGTTCTATGATATTTCGGTTACTGCTTATCATAACATGATTTTTCAGGAAACGTAACCCCTATGCGACAACAAACCCGAAAAACAACCTCTGCGTCCAGCTTAAATTTCCTTGCCATTTTCCACCAACTCTGATAAGATAGGCTTTGTATGCAATGAAATTAATAATAAGAAGATAATCAAAATAACAAGGAGAATGTAAAATATGATCAGCACAAGCAATATTACACTGCGTGTGGGTAAAAAAGCATTATTTGAAGATGTAAATATCAAATTTACAGAAGGCAACTGTTATGGTCTGATTGGTGCAAATGGAGCCGGTAAATCTACTTTTCTTAAGATTTTATCCGGACAGCTTGAACCAAGCAAGGGAGAAGTCATCATCACTCCGGGTGAGCGTCTTTCTTTCCTGCAGCAGGATCATTTCAAATACGATGAATTTCCGGTACTGGATACGGTCATGATGGGAAATGCTCGATTGTACGAAATCATGAAAGAAAAGGAAGCCATCTACGCGAAAGAAGATTTCACTGATGAAGATGGTATCAAGGCAAGTGAATTAGAAGCTGAATTTGCTTCCATGAACGGATGGGAAGCTGAGTCTGACGCTTCTACTTTATTAAATGGTCTTGGAATCGGGACAGAACTTCACTATGAGACAATGAAAAATCTTGCAGGTCCTGAGAAAGTCAAAGTGCTTCTCGCACAGGCATTATTCGGCAACCCGGATATCCTGCTCCTCGACGAGCCGACCAACCACCTAGACCTGGATGCGATCGCATGGCTGGAAGAATTCCTGATCGGATTCGACAATACAGTCATCGTTGTATCCCATGACCGTTATTTCCTGAATAAAGTCTGCACACAGATCGCAGATATCGACTATGGAAAAATCAAACTGTATGCCGGTAACTATGATTTCTGGTATGAATCCAGCCAGCTTCTGATCCGTCAGATGAAAGAAGCCAACAAGAAGAAGGAAGAGAAAATCAAAGAATTGCAGGAATTTATTTCCCGATTCAGCGCTAACGCTTCCAAATCCAAGCAGGCGACATCCAGAAAACGTGCACTGGAGAAAATCCAGCTTGACGATATCCAGCCGTCCAGCAGAAAATATCCTTACATTGATTTCCGTCCAAACCGCGAGATTGGTAATGAAGTTCTGTCTGTAGAAGGCTTAAGCAAGACCATCGACGGTGAAAAAGTTCTGGATAACATTTCCTTTACACTGAACCGTGATGACAAAGTTGCTTTCGTTGGCGGTAATGAGCTTGCCAAAACCACTTTGTTTGAAATTCTCGCCGGTAACATGGAACCGGATGAGGGAACTTATAAATGGGGAATCACTACCACACAGGCATATTTCCCATTAGACAGCGGAGAAGAATTTGACAACGATTATACGATCGTTGAATGGCTGACTCAGTATTCTGAAGAGAAAGATGCTACTTATGTACGTGGTTTTCTCGGACGCATGTTGTTCGCCGGTGATGACGGTGTGAAACGTGTAAAAGTATTATCCGGTGGTGAGAAGGTGCGCTGTCTGCTTTCCAAGATGATGATTTCCGGTGCAAATGTGCTGATATTTGACGAGCCGACTAACCACTTGGATATGGAATCGATCACTGCACTGAATACAGGTATGACCAAGTTTTCTGGCGTTATCCTGTTCTCTTGCCGTGACCACCAGATTGTCCAGACAACTGCCAACCGTATCATGGAGATTGTTCCGGGCGGAAAGCTCATCGACAAGATTACTACTTACGATGAGTACCTTGAAAATGACGAGATGGCAAGAAAGAGACAGACTTACACTGTTCAGGAAGAAGACAACTAAACAGCTCCGTGAGGATCGCATTTTTGCGATCCTCTTTTGCTTATTTATACCACTTTGAGATATTATACTTTATTTCCCTGTATCCTCTTTAGATCTCATTAGCTTGTTGGGGATACGATGTCAAAAACAATTTCAATATGTATCTAATTTACAATTATCTATCTGAAAATCTAAAATAGCGATCTGCTTCTAATTCTGTAGGAAACATCTGCGCACCTATTTGTTTTAATTTTTCTTTTATCTGCCTCTCACATTTTCCCGGCTTATGTATAGCATAATAAAAATAAAGTACTTCCTCTTTCTCAGGCATCTTCCTGTACAATTCCTCAATCATACATTCGTTGTTCTTCTGTAATTCTTCAACCACAGCACCTTTTCCCAGAAATAAAAGTCTGTTGTATTGCAGATCCAGCCAGTCAGCAGCTGTATTTTAGTTGCCATAGCATCCGTAGGAATCTGCCAGTGGCAGGTTCTATAGGCATTATTTTTAAAATTTGCTTCCGCATATTGCTCTAAATTCCAATCACGAACCCTGAATCCGTTCCGTTCTTTACTTTCTTCTTATAGGTGTCGCCCCATTTCGGTTCTCTATATTTTACATTATAATTTGCTTTCCAGACACCATTCTCATTTACAATATCAGCATTCCAGGTAATCGCTGCACACTGTATTTCATCTGCTATATAATAACTCATCTCATATACTTGTTCCGGAACACCTTTTCCAAGAGCATCTTTGGGAATACTGACAAAATATCGATATTCCGTTGCATCTTTGTCCCAGTTAAGCAACCTAATTTTATTCGGACTTTTCTTCATCCATGTAGATTTAACCGGTTTCCCCGAATCTCTGGCAACTTCTACCTTTACAACATTTACATCCTTAATCTCTTTTCCATTATATGTAATATGAATCTTACATGTTGTAAAATGATTCCATCCAATTCCTGCATACATTACAATTGCCAGACATACAACAACTACTACACACTGTGAAATTCTACTTTTCTTCATCTTTTTTCCTCCTTACCAGCTTCCTCTGCACGCGATTCGCTCGATTGCAGCGACCATTACAGTAGTTACAACATTCGCAGCCGCAATCACACCGAGACTCTTCTTTTTATCATGAATTTCATCCTGCACAATTGCATAAACAATCGGACATTCTATGATCAGCGTCAGGAACAGGTATGCACTGTTAATGGTATAAAAATCCATCGATTCAAATGTCTGTTTTATCGTTTCATATACTCCATCTTGATAATAAGTGGCAAAATACGGCACCATAAAAGATACGAGATTTGATATACAGACAGCGATCAGCACTCTTTTTTTATTCTGAATATGTAAAATATTTTTAATCATCAAATATTCGATCACAATTGTCAGCACAGCTACAAATGGCAATAGCTGATATGGTGCCGTCGTTGTAAACCATATCCAGGAAGAATCAGCATAGACAACTTTCGGAATACAAAGCACCAGTAAAACAATAAGCAGTATGCTCTCTTTTGTTCTTGCAAAAATTTTATCTGATTTTTTCATAGGCTTTTCCCTCCTTTTTCTCATTATAACAAATCAGTGCTTCAATTTATGACATATTTTCTGAAAATTCCTTTAAGATTCCCTTAATTCTTCTCTTTAATCATTTGAATAATTCTTATAAAACCGAAAGCTGGTAGCTATTCTTAATATTTATTGCGATTTTATTAATACAAACTGTAATAAAAAAGAGAGAACCCTAGTCGTCCTCTCCTACTCCTTTTTCAAGTATATTATGTTGATTATATTGCTTATAATATTAGTCAGCAATGCTATTCCCAGAATCAAGTCTAATCCTTCTGTTACTGCCATATAGCATAGACATGCGAATGTCACCCATGATGTTATTATTATACTCTTCATCTACCAATTCTTCACCTCTTCTTTGTAAAATGTCCGGTTCTCATAAATAATCCGGGCAACGCCATCCTGCACTTCTACTTTTGTTACTGCACAGTTTTTATGTACACCAATATCCCAGTATGCTTCCAGCGGCTGATTCTTAATATTATTCATAAGCCCTGCAAGCGCTACACCATGGGTGGTAAGCAGTACACATTTACGCGCATATTCCGGTGCATGTATCAGCCAGTCCAGAAATGCGCCGGTACGTTTTTTCACTGCCAGAAAATCTTCGCCGCCCTGTGCAGGCTTGAAACCAACCGGATCATTAAAAAATGCTCTGAAAGATTCCGGAAGATCCCATCCTTCTTCTGCGCAGCATTTTCCTTCGTACTCTGCGAATCCCATCTCTATAATCCGTTTATCTTCTATGATCGGCACATCTTTCCCCGCAAGGATAAGTTCAGCCGTCTCTTTCGCTCTTTTTAAAGGGCTTGTAAAACATACATCAAATGGTATGTCCTGAAGCGCTTCTCCTGTTTCCACTGCCAGTTGTCTGCCAAAATCATCTAAAGCGACATCCGCCTGTCCCTGCAGCCTACGCTCTTTATTCCACTCTGTCTCTCCATGTCTCACCAAATATAATTCCATCCTCTAAAACTCCTTATATATCTCATGTCCACTGCACTTGACAGCGACATCTTCTCACTCATGTGCTGTTGCACATGTCTGTATCCTGTCAAAAGCAAAAGTCTTAAAATATTTGCTACTCTTCCATAAAAATGCTATACTCTTACAGAATCATTGAAACAGGAGGATATTCACATTATGGAAAAAGTAACAAGTTTTACAATTAATCATCTGAAATTAAAACCGGGTATCTATGTATCGCGTATCGATCATGTAAACGGTAACCCACTCACAACTTTTGATCTTCGCATGACAACACCGAACAAAGAACCAGTTATGAACACAGCGGAAGTTCACACGATCGAGCATCTCGGTGCGACATTTCTTCGCAATCATCCAACTTACAAAGATCAGACTATTTATTTCGGACCAATGGGATGCCGTACCGGATTCTATCTGATCCTTGCCGGAGAGCTTACTTCTAAGGAAATCGTTCCACTCATCTGCGAAATGTTCCGGTTTATCGCAGATTTTAACGATGAAGTTCCTGGTGCGGCGGCAAGAGACTGCGGCAATTATCTGGATATGAACCTTCCAATGGCAAATTACCTCGCAAAGAAATATCTGACAGAAGTTCTGGATCACATTACCGATGATCGTCTCGTTTATCCGGAATAATTCTTACAGATAATTCTTCTAGCATTTGATCTGGCACATCCGCATAGCTGCCAGCGCTGTCTCATGACTGTCTGTTGTCACTCCGGCACAACAGTCTTTGTCAACATATACCGGCACTTCCGGCAATGCGGCTTTGCTGATCATTGCATTTGAAATCACACAGATATCTGTGCAAAGTCCGACAAGCGTAATCGATGTAATCCCATCCATGCCATTTCCACGCAGCTCTTCATCTTTTTTCTTTAACATTTCTCCCAGCTCCATGCTTCCAAATGTCGGCTTATCGATCACAATGTCATTTTCACTGCGAAGCGCCTCTAACTGCGGGCAAATCTCCCAGCCTTTTGTACCACGGATACAATGTGCTACCGGAAGATTTCTGCCTTCCTGTGTATCCAGATAATTCTCTTCATGGGTGTCTCTCGTATAAATAATTTCACCGTCAAAGTCTTTAATTTTTTTTGCAACATCCGGTACAATCGCTTTTGCTTCTTTCGTTCCAAGTGCGCCGTCAATAAAGTCATTCTGCATATCCACAATAATTAATATATCCATGATCTGCCTCCTTAATGTTTCCCATACAAATTATCAGAAACGCCTTCCACCTTATTCTGATATTGTGGGCGGTTATCAAATACATCTTGCTCACATGAATGTATTTTCCTCATCGCATTTACAAAAAGCAGTTACCGGAATTTCCAATAACTGCTTTGTATATTCTATCTATATTCTGCTAAAATTAAGCAAGTTTTGCTTTTGCAGCTTCTGCAAGTGCTGTAAATCCTTCAGCGTCATTAACAGCCATCTCTGCAAGCATCTTTCTATTGATGTCGATGTTTGCAAGTTTCAGACCGTGCATCAGTTTGCTGTAAGAAAGACCATTCATTCTTGCTGCAGCGTTGATACGAGCGATCCATAACTGACGCATCTGACGTTTGCGCTGTTTTCTTCCTGCGTATGCAGATGTAAGAGCTCTCATAACAGACTGTTTTGCTACTCTATACTGTTTAGAGCGTGCTCCTCTGTATCCTTTTGCTAATTTTAAAGTTCTATTGTGTCTTTTTTTAGCGTTTAATCCGCCTTTGATTCTTGCCATGTCTTATCTCCTCCTTCTATTCTCTACACTATCTTACAGATATGGTAATACTTTCTTCATGTTCTTTACATTAGTTGCATCTGTAATGATTGATTTTCTAAGATTTCTTTTTCTCTTTGTAGATTTCTTAGTTAAGATATGGCTCTTGTAAGCTTTATTTCTTTTTAATTTTCCTGTACCTGTTTTTTTGAAGCGCTTTGCAGCTGCTCTATTTGTTTTAATTTTTGGCATTGTAATATTCCTCCTTAGATTTATAAATGTATTTTTAACGTTTTTCAGTTAAAACCATGCTCATACTTCTGCCTTCCTGCTTTGCCGGTTTCTCGATCACAGCAACATCAGCAAGTGCCTGCGCAAAATCATCCAGAATGTGTTTACTCTGTTGCATATGCGCCATCTCACGGCCACGGAAACGTAAAGTGACTTTTACTTTATTTCCTTTACCGATGAACTTCTTCGCATTGTTCATCTTCGTATTCAGGTCATTCGTATCAATATTCGGTGAAAGGCGTACTTCCTTAACCTCTACAGTTTTTTGCTTCTTCTTTGCTTCTTTTTCTTTTCTCGCCAGCTCATACTTATACTTACCGTAGTCGATGATCTTACATACCGGCGGCTGTGCCTTCGGAGCAATCTTTACAAGATCAAGATCTGCCTCTCTCGCAAGTTTCATGGCATCTTTGGATGACATAATACCAAGCTGTTCTCCACTTTCGCTTATCACACGAACTTCCTTATCTCTAATCTGTCCGTTAATCATTAAATCGCTAATGTTCCTGCACCCCCATTATAAAATAAAAAGTGAATAGTTTTTAGACTATCCACTTTCCTGTCACATTAAAATCAAATCTATCTAAAAATGATTCATGTTCAATATCAACCAATAGTCACCCGATTGTGCTATGGTGAGAGTGGATACTCTTCTTTGTTGTTTCACACAAAAGATAATTTACCATAAATTCATATTACTGTCAACTGTTAACTTGAATTTTCTTATCAATTTTCTTATCTTCTGTTCCTCTTCCACATTATAAGCTTCTTTTTTCTCAAATGCAATTGTTAATTAGCCGACTGAGACTACTTTGTAATCTTTGTCTTCTACTGCTTTTGTAAGTACATCATCTGCAACTTCGTGGCTCATCTTTACAACTGCTGTTCCTGCTTCGTGGCTGACAATTGCCTCTTCTACGCCGTCTAATGCTTCCAGCGCTTTTTTTACTGCTGCCTCACAGTGTCCACACATCATTCCTTCAATCTTCATTGTTTTCTCCATTGTTGTTTCCTCCTTTTTCTTTTCATTATTTTTAATTGTTGATCCTTCATCTGCCATTTCTACAGTTCCGGTTTTTGCAGCTTTTTTTAATTTTTTATCTTTGCTTGCATCCAACATGTTAAACCAGTTCAGACGCAATGCATTGCTTACAACACAGAAACTTGAAAGACTCATCGCTGCTGCGCCGAACATTGGATTTAATTTCCACCCAAAGATCGGATACCACAGTCCTGCTGCCAGCGGGATTCCGATCACATTGTAGAAAAATGCCCAGAACAGATTCTCATGAATATTCCGAAGTGTTGCGCGACTTAAACGAATCGCCGCCGGAACATCACTTAAGCGGCTCTTCATCAATACAACATCCGCTGCATCAATGGCAATATCTGTACCTGCACCTATGGCGATACCAACATCTGCTCTTGTCAGTGCCGGTGCGTCATTGATACCATCGCCGACCATCGCTGTCTTGCCCTGCTTCTTTAAATCACGGATCACTGCTTCTTTTCCGTCCGGAAGCACACCTGCGATTACTTCATCTACGCCTGCCTGCTTTCCGATTGCTTTCGCTGTCCGCTCATTATCACCGGTCAGCATGACAACATGGATACCCATATTCTGTAGTTCACGGATCGCACGCGGACTGTCCTCTTTCATAACATCCGCTACGGCAATGATTCCCATCAATTTGTCTTCTCTTGCGAAGAACAAAGGCGTCTTCCCATCTTCGGCAAGCTCCTGCGCCTGTTCTTTCATTTCCTCACTTATTTCAACCAGACCGCTGATATACCGGTAACTGCCTCCAACCAGCTTCTGTCCGTTTAACATACCGGAGAGACCATTTCCAGCTGCGATCTGGAAATCTTCCACTTCTGCAAGATCATCAAGACCTTCTGTGCCAAGACTTTCTACAGCCGATGTGATTGCTCTCGCCAGTGGATGTTCACTCTTTCGCTCCAGCACATACGCTGTGAAGAGCAATTCTTCCTCACTGACATTATCTTCCGCAACAAGATCCGTTACTTTCGGTTCTCCCTTTGTAATTGTTCCTGTCTTATCTAATGCGACAATCTCTGTCTTTCCTGTCTCTTCCAGGGAAACGGCTGTCTTAAACATTATTCCATGCTTTGCACCCATTCCGTTACCAACCATGATCGCAACAGGTGTTGCCAGTCCAAGCGCACACGGACAGCTGATTACAAGAACTGCAATTCCTCTTGCCAGTGCAAAACCAATCGTCTGTCCGGCGATCAGCCAGATCAGAGTTGTTACAGTCGCAATCCCGATAACTGCCGGCACAAATACGCCGGATACCCGGTCTGCGACTTTGGCGATCGGCGCCTTTGTAGCCGCTGCGTCACTGACCATCTGAATAATCTGTGATAAGGTCGTATCTTCTCCAACTCTTGTCGCTTCACATTTTAAAAATCCGGACTGGTTCATGGTAGCTGCCGACACACTGTCTCCAACTGTTTTGTCCACCGGAATACTCTCTCCGGTAAGTGCCGCTTCATCCACTGCACTGCTTCCTTCTATAACCGTCCCATCTACCGGAATATTCTCACCCGGTCTTACAACAAAGATATCACCAATCTTCACCTGATCAATTGTTACTTCTGCCTCTTTTCCCTGACAAAGAACGACTGCCTTCTTCGGCGCAAGCTTCATAAGTCCTTTCAGCGCATCGGTTGTTTTACCTTTCGATCTTGCTTCAAGCATCTTGCCGACTGTAATAAGCGTCAGGATCATTGCCGCTGACTCAAAATAAAATTCATGCATATAGGATAAAACAAGTTCTGCATTGCCCTTCATCTGCGCATCTGTCATCGCAAATAATGCATACGTACTATATACAAATGATGCGCCGGATCCAAGTGCAACCAACGTGTCCATATTCGGTGCACGATGAATCAATCCTTTGAAGCCGCTGATAAAGAACTTCTGATTGATCACCATGATCACGATTGTAAATAACATCTGGATAAGTCCCATCGCTACATGATTGCCGCTAAGGAACCCCGGCAGTGGCCAGTTCCACATCATATGGCCCATAGATAAATACAACAGTGGCACAAGAAAGCAAAATGACGCAATCAGTCTCTTCTTAAGAACCGGTGTTATCTTATCCTTCAGGAAATCTTCATCCCGGACTTCTTTTAATTTCTCCGTTCCTTTCATAGAAGCTCCGTATCCTGCCTTTTCTACCGCCTCTATAATCTGCTCTGGTGTAGCTGTTCCATCAACTCCCATTGAGTTTGTCAAAAGACTTACAGAACAGGATGTCACTCCGTCTACTTTCAACACAGCCTTTTCTACACGGGTACTGCAGGCTGCACAGCTCATACCCGTAACGTTATACTGTTCCATTCTGATCATCCTTTTCTTACTATTTCATCAGTTTCTGAAGTGTAGCTACCAGTTCATCCACTGTCTCTTCTTTTCCTTTGCGGATATCTTCTGCTACACAGGTTCGGATATGGTTTGCAAGCAACACTTTGTTGAAACTATTAAGTGCTGCATTCACAGCTGAGACCTGTACAAGAATATCGGTACAGTAAACATCGTTCTCCACCATCTTTTTGATTCCCCTTACCTGCCCTTCAATACGGTTCAGTCTGTGGATCAAATCTTTGTATTCTTTTTCCGAACGTTCTTTCGTTTTGTGACAGCATGTTTTTTCTTCCATATTCTTCACCTCTTTCCGGTCTATATTATATACCCCGCATAGGTATATTTCAACCATTGTTTTTCATTCTTACTGAATCTTTTTTTTCGATACGGATGTCAGAATTTTTTTATAATATCTTTTCGAAACCTATGCGGAGTGCACCTTTCTCCGGTCCACCTGCCAGATGGATCTCTCCGCATCTTTCAAATCCGGCTTTTCCAAGTGCTCTCTGCATCGGAATATTCCCCGGGTGGGTATCAATACGCACACTTGAAAATCCAAGTGTTTCTGCCATACGGAACCCATGCGCAAACATCTTTCCTGCCACTCCTTTTCCTTTTGCTTCCTCTGCTACACATACGCGGTGCATTGCTGCATACGGTCCCGCACTAATCCACTCGCCTTCTATTTCATAATAAGATATGTCCGGTGTTGTCTGAAATGCAAAGATTCCAAGAATGATTCCATCTTCTTCTGCCACGTAAGTACATTGGTTCTTAATATCATTCTCCCAGATTTCTCTCGATGGATATCCTTTCTGCCACTGATCCAGTCCAAGATTTTTAAGTCCATCCTTTGCCTGTGCGGTAATCTCACACATACGTTCCAGATCTTTCTCTCTTGCAATTTTAAATTCCATTTTGTTTCTCCATTTCTGTTTATTTTTCTTTGCTTTTCATTTTTTATTCTTTGAAATAATATTTGCCGCTATTATTTGCAATCATTGCATTTCATTTCTATTCTCTTCAATTTCACATACTTCAGCAACACCATCCACTACCCGGAAACGCACTTCCATTCCTGCAAAGCTCATTCCATATACCCTCTCCGGGTTTTCCTGATACGCCGGTCTTGGATCTTCTGCAAGTATTTCCTTTAAAGCCGGAATCTTTTCACGTTTTTCTTCAGATAGTGACTCTTCAATTTCAGGAGGGATTGATACTCCCAGACCGTATTCTTTTACTCGTCCTGCAAATCCAGCTTCTGCTTCCGGATACGCATCGATATGTGGTAAATATGGTTTCACATCATAAATTGGTGTCCCGTTCATCAGATCTGCTCCGCTTACGATTAGCACCGGTCCATCCTCATGTTCCCAGTCAATGGTTGTCAGTTTTACACAGGATAATCCCATTCCATTTGGACGAAATGGGGATCTAGTTGCAAATACACCGACTCTCTGATTTCCTCCAAGCCTTGGCGGGCGGACAGTCGGACGCCAGTTTGTACCCTCTGCCTCTGAAAAATCCCAGATCAGCCACAGATGTGAATACTCTTCCAGTCCACGGAACGCTTCCGGCTTGCGGTATTCCGGCAGGAAATGAATCTCTGCCTGTGTATTTACAAGGCCACTCTGCCTTGGGATTCCGAATTTTTCCGGGAAATCCCCTTCTATATATGCAATTGGCCGAATACTCTTTTCTGTCATCATAACTGAAGCCCCCGGTAACGGTTCAGACATGCGCAGAGTTCCTCTTTTCGCGGAAGTGCCAGATTGCCTGGAAGCTCACGCTCTCCGAGAACATCCTTTAACCCCTGTCTTTCTATATCTCTGTATAAAGATTCAACCAGTTCACAAATGGAAGTCTTCCCATTCATCCGATGTGTTTCCAGTTCTCTCATAAGATACCCCAAGCAGTTAAGCTGTTCTTCATCTGCCACTTGTTCTACATAACGCAGATCAATTGTTTCTGATCCCAGCATAATACCATCTTTTCCCAGTGTTTTTAATTTGATTCTTCCTCTGTGTTCCAGTCCTGTATTTTTCTTTGGACATCTTTTCATGATCGGTTTCTGAATTTCTTTTTCTAAAAACTGAAGTCCCTGATATCCGGCTGTTGCCTCTTTTGCTCTGGACGTGATCTCACGTGGCTGGTAGCGGTCCATCTGCACGATCACATCTGCCACCTGAAAATAAGCCCCGGAACTTCCTGCTACAAGTACTGTTGAGATACCAAATTTCTTATAAAAATACTGCATCCGTTCTATAAATGGTGTGATTGGTTCCATATCTTTGTGAATCACTTTCTGCATCAGCTCGTCTCTCACCATAAAATTTGTTGCACTGGTATCTTCATCAATTAAAAATGTACTCGCTCCGGCTTCCATCGCTTCAATCACATTTGCCGCCTGCGATGTACTGCCGCTGGCATCTTCCGTATCAAAACTGACGGTATCTTTCTGATTTGGAAGATTACTTATAAACATAGAAATATCTGTATGTTTAATACTTCTTCCATCTTCTGCCCGAATCTTCACAGCATCCGGATCTGTGATCACATATTCTCTTCCGTCTCCGGCTATATGAGGATAAATCCCCATCTCCAGTGCTTTCAGAAGCGTAGATTTTCCATGATAGCCTCCGCCGACGATCAACGTAATCCCGCGCCTGATTCCCATTCCGCTTATCTCACCATAATACGGAAGCTTTAAAGTCACTCTCACAGATTCCGGTGATACAAACGGTACTGCATCTTTCATCGGCTTTTGGGATACACCTGACATTCTCGGCAGTACAGAGCCATCTGCCACAAAAGCCACCAGACCATATTCCTTAAGCTGTCTGCGGATTGCTTCCTGATCCTCCGAAAGTTCCATAACATTTTCAAGTTTCCTTATATCCAAATTTTTATAATAAAGTGTCTCCTGCACGCAAGACGGCAGATATTGAAAAAAAATCTTCTCCAGTTCTCGCGCATTTACCGTTCTTCCATTTGCCGGGAAGCCCACTTCAAACCGTAGAATAACGGTTCCGTCTTCCCTTATATCTGCGGCTGTCCGCTCCAGTACTTCCTGTCCGCAGTTTGTCACACGGATCAGACCACTTTTACCGGAACCTTTTGCCTGAAACGAATATTTTCTGATCCCGGATGCAAATATGCGGATAAGCGCATCTTCAAGCGCCATCTTCTTCCACTGTTTATCATACAGTCTTTCTGGCAATCCTGCTGTTTTCTCCTCAACTTCTATATGTACTCTGGACGGTGCCGCAAACGGATCACCCTGCACATGGTCAATTCCAAGCACATATCCTGAAAACCGGTAACTGCCTTTCAGATTTTTGTATGCCGGATAGCTCTTACGATCGATCTGTCCTAATAAATTTCTTAATTCTTCTGCTGTTTTCATCTCTAATATGCCTCTGCTTCTTCTCTTGTCATCCAGAAATGGATACCGGTTGTGGAATCCATCCACCGGTCTTCGTTAAAATCTTTTACTTCCACCCACTCACCTCTTTTATATTCAAAGTTTTCATCTACGAGAGACCATGCCTCATCATAATTTTTTTTGAAATCGAAACTCTTGATCGTCAGGACCTTGGCTTTGTTGCACCGGCAGGACGGCAATGTTGCTGACGTGCGAAGTGCATCTGCCGGAATCAGAAGCTGTACCATCCGGTCATTAATGCATTTCTTATATCCTAAAAATGCTCCCGTCTCCGGGCAACGCAGACGGAACCATTGTGTCGCTTCGTCCGACTGTATATTTGTAAGATCTGCATTTTCCAGCACAGCCCCATAGAGGTTTGCGCCTTTTATATTGCAGTCACTCATATCGCAGAACCTGAAAGATGCGGTCCTCATATTTGCATTTTCAAAATTTGCACCGTGCATGGAGCATCCGTCAAACAGCGCATTCTCCACACTGCTGTAGTGGAAATCTACATTATTTAACATCACGCCATCAAAGGAACACAGTGTAAAATCCGTATTACTTAAATCCGTTCCGCTTAAATCTCCTTTTTCCAGCTGTACTTCACGAAATACAAGCCGTTCTCCCGATTTCCTGTTTTCAAGCTTCTCTTTCAGGTCGGATAATTTCAATTCCTGCATCCTGTCATTCATATACTCACATCCTTTTACAAATCAACAATTTTAGCTCTATGATGAATATGCGGCAAAAATTTCTTCAGCAGATCTTCTGTCTTAATCTTCAAATGCGTCGTATTGATTCCTGTATTGCATACAAAATACTCGCCCTCAGCCACCTCTTTATCAAGAATAAGCTGTACATAATCATCTTCATCATTCAAAAGTCCGACAACACTTGCAGATCCCGGTTTTGTTCCCAGATGCTCCCACATATGCTCCGGTGAAGCAAATGACATATGTGATACGCCTAGTTTTTTACTGAATGAGGACGCGTCAAAGTCTTTCTCCTCCGGCATTACAAGAAGGAAAAATGTAGTCTTCTTCCGGTTGCACAAAAACACATCTTTCCGCACCGGTGCGCCAAGAACTTTACCGATATCCCTACACTCTTCCATGGAAGATGCCGGATCGTTATCGACTCTTTCAAATGGGATTCCAAGCTTGTCAAATACTTTATACACTTTCTGCTCCAGCGGCACACGCTCGCTGACATTTTCCGGTACTGTTGTTACAATTTCACTGATATACATTTCTATGTTCCTCCTGTCTGTTTCCTATTTTGCTATTATAACACAACACGCTTTTCTTCCAATATGGTCTTTCTATTTTTCTTACAATATAATAGCATTTTTCATTCGGTTTTTCAGAAAATACAAACAGTACTGTAATTAACTACAGAAAAAATATTGATTTTTACTTTCTTAGGGAAAACTGATATAATATGAAAGAATTTTCAAAGAAAGGAATTTTATTTATGAAATATATTTTAGCTTCTGCTTCTCCACGTAGAAAAGAACTGCTCAGAAAAACCGGCATTTCATTCGAAATCATGCCATCTTCCAAAGAAGAAGTCATTACCGAGGAATTACCGGCTGATGTTGTTACTGAACTGGCTTATCAGAAAGCCGCAGATATTTTTAGTCTTTACCACAAAATTCATGACGAAGATTTTACTGTCATTGGAGCAGATACTGTTGTTTCTTATAAAGATGAAATACTTGGCAAACCTGCCGATGAACAGGAAGCATTGGATATGCTTTCTATGCTCGCCGACCGTACCCACCAGGTCTACACAGGTGTTTCACTTCTAATCTGGAAAAATGGCAGAAAAATAATACGAACTTTTTATGAAAAAACAGAAGTTACATTCTACCCGATTATGAGAGAAGATCTGCTGTCTTATATCGCCACCGGCGATCCAATGGATAAAGCGGGTGCCTACGGCATCCAGGGGGATTTTGCTATCCATGTAAAATCTATCAATGGCGATTATAATAATGTAGTAGGTCTTCCAATCGGTCATCTGTATCAGGAATTGAAACTTGCATTTTAGCCTGCAAGTTTCAGCTCTTCGTATTTTTCTGCTGCGTCTGCAATGGCAGCTTTCATAATGATCATCAGTTCATCAATCTGTTTCTTTGTAACAATAAGCGGCGGGATCATACGGTTAACGCTGTCTCCGATCGCTGTGATCAGTGCCATGCGGTCCAGGCAGCCATGTTTTACTTCCAGTGCGATCGGTATATCATACTCACATCCAACAAGAAGTCCACGTCCTCTTGCTTCTTTTACATGTGGAAGTTTTGCAAGCTGTTCTTTCATATATTCTCCCATTTCTTTTGCATTTCCACTCAGATCGTTGTCCAGGATTTCACTGACTGCTGCATATGCTGATGCGCAAGCAAGTGCGTGTCCGCCATAAGTAGATCCGTGTGTTCCTGCTGTAAATGCTTTTGCAACTTTTTTTGTTGCGCAGCATGCTCCGATCGGCATTCCGCCACCCATTGCTTTTGCCATGGACACTGCATCCGGTTTTACGCCATATCCCATGTATGCCATCGGCGCTCCGGTACGTCCCCATCCGGTCTGTACTTCATCAAACAGAAGTAACATATCGTTATCATCACATAATTTGCGGAGTCCTTCGATAAATTCCTGTGTTGCAGGATGTACACCACCCTCGCCCTGTACAGGTTCGATCATGATCGCGATTGTTTTTTTTGTAACTTTGGAAGCAAAATCTTCCAGATTGTTATATTCTGCATAAGAAAATCCTGGAAGCATCGGTTTGAACCCCATCTGGATCGCATTGTCTGTCTGACCGGTTGCAGACATTGCTCCGTAAGTTCTTCCGTGGAAACCATTTTTCGCTGTGATGATATGATATCTTTCCGGTCCGAAATTATCTGTTCCATATTTTCTCGCCATCTTGATCATACATTCATTTGCTTCTGTTCCGGAGTTTTGATAAAATATCTTATCCATTCCGATCGTATCACAGATTTTCTTTGCAAGTAATGCCTGCGGGATTGTATATGGATAGTTAAATGTATGTACAATGTCACCTAACTGGTCTTTGATTGCAGCTTCTACTTTTGCATTTCTATTACCTGCACTGTTTACAGCAACACCGCCGTAGAAATCAAGGTATGCATTTCCCTCTTCGTCATATATATACATTCCTTCAGCACGTTCTGCGATAAAATCATATCTTTCGTAAGTTTCTACCATGTATTTGTTGACAATTGCTTTCAGTTCCTTTGCTGATAAACCTGTATCTTTTAATCTCATTGTCTCATTCCTCCTAATAATAAATTTATCTTCCGCTTCGCGCGAGTGCGCATCCTGCGGAGCATTTTTATATATCTTTCAAGATATATTTTTGTTACACAGAAAATAGAATTTTCTGTGTACGCGATAAAACACGCTTCGCGAGTTTTATCCGCTAATTAACGGTCGTCAAATGCTGCCATGCAAGCATGTCGCATTTTCCTCGTCGTTATAACAAAAAAGGACACTGTATCATCTGATACAGCATCCTTGCTTTGCACATATTAGTTATATTTGCGCTTTCTTGCAGCTTCTGATTTTTTCTTACGTCTTACGCTTGGTTTTTCGTAATGCTCTCTCTTACGAATCTCCTGCTGAATACCAGCCTTTGCGCAGTTTCTTTTAAATCTGCGTAAAGCGCTATCTAACGTTTCGTTTTCTTTAACGATTACATTTGACATAGTCTCACACCTAACCTCCCCTCCAGTCCTATATTGTGCATCATACGACTGATCGGGTATTTTTATTGCACTACATAAGATTATAGCACATATTTTCTTTACGTCAATGTTTTTCTTTAACTTTGGGAAAACTTTCCAATTTTTTATGCCATCTGGTGCTGTTTCATCATCATTGTTACTACACTGTAATACAAACTGAATGCAATCACTGCACACACACCGGTTGTCACAATATATTGTGGTATCCGACTTATGAACAGCGCAGTAAATGATGTTCCGTACAGCATGCTCAAAGCATACGTTGAGACAAAGAGCACTGTAACCAGATTACTTACTGCTGTTGCAACAACAAAACGCATACAGCTTTTTTTCTCCCATCCCATCTGTTTTTCATTCTATTCTGTTTTTTGCACTTCTTACAACGTGGCTTGCAAGCACGGACGTTGTTACACTGCCCACTCCTTTTGGAACCGGGCTGATATAAGAAGCCTTCTCCTTTACCTTCTCATAATCTACATCACCGCACATATTACCGTTTTCGTCAATGTTAATTCCTACATCCACCACAACAGCTCCTTCTTTTATCATATCTGCAGTAATAAATTTTGCTTTTCCTGCACAGGCAACGACAATATCTGCGTTCCTACATTCTTCTTTCAGAGCTTTTGTTCTTGTATGACATACCGTGATCGTTGCATGATTTTTTAACATCATCATAGCCAATGGTTTTCCAACCACCATACTGCGCCCCACGATCGTCGCTTTCTTTCCTGTCAGATCTATGTGAAAATGACGAAGCATCTCCATAACAGCCTGTGCTGTGCATGGTGCATATCCTTCAGTCTCACCTAAAAATACTCTCGCACTGTTGAACGGACTCATGCAGTCCACATCCTTCTCCGGATGTATCATAAGCTTCACCGGTTCTTCATCCAGACCTTCCGGCAATGGACGGAATAATAAAATTCCATCTACTTTCGGATCGTCATTTACTTCTGCAAATACGCGTTCGAAATTCTCCTGTGAAATTGTCTTCGGAAGTTCTACAACCTTACAGTCAATTCCTACCATTTCCATACGTTTTTTTGCGCTTCTTTCATACGCAAGGTCATCTCCTCTGGCGCCAACACGGATGATCGCAAGGCATGGATGGATTCCTTTTCCTTTTAACAGTTCCACATCCCGAATCAGCTCTTCCTTCATGGTCTTCGCCACTTCTGTTCCAAGCATTACTGTACTCATAGCCTTCTCCTCCGTATTAACTTTTAAGCTGGACACAGACACCGGCATAAATTCTTTCTTTGTATGCCTGCCCCTCTGCAATAAGCCGGTTTGCAGTTTCATTCAGTTCGCAGGCACGTTCCGCGTTCTTCATCAGACCTGTATTGATAAATACATTCAGTGAAGCACCCTCCAGTGCCGCCTGCGCAAACAGGATTCCAACACCGACATCACTGATCGCGATGCGGCTGCCCTTCTCTCCCAGTATCTCCAGAAGTTTCATGGATTCCAGAACTGTTTTCATGATCTCCATCGGAGTCAGACTTGCCTCGTACAAAGCCTGCTCCAGGATCCGCTCTTTCTCCGCCTTCTCCTCCGGCGTATTCTTCGGAAGTCCATATGCTTTTGACAATGGTTCAAATGCTTTTGCATCCTCATCCGTAAGCACAATAAGACGATCTCTGATCTTCTCTAATCTTCCACATATCTCGATCATTTCTGCTTCTACATCCGCATACTTTTTCTTTCCGACTGTCAGATTGGCAACCATCATGCCAAGTGCAGCCCCAAAAGCACCAACAGCGGCGGAAGCTCCTCCGCCGCCTGGAACGGGTGCAGAAGAAGAAAGAACATTCAAAAATTCTGTTGTTTTCTTCTCCAGCATCATCCTTCATTCCTCCTGCCTTTTTATGCATTTCCCCAATAGCCGGAAGATGATATTGGAAATTCAGCTTTCGGCACTTTTTCCATTATATTTTAAAGTGCTGTCTGTTGCAACTAAATTTCTTCTATTTGGATGAATTCCTGTTAATTTTTATCTTATTTTTTCTTTTTTGGTGCAATATGGATTGCTCCACCTTCCAACTCTTCCAGTGCCTCCCCAATACCTTCATTGTAAGTCGGATGTGCGCGCATTCCTTTTAACAGCTGCGCTACTGTCATTTTATTTGCAACTGCTGTTGTGATCTCGCCGATCATATCTGTTGCACGTGCACACATCATCTGTGCTCCGAGAACAACATCTGTCTCTTCATTTGCAACAATTTTAATAAAACTTCTCTCTTCTTTTGTGATTAATGATTTTCCGTTGGCGCTCATGATGAACTTACCTGTTTTTACCGGAATTTCCGCTGCCTTCGCATCATCCTCTGTTATACCTACCGAAGCAATCTCTGGCTCTGTATATACACAGCCCGGCACAACTGACAAATCAATGGATGGATCTTTTCCGTTCAAATATTCGATCACAACCACCCCCTGTGCACTTGCTGTATGTGCTAACTGCATTCCCTTGATCAGATCACCGATCGCATATACTCCCGGGATGCTGGTCTTGAAATGTTCATCTACAACGATTCTACCTCTTTCCATCTCCGGCACAGCATCTTCCGCAAACAATCCTTCTGTATTTGGAATACGTCCGACTGCGCAGAGAACATACTGGGCAGATGCTTCACATTCTTTCTCCTTTTCGGTATATTTGCAAACGTATGCGCCGTCTCTTTCCTCTACGGACTGTACGCCGGCAGATGTATGCACATCAATACCTCTCTTTTTCAGCAACATCTTAAGACTCTGTGAAATCTCTTTGTCCATATTCGGTACAAGTCTTGGCATTGCCTCAAGAATCGTTACTTTACATCCGAGTGCTGAAAATGCAGTTGCGAACTCGACACTGATAACTCCACCGCCAATAATTACGAGACTTTCCGGCATTTCTTCCAGCTTGAATAATTCATCACTGGATAATACCCCCTTAAGATCCATTCCAGGAAGTGGAAGCATAAATGGTTTACTTCCTGCTGCAAGAATAATATTTCTAGCTTCAAGTACCTGTATTTCTTCCCCTTCCACCTGTACTCTATGACTTCCAAGCAATGTTCCGTGTCCGGATACAAGTGTTACTCCGTTCGCTTTTAAGAGCTGCTCGATGCCCTGAACAAGCTGATCGGTTGTTCCCTGTTTGTATTCCAGAATCTTACTGTAATTAAAAGAAACATCGGATGCCGACACACCAAATTTTTCTGCTTCCTTCATCTCTCTGTACAGAGAGGATGCATGAATCATTGCTTTTGCCGGAATACAGCCGCGGTTCAGGCATGTCCCTCCAACACGGGCATTCTCTACCAGCGCAACCTGCATGCCTTCTTTTGCTGCCTTGATCGCAGCCACATAGCCCCCCGGTCCTCCTCCGACAACAATTACATCAAATTTATCACTCATGTTCTCGATCTCCTCTACAATCTGATTACCATTCGACGGTTTTTAACCAGGCAATAATGTCTTTCATCATCTGGTTTTCACCGTCATCTTCCGACCAGTACAGACCAAGTTCTGTACAAATATTATCTTTTTTATACTTGATTCCCTTTAAATATTTTGGAATTTCTTCTGCTATTGCCGGCTTTAACGCATCTGTATACACAATAATATCTGCAATCCTACCTTCCTGCACACACATATCCAGTGATATCTGTCCCCAGTTAAACCGATGTGTAAGTGTCTCGTTAAACGGAATTTTACGCCCAAACTTCCAGTTCCATGAACCCAGACGTTCTGTAATATTATTAACCTCAGCCGGTTCTAATTTTTCCATTGACAGCACTTCAGCCTGCCCGCCATATACTTCTTCGAATGCCTCTCTAAGCGCTTCTTTCATGCGGTCCACTGTAATATCCGGAACCAGCTCTTTTATATTCACTACCCTGGATTTTACAGAATTTACACCTTTGGACTGTAATTTTTCTTTGGATACTGTCAAATATTTTGACATCTCATCCAGCTTTACATCCAACATGATTGTTCCATGATGATAGCAACGTGAACCTTCTTTGTAAAATGCATTTCCGGAAAATTTTCTTCCATTAATTAGAATATCATTTCTTCCGGATTTTTCAGTACAGACACCGAACTTTGCTACCGCTTTTTGAATAACTTCAAGCTGTCTGTCTACATTATAATTTTCTTTATTTACAAGGAAAGTAAAATTCAGATTACCAAGATCATGATAGACTGCGCCGCCGCCGGATAATCTTCTTGCCAGATATCCACCTTCATTTTCCAGCTTCTCTGTCAGACATTCTGCCCATGCATTCTGATTCCGGCCGATCACAACCGTATGCTGATTCTGCCACAGATATAAGATACATTCTTCTTTTTGACAGTGGAAGAAAAGATATTCTTCCACTGCCAGGTTTTTATAAGGATTATACTGCTCGCTCTCAATATATGTTAACTTATTAACCACTTTATTATTCTCCTGCCATTCTAATTAGTCTTCAAACTGATATCTAAGAATCGGATGTCTTGCTGCTCCTACTTCATCCATTCTTGTTACTGGTGTTGTCATCGGAGCATTATGAAGACTCTCTGCATCCTCACCGGCAGTCTCATACAATTTGCGGAATACTGCAATCGCCTCATCCATTGTCTCTTTAGACTCTGTCTCTGTAGGCTCAACCATTAATGCTTCGTCCACGATCAGAGGGAAATACATTGTCGGTGGATGGATTTCGAAATCGAGAAGTCCTTTTGCAATATCCATTGCTGATACACCTGTCTGTTTTTTCAGATCTGCAAGACTCATAACAAATTCATGCATGCACACTTCATCATAAGCCATTGTATAGAGATCTTTTAATTTATTCATCATATAATTAGCGTTCAGAACTGCATTCTTGCTTGCTTCCGGAATTCCTTCTTTTCCAAGTGTCATAACATAAGCCAGGGCACGTACTACAACAAGGAAATTTCCATAAAAGTTCTTCATCTCACCAATACTGTCTTTTTCTTTTACAGCAACCAGTTTGTCTTCACCTTCTACAAGAATCGATGGAAGGAATGGAACAAGGAATTCCTTGCATCCTACCGGTCCACTTCCCGGGCCGCCTCCACCGTGCGGAGTTGAGAATGTCTTATGAAGATTCAGATGAATAACATCAAATCCCATATCTCCAGGTCTTACTGTTCCCATAACTGCATTTAAGTTTGCTCCGTCATAGTAGCAGAGTCCGCCACAGTCATGAATAATCTTTGTAATCTCAAGAATATTCTTGTCAAACAGACCTACTGTATTCGGGTTTGTAAGCATAAGCCCGGCTACATCATCGCCTGCAATTTCTTTTAATTTTTCAATATCTACGCATCCATCCGGTCCTGAAGGAACACTCACTACTGAAAATCCTGCCATTGCTGCACTTGCCGGGTTCGTTCCGTGTGCAGAATCAGGAACGATGATCTTTTTACGTTTTTCATCTCCACGGCTCTTATGATATGCTTTGATCAGAAGAAGTCCTGTAAACTCTCCATGCGCACCTGCTGCCGGTTGGAAAGTCATACGCTTCATTCCGGCGATCTCGCACAGATAGGATTCCAGTGTTTTTAATACTTCCAGACATCCCTGCACAGTCTCTGTCGGCTGTAACGGATGAATATCTGTAAATCCTTCCAATCCTGCTGCCACTTCATTAACTCTCGGATTATATTTCATAGTACAGGAGCCCAATGGATAGAATCCATCGTTCACACCATGTGATTTCTTTGCCAGTTCTGTGTAATGTCTGCTAAGCTCGCCCTCTGAAAGCTCCGGCAGATGTAATTTCACTTCTCTTTTATCTTTTGCATCTAAAGTAACGACTGGTACATCGCACTCCGGAAGGTTCTGGCATTTTCTTCCTGTTTTGCTTTTTTCAAAAATCAGCATCCACTACACCTCCTTTAAGATCGATACTGCTTTGTCGATCTCTTCTTTTGTGTTCATCTCTGTACAGCACCAGAGAATCCGCTTGTCATCCAGTGGATATCCACCAAGGATGTCTTCGTCCTCCAGTGCCTTCAGTACTTTTTCAGAAGGTGTATCTGATACAGTTACAAATTCATGAAAGAAATTCTGTTTGTTTTCTACTTTAAATCCTGCTTCCGCAAGTTTCTCTGCCATGTAATGTGCTTTGGACATGCTCTGCTCGGCTGCTTTTGTCACACCTTCATTTCCCATGCAGGAAAGATATACACCAACAGCAAGTGCACAAAGTGCCTGGTTCGAACAGATGTTGCTGGATGCTTTCTCACGACGGATATGCTGCTCTCTTGCCTGTAATGTCAGAACATAGCCTTTCTTTCCGTTGTGATCTTCTGTCTCTCCGACAACTCGTCCAGGAAGCTTTCTCATCATACTTTCCACGCATGTCATGAAGCCGAGATATGGTCCGCCAAATGCAATTGGAAGTCCGAGTGGCTGTCCGTCGCCAACTGCAACATCTGCGCCATACTCTCTTGGTGTCTTCAATGCTCCAAGAGAAATCGGATTCACACTCATAACGTATTTAGCGCCTGCCTCGTGTGCCACTTCGCCGATTGTCTGGGCATCTTCCAAATTTCCATAATAATTTGGATGCTGAATCAGCACACATGCTGCCTGTTTATCAATATGTTCTTTCAGATAAGCAATATCTGTCACTCCGTCTTTTTCCGGAATTACTTCGATTTCTAATTCGTTACCGAAGCAATATGTTTTAATAACTTCTAACACACTTGGCATTACTGTTGCTGAAACAAATGCTTTCTTACGTTTTCTGTCAGCACACATTGCAACCGCCTCTGCTGCTGCCGTAGCTCCGTCATAAACAGATGCATTGGATACATCCATTCCTGTAAGATCTGCCATCATTGTCTGATACTCAAAGATGGACTGCAGGATTCCCTGACTGATCTCTGCCTGATACGGTGTATATGCAGTCTGTAAATTTTCTTTTGAAATGACATTGTTTACCATAGCCGGAATATAGTGTCTGTATGCGCCTGCACCACGGAAGATTGTCGGAAATACTTTATTTTTCTTTGCGATTTCTTTCATCTTTTTCAGAACTTCCATCTCTGGCATTCCTTCCGGAATATCTAAGCCGCCCTTGATCTTAACCTGCTCCGGGATGTGGCGGAATAAATCATCGATGCTCTCATATCCGATTTCATTCAGCATCGCTTTTCGCTCATCTAATGTGTTTGGAACATAACTACCCATGTTCTTTATCCACCGCCTTTCTTCACATTCTTATGTATTAAGCCTCTTCGCTTTCTACAAATGCTTTGTATGCGTCAGCATCTAACAGTTCTTCTGTCTCTTTTACTTCACCAACTTTTACAAACCATGCATCATAAGGTGTTTCGTTGATAGATTCCGGAGCATCTAACAGCTCTTCATTGATCTCTGTTACAACACCTGAAACCGGTGAGAATACATCAGATACTGCTTTTACAGACTCAACATCTGCGAATGCTTCTCCGACTGTTACTTCATCTCCAACTTCCGGAAGGTTTATAAATACAAGATCTCCTAATTCAGACTGTGCATAATCTGTTAATCCGATCACTCTTACGTCTCCATCCTCTTTTATCCACTCGTGTGATTTTGAATACTTTAATTCTGCTCTTAATTCCATTGTTTTAATCTCCTTTTCTTTTATGATATAATATGCCCCTGTTTTTGATACCCTCGGTTTCAGACCTTTTCCCTGGCATCCTTATATTTATTTTGCTCTCTTATAGAACGGAAGTGCTACAACTTCTACATCAATCATACGTCCTCTGACATCTACCTGTAATTTTGTTCCTACATCTGTATAGGCAGTTTCCAGTAATGCCATTCCGACAGCCTTGTCAATGAAAGGACCTTTTGTACCGGATGTTGTATGTCCGATCACTTTGCCGTCTGCATATACATCCTGATGTTCACGGATGATTCCTCTTCCAATAACTTCCAGACCTACTCTCTTTCTCGTTAGTTCTGCATGTTCTTCCAGAGCTTTCTTACCGATGAAGTCATCTTTTTTCATCTTCACTGCGAATCCAAGTCCTGTCTCCAGCGGTGAAACATCATCATCCATCTCGTGACCGTAAAGTGGCATTGCTGCTTCCATACGAAGTGTATCTCTTGCTCCAAGACCACACGGGATAAGTCCTTCTTCTTTTCCATTTTCAAGAAGTGTATCCCACATCTTCTCTGCATACTCGCTTGGCAGATATAATTCTACTCCATCCTCACCTGTGTATCCTGTCTTGGAAATGATACATGGGATTCCGGCTACTTCTGTGTCGAATACTGCATGGTAGTATTTCTGAGGAATGTTCTCTTCTGCTGTCAGCTTTCTTAAGATATCCATTGCTTTTGGTCCCTGCAGTGCAAGCTGTGCATACTGAGCAGATACGTCTGTAAATTTGACTTCTCCAAACTGATGATTTAACATCCACTGATAATCTTTATCTTTGTTTGCTGCATTGACAACAATAAAGTAATGATCATCGGAATGTTTGTAAACAATCAGATCGTCTACTGTTCCGCCATGTTCATTACACATCGGACTGTATCTTGCCTGTCCATCCACCATATTGTCAAAGTTATTTGTCAGTATCATCTGGATATTTGCAAGTGCATCCTTTCCTTCGCATAAAACTTCTCCCATATGAGATACATCAAATAGTCCTGCCTGAGTACGAACAGCCATATGTTCTTTGATTACACCTGCTTCATACTGTACCGGAAGAAGGTAACCTCCAAATGGTACGATCTTACCTCCTGCCTTCACATGTGCATCATAGAGTGGCGTTTTTAATTCCATGATAAAAATCCTCCTTTTTTCTCATCATGAACTGCTCTGTCAGCGGGTCTTGTTCCGTTAAAAGTTTGTCGGAGCAAAAAAATAAGAGACATGTCCTATTTCAGGACTTCCTGCCTCCCTGTCTGCTTTCTTTCAGAGCTTCGTCCGAACCCAATTCTTCTGCCTGAGAGTTTCGAATTACTTCTTGCCCCTTCGGCGCTATTACTTATTGCTAATAATCTCTCTTAGGTTCATCACCCGATCACTTTTCTTTTATTTTGACAGGCTTATTGTAACAGCCCTTGAATTATCTGTCAATAATTGTTTATTTTTTAACTTTTCTGTTATTTATAGGCAATTGCAACAGTCATTATAGTTATTATCTATAAAAAAGAAAGATACATTTTCACTTTTTTGTAGAAAATGTATCTTTCTTTATTTCCATTGTATTTTATTGTACTATTATCTGCGTATTTTCATACTTCTAAAGTGCACTTATGCAAGCTGTTCAGCCAGTACTTCTTTCGCTTTTGTGAGTGCATCATTCATGCCTTCCGGCTTCTTGCCCCCAGCTTGGGCCATATTCGGGCGGCCACCACCACCACCGCCAACGCATGATGCACAAGCCTTGATCAGATTACCTGCATGTGCGCCTTTATCAATTGCTCCTTTGGTAGCCATAGCCATCAGGCTGACTTTACCATCTGTAGCCGATACAAGCACGACAACACCTTCGCCAAGCTTGTCTTTTAACTGGTCACCAAGATCACGGAGTCCGTTCATATCCACGCCATCTACCTTTGCGGCGAGCAGTTTCACACCGACAACTTCTGTCACCTGATTCATCACATCACCTATAGCATCTTTGGCAAGCTTGCCCTTCAGGCTCTCCACTTCGCTCTTCAATGCCTTATTCTCAGCCTGCAGATGACTGATCTTCTCTTCCATATTATCCGGAGTTGTCTTCAACATCTTCGCAGCTTCGTGAAGCTTCTGCTCCTGTTCCTCGTAATAATCCATCAGTCCTTTGGAAGTCAGTGCTTCAATACGGCGCACACCGGCTGCGACACCGGACTCGGAAAGGATCTTAAATGCCATGATATCACCGGTATTTGCCACATGTGTACCACCACAGAACTCAATAGAGAAATCTCCCATGCTGACAACACGTACAATATCTCCGTATTTTTCACCAAACAGAGCCGCTGCTCCTGTCTTTTTTGCTTCCTCGATCGGCATGTTGCGCACAACAACCGGAAGATGATTACGAATTTCTCTGTTGACGATTGCCTCTACTTCTTTGAGCTGTTCTTCTGTCATAGCAGAAAAATGCGTAAAGTCAAAACGAAGTCTGTTCGCATTGTTCAGAGATCCAGCCTGTTCTACATGTGTTCCAAGCACCATGCGGAGTGCTTTCTGTAACAGATGTGTTGCACTGTGGTTATTTGCAGCAAGTGCACGGTTCTCACGATCAACTTCCATTGTCACTTTATCACCGATTTTGATCATGCCTTTTGTCACATGACCGACATGTCCGAATTTGCCACCGAGAAGTTTTACAACATCTTCTACTACAAATTCACCGTCTGCACTGCGGATCACGCCTTTATCAGCTTCCTGTCCACCGCTTGTTGCGTAGAACGGAGTCTTCGCTACAATGACCGTTCCCTTTTCTCCGTCAGAGAGTGCATCTACAATCTCTTCTTCACTTGTAAGTGCTGTAACTTCTGACTCTGCTTCCATATTGTCATATCCGACAAATTCTGTTGTCAGTTCCGGATCAAGCGCATCATAAACGCTTGCGTCTGTACCACTGTAACTGTGTGTTCCAAAAGTTCCTTCGGACTTCGCGCGCTGTTCTTTCTGTGCTTTTTCAAAGCCTTCTTTATCATATGTCAGTCCCTTTTCCTCCAGGATCTCACTTGTCAGATCCACCGGGAATCCATAAGTATCATAAAGCTTGAATGCATTCTCTCCGGAAAGTACGGTTGTACCTTCTGCTTTCATATCTGCTTCCATGTCAGCAAGAATAGACAGTCCCTGATCGATCGTCTTGTTAAACTGCGCTTCTTCTTTTGCAATGACATTGAAAATAAAGTCTTTTTTCTCTTCCAGTTCCGGATATCCATCCTTGGAACCATCGATAACAGTCTGTGCCAGTTCTACGAGGAATGCTCTCTCAATGCCAAGCAGTCGTCCATGACGGCAGGCACGACGCAACAGACGCCGCAGCACATAACCTCTTCCACTGTTGGACGGCATAATTCCGTCAGAGATCATAAACGTGACAGAACGGATATGATCCGTGATAACACGGAGAGAAACATCTGTCTCATCGCTTGTTCCATAAGATACACCTGTAATGCGGCATACATGGTCGCGCAGTGCTTTCATTGTATCGATATCAAACATAGAATCTACATTCTGCACAATACATGCAAGACGCTCCAGTCCCATACCGGTATCAATATTCTTCTGTTCAAGTTCTGTGTAGTTGTTGTGTCCGTCATTGTCAAACTGTGTAAATACGTTATTCCAGATTTCCATGTACCGATCACATTCACATCCTACTGTACAATCCGGACGTCCGCAACCATATTTCTCACCGCGGTCGTAATATACTTCTGAACATGGACCACAAGGACCTGAACCATGCTCCCAGAAGTTATCTTCCTTGCCAAACTTGAAGATTCTCTCCGGTGCAATCCCAATCTCTTCATTCCAGATCTTCCACGCTTCATCGTCCTCAAGATAAACAGATGGATACAGACGATTCGGATCAAGACCTACAACTTCTGTCAAAAACTCCCATGTCCAGTGAATTGCATCGTGTTTAAAATAATCTCCAAACGAAAAGTTACCAAGCATCTCGAAGAAAGTACCGTGTCTTGCAGTCTTTCCTACATTCTCGATATCTCCTGTACGGATACACTTCTGACAGGTTGTCACTCTCTTTCTTGGTGGAATCTCCTGTCCTGTAAAATATGGTTTTAACGGCGCCATACCGGAATTGATAAGCAACAGACTCTTGTCATTGTGCGGCACCAGTGAAAAGCTTTTCATAGCCAAATGTCCTTTACTTTCAAAAAAATCAAGGAACATTCTACGTAATTCATTTACTCCGTATTTTTGCATAATTTCCTCCTCCAAACTCACTATCTCCTAATTATAATAAGATACCCGCCGTTTGTCAACGACAGGCATCTTTGCACATTTCTTCTTTTTTACTTTAATTCAATCTCTGCCAATTCTTTTGGCGGAAGTTTTTTCGTGGATGCTTTTACAAATTCTTTGATATTCTTCTGCGCTTTCGGAACCGGAATATTTGTTCCTGCACCTGCCACGCATCCTCCTGGGCATCCCATTCCTTCAATCAGACATCCGTTCATGCGTCCTGCTTTTGCAAGAGCAAGCATCTTCTTACACTCAGCCAGTCCTTCCGCATGTTCGATATTTACTTCTACATCCGGATAATACTCATGGATACATTTCTCGATTGCCTCTGCAACGCCTCCTGCTACTGCATACCCTCTTCCTGCTCCGGTCGCATCATGGAAAGACGATTCTGCTTCATACTGTGTCAGGTCAATATTCTTAGCATCGAACATTGCCTGCAGTTCTTCAAATGTAATAACAAAATCCACATCACTTCGCACATCCCGGCGCATCGCTTCCAGCTTCTTTGCCGCACACGGTCCAATGAATACCACTTTGGCATTCGGATGCTTCTGCTTGATCGTACGTGCAGTCGCAACCATCGGCGTTAACTCCTGTGATACCTGATCAATGAGGTCCGGAAAATACTTCTTAGCAAGCATCGCCCATGACGGACAGCAAGATGTAAGAAGGAACGGCAGTTCTCCTGTCACAACTTTTTCCACATAATGGTGCGCCTCCGCAACTGCACCAATATCTGCCCCAAGTGCAACTTCATAAAATTCCGAGAAACCAAGTTCCTTGAGTGCCGCTTTTAGATTTCTCGGCGTGATATTATCTCCAAACTGTCCTGCATATGCCGGAGCAATCTCGGCAACAATCTCTTCACCATCTTTCAGTGCATGCGCTAACTGGAAAATCTGCGATTTATCAGAAATCGCACCAAACGGACAGTTTACCATACACATTCCGCAGGATACGCATTTATCATTGTTAATGTAAGCTCTTCCCATAGCATCTGACTCAATTGCTCCTACACCACATGCCATTTTGCAAGGTCTTGCCTTACAGGAGATTGCGTCATACGGACAGGCGGATTTGCATTTTCCACACTTGATGCATTTTTCCTGGTCAATGTGAGATTTACCATTTACCATGGAAATCGCACTCTTCGGACAGACTTCCATACACGGATGTGCCAGACAGCCCTTACACATATTGCTCACTTCATATCCACGTTCCTCACATGCTGCACACGCTGACGGTATGACCTGCATAAGCGGCGGCTCATAGTATTTGTCCGAAATATTACTCGCCTCCACACCGGCAGTCAGATGAACCGGTTTGTTCTCCGGACGGAGTGACAATCCCATAGCAAGACGGAGACGCTCCCTGACAACTGCTCTGGCTCTGTAAATGCTGTCCCTGTAAACAGGGCTTTCTTCATTCACCATAGCATATGGAATTGCTTCCATGTCGTCACAAAGCGTCTCATCATTTGCCTCGAAGCCAAGTCTTGCAACTTCTTCGAATACTTTCCGTCTCAAACGTTTGACTGTCGTATCTAATCCTCTGATCATATTGACACATCCTCCTGATTCTCTTTCCTGATAGGATTTCTCATAAACTCCTTTAAGTATAAAAAATCGTTAATACAGTGTCAATATTCCCGCATGTACAGAATTAAATACAACTTACAGTAATACGATATTATGCTCTTTGCATGTCTTTTTCATTTCTTCCGGCCAGATACTTGCCTGAACCTCTCCGACATGGGCACGATCCAGAAGCAGCATACAAAGTCTTGACTGACCGATACCTCCACCGATCGTATACGGCAATTCTCCATTTAAAAGCATCTTATGATACGGCAGTTCTTTGCGTTCCTCGCATCCGGCTTTTTTTAGTTGTTCTGCAAGAGATTTCTCATCTACACGGATACCCATGCTGGAAATCTCCAGTGCACAGTTCAGATTTTCAAACCAGAATAGGATATCTCCATTTAACTGCCAGTCATCATAATCCGGTGCACGACCATCATGCGGCTCCCCGCTTGCCAGCTTGTCACCGATCTGCATAACAAATACACAACCGTATTCTTTCGTAATCAGATTTTCTCGTTCTTTTGGTGTCTTATCCGGATAACGGTCTTCCAGCTCCTGAGAAGTGATAAACGTCACTCCGTCCGGCAGATGTTTCACTGCCTGTGGATACTTATACCATACTTCATGCTCCATATGTTTGATTACTTTGAAAATTGTACGCACGGTATCTTTTAATGTCTCAACTGTACGCTCTTCTTTTGTAATTACTTTCTCCCAGTCCCACTGGTCAACATAACAGGAATGAAGATTATCCAGTTCTTCATCGCGGCGGATTGCATTCATATTTGTATAAAGTCCTTCGCCTGGTTTGAAGCCATATTCATGAAGGGCCATACGTTTCCATTTTGCAAGAGACTGTACAACTTCTACTTCTTCTCCTTTGATCCCTGCAATATCAAACTGTACCGGACGCTCCACACCATTCAAATTGTCATTCAGTCCGCTCTTCTTCGTAACGAAAAGAGGCGCTGAAATTCTTTCCAGATTCATCTCTTTTCCAAATTCTTTCTGAAAGGTGTCGCGAATGTACTTGATTGCTTCCTGCGTCTCTCTTACCGAAAGATGAGGGTCATATTTTTCAGGTAATATTAATGCCATGTTTCTTCCTCCTAGCTGTGACTTGTTTTATGTTTGCTCTATTGTTATGAATCTTCTTATCTGTCTATTCCCGTCCGAATACTTTCTGTGCATAGTATACGGATTGCATTGCATCTTTTCCATAGAAATCTGCATGGATCTGGTCTGCATAATCCTGATTTAGGACTGCACCGCCTACCATAACTTTACAATCCGGCTTTTCTTTGTTGAGCTGTCTGATCGTTTCTTCCATGCTGACTACAGTTGTCGTCATAAGCGCACTTAATCCAACCAGTTTAATATCTTCTTTTACTGCTGTCTCAACAATCAATTCCGGCGGTACATCTTTTCCAAGATCCAGAACATCAAAGCTGTAATTTTCAAGAAGTACTTTCACGATATTCTTGCCTATATCGTGAATATCTCCTTTTACAGTTGCAAGAATGATCTTGTCTTTTTCCTCTTCTTCTGTGCCGCTCTTTGCCAGTTCATCCTTCAATACCGCAAATGCAATCTTAGCGGCATCTGCACTCATCAAAAGCTGCGGAAGGAATACCGTACCTTTTTCAAATCCTTTTCCAACTCCGTCTAAAGCCGGAATCATCTCCTCATTGATAATATCAAGCGGTGCCATCGTCTTTACAAGCTCATAGGCTGCATGATGCGCTTCTTCTTTTAAGCCTTTTTCAATTGCACTCTTGAGCGTAATCTGCGTATCTTTGGCAACAGGTTTGTCTGCCTTTACGCTTCCGTATTGTCTGATATATTCTTCACAGTTCTCATCATAATTCATCAATGCACAATAAGAATAGTATGAACGCATCATATCTTCTGACAGAGGATTGATAATTCCTGCACTCAGACCGTTCTGCATTGCCATTGTGTAGAAATTGGAATTGACTGCCGGGCGGTATGGAAGTCCGAATGAAATATTCGATACTCCAAGCACCGTACAGACTCCATATATCTCCCTGACTTTTCTCAGAGATTCCAATGTGATCCGGGCGCCTTCCGGTTCTGAACTGATCGTCATTGTAAGAACATCGACAACAATATCTTTCTTTGGGATACCATATTTTGCTGCTTCTGTAATGATCTTTCCGGCAATCTCCACACGTTTTTCAACTGTCTGTGGAATCCCGTCTTCATCGATTGTCAGCGCTACTACTGCTCCGCCATACTTTTTGATCAGCGGGAATACCTGATCCATGGACTCCTGCTTTCCATTCACGGAGTTTACCATCGGTTTTCCGTTATAGATACGCATAGCGGCTTCCATTGCCTGCTGGTCAACTGTATCGATTTGAAGTGGCAGGCTTGTAATACTCTGCAGATTCATGACAACTTCACGCATCATCTCTACTTCATCAATATCCGGAAGTCCGACATTGACATCCAGGATATGTGCTCCATGATCCTGCTGGGAAATCGCTTCACGCAGAATATAATCCATGTCGTGATCTTTGAGCGCCTGTTTAAACTTTTTCTTACCGGTTGGATTGATACGCTCTCCGATGATCAGCGGCTTCTCACCTAAAAATGCTGCTTTTCCGTAGGAAGATACGATCGTTCTCTCACAAACTTCCGGCAGTTTTCTTCTGTTCCATGCATCGGATGCTTTCACTCTTGCAATCATCTGACGGATATGCTCCGGTGTTGTACCGCAACAGCCTCCGATCACAGCAGCGCCTTTCTCAACAATCTTTATCATATATTCGGAAAATTCTTCCGGATCTACATCATAATAAACTTCTCCGTCCTTCTGTTTCGGAAGTCCGGCGTTAGGCTTGACAATGACCGGAACGGAAGTATATTTTAAAATCTCATCAAGGATCGGCATCATCTGTTCCGGTCCCATACCACAGTTAATACCGAGTGCATCTACGCGGAGCCCTTCCAGCATCGCAACTACAGACGGAACATCTCCACCTGTGAGAAGTTTTCCTTTTTCATCAAAGATCATCGTTGCAAATACAGGTAGTGATGTATTCTCTTTTGCAGCCAGTATTGCCGCTTTCACCTCATAAGTATCGCTCATTGTCTCAATGTGGATCAGGTCTGCACCGGCTTTTTCTCCATAAATGGTAACTTCTTTAAATGCATTATAGGCATCCTCAAAGTCCAGATCTCCCATTGGTTTTAATAATTTACCGGTCGGTCCGATATCAAGTGCTGCATACACTTCTCTTCCATCCGTAACACCTTCTTCTGCCGCTTTCTTTAAATTTGCAACAGAAGCATTCACAATCGCTTCCAATGAATACTGCGAATCGTGAAACTTCAATGCATTTGCGCCAAATGTATTACTCAGTACAATATCGCTTCCAGATTCATAATATTTTTTATGAATCTGAACCATTGTATCTGGATGCTCAATGCTCCATGTTTCCGGAAGTTCTCCCGGTTTTAATCCATTTTCCTGCAAAAGAGTTCCTGTTCCTCCATCAAAAAACAAAAGCTCTTTCCCCAGCCTGTCTAATAGCATATTCTTGCTCCTTTATCTTTGATTTTCTATGATTCTCTGCGATAAATGCAGTCCTTCTTTCCACAGACCTCGCAACCTTTCTGATGACAGTTCTCCTGCGTCGTACTAAGACCGATCAAAGCGGTTACTGATTTTGTCGGTGTGAGCATACTGCTTTCTGTCATCGTCAGACCAATCTTCTTCGATGCCTCCATCAATGTTAAAATCTCTCGCTGGTGAAGAATGGAAAAATCACCGTATCCCGGGCTGAATCGCGGGCGCAGATACAAGTCCTGTTTTTCCATCTCTGTGCGTATCTCTTCCTGCCTCTCATCCAAATACTCTTCTAACAGTGCTGCTGCACACGCCTGCATTACAACAGCTTTTGCCATTTCCGTATAAGAATATCTCTTAATGAGATAGTCCACTTCAATCCCCAGTGTCCCGCACAGCAGAACGACCTGACGGCAGCCTTTCAGATTCTTTGAAAGATTCCTGCTATGTATTTCCATCATCTCTATCCGGATCGTATCTGTCTGCTTCCACTGAAGTTCAAATGTACGATATATGCTTCTCGGTTTCGCAGTTTCATCCAGTTCTCTGAACGCATCTGCCACCAATCCAAGCGTCTGTTCATCCGCTTCCTGTCTTCCATATCCAAGATAGCGGATTGCTTCTTTGGTTCTGTTATCCATTCACTATCACACCTATCCGTTTTTTACGATATCAGATAAATTGTGCATAATTGCTGTTGCTACTGCCGGATTATTCATAGAATATACATGCACATGATTGATTCCATTTGCAAACAGATCAATAATCTGATCGGTTGCATATGCAATACCGGCCTGCTGCATTGCTTTCGGATCTTCGCCGAAGCGATCCAGTACATCACGGAATCTCTGTGGCAGCACTGTTCCGGACATCTCACTGATTCTCTTCATCTGGTTGCCTTTTGTTACCGGCATAATTCCCGGCACAACCGGAACCGCAATTCCGATTTCACGGATTCTATATAAGAAATTGTAGAAAATTGTATTATCAAAAAACATCTGTGTTGTAAGGAAATCCACACCGCAGTCTACTTTTTTCTTCAGATTATAAATGTCATCTTTCTTATGTTCTGCTTCCACATGACCTTCCGGATAGCATGCAGCTCCGATGCAGAAATCACCCTTGCTTTTGATCTCTTCAACCAGCTCATATGCATATCTGTAATGATTCGGAAGTGGAAATTCAGATTCCTTCGGAATATCCCCACGGAGTGCCAGAACATTTTCAATATTATTCTTCTTCAACTCGTCAATTACGCGTGCTACATGTTCTTTTGTAGAAGAAACGCATGTCAGATGCGCCAGACTGGTAAGTCCCAAGTCGTCCTTGATATGTGATGCAATATTTACCGTATTCTTGCTGGTTCCTCCACCTGCTCCATAAGTTACACTCATGTAAGATGGTTTTAATGCACCAATCTGATCCGTAGCAGATAATACACTTGCAAATCCGGCATCTGTCTTCGGTGGAAATACTTCAAAAGATATGTGTGGTGTCTTTTCTTTTAAAATGTCTTTAATCTTCATATAATCTCCTTTTCCCTCTATGTAAATATATAATTATTCCTATAAAGGCTTTATTATATACGATAAAACAAATTTGCATAAAATGCAAGAAAAACATCCTTCTTATTCATATTCATTCATATGAACAGAAAGGATGTTTTCTCTTTTTAATACATTATTATATAATATTGTGGTTAGAACTCATTCACTATGATACCTGTGAATGTTTCATGATCTATGTTCCTGCAAACTTCTACATGCTTTCATATAAGTCTTCATACTGTTTTGCAGAATTCTTCCATGAAAAGTCCCGTTTCATGCCACGTTCTACAATCTTATTCCAGTCTCTCTTCTTATCATAATAGATACGCTCTGCATAGCGGATTGTTCCAAGCATCTCATGTGCATTATAATTCATAAAGCTGAATCCAGTTCCTGTCTTTTCATATTCATTATATGCTTCTACAGTATCTTTCAGTCCTCCGGTCTCTCTTACGATCGGAACTGTTCCGTATCTTAAGCTCATAAGCTGACTCAGTCCGCATGGTTCAAAGAGTGACGGCATCAGGAATGCATCACAGGATGCATATACTTTATGCGACATCTCTTCGGAATAATAAATATTCGCAGATACTTTATCCGGATACTTCCATGCAAAATGACGGAACATATTCTCATACTGTTCTTCGCCAGTACCGAGTGCCACGATCTGCACAGCATCCTGACAGAGCTCGTCCATCACATATGCTACCAGGTCAAAGCCTTTCTGGTCAGTCAGTCTGGAAACGATACCGATCATCATCGTCTTATGGTTCTTCTCCAGATTCAGTTCTTCCTGAAGCGCTGTCTTGTTCTTGATTTTCTCTCTCCGGAAATTCGATACATCATAGTTCTTCACAATGCTTGGATCTGTCTTCGGATTATAATCCTCATAATCGATTCCGTTCACAATACCGGACAGACAGTTCGCTCTTGCATTCATCAGACCGTCCAGGCGTTCTCCATAGAATGGCATCTTAATCTCTTCTGCATAAGTATTGCTTACGGTTGTGATCCGATCTGCATAGACAATTCCACCTTTCAGATAATTGGCATCCTCATATGCTTCCAGCTTATCCGGTGCGAAATAATACTGCGGCAGTCCCGTGATGTCACGAATCCGCTTCGTATCCCATGTGCCCTGAAACTTCAGATTGTGAATGGTCATGATTGTCTTGATTCCTCTATACCACTCATTACCATAGCGGAAATTATCAAGGTATACCGGAACGAGTCCTGTCTGCCAGTCATGACAGTGAATGATATCCGGTCTGAAATCAATAAGCGGCAGTGCACTTAAAACTGCTTTTGAGAAGAATGCGAACTTCTCAACATCTGTATAGGTATCTCCATATGGTGCGAAACCATTAAAGTAATATTCGTTATCTATGAAATAAAAAAGGATTCCCTCATATTTCATCTGAAGAATTCCTACATATTGTTTTCTCCAGTTCAGATCCATATAAAAATGTGTGACGTATTCCATCTTCTCTTTCCATGTCTCTTTCATACACATGTACTTCGGTAACATAACACGTACATCATATTTATCTTTATCAAAATACTTTGGCAGTGATCCAACTACATCGGCTAATCCACCTGTCTTGATAAATGGTACTGACTCTGAAGCTACAAATAGTATTTTTTTCATATTGCTTCCCTTCCTCTCGATCCACGATATACAATCATTATATCGTATTTTTGTCAAGAAGAAAAGTGTTATCTGTTCTTATATTCCAATCGAATCGTATCTGCGATCAGTGCTATGAACTCTGAATTTGTCGGTTTCCCCTTTCCAGTACTCACCGTATATCCAAACAGATGATCCAGTGTATCCAGTTTTCCTCTGCTCCATGCGACCTCGATCGCATGTCTGATTGCACGCTCTACGCGGCTTGCTGTTGTCTGATGCATCTTGGCAACTGTCGGATACAGCACTTTTGTGATTGCATTTAGCACATCCATATCTTCCACTGCCATGATGATCGCATCCCTAAGGTAATGATACCCTTTGATATGCGCCGGGATTCCGATTTCATGGATCATATCTGTTACCCGGTTTTCAAGCTGCATCTGCGGCTGTGCCGGAAGCACACCGCCTTCTTTCGCAACCGGCTTTATATTTTTTGTCATATTCTCTCCGGCATTTTTTATCCTTTTTATCACCGTATCGTTGTGGAACGGTTTCAGAATATAATAACTTGCCCCTTTCTTGAAAGCATCTTCCGTGATCCGTTCCTGTCCGATTGCCGTGATCACAATAAAATCCGGATGCTTTCTTAATTCCTGATCATTGTTTACCTGATCCATAACACTTAGTCCATCCATCTTCGGAAGGATCAGATCCAGTAATACTACATCCGGCTGTTTCTGCCTGATCATTTCATAGGCATCTTCTCCATTGTTGGCTTTTCCGACCAGCTTCAATTCCTTATCCGCATCAATCATATCGCCAAGTAAATCCAAAATTCTCTCATTATCATCAGCAATTGCTACGTTTATCTCATTCATTGCTCGAAATGCCCCCTTTCCGTTTGTCACAGGTTCTTTCTTTTTGTTAATTGTCATTATAAAGAGTGCCAAAATGTAAATCAAGAATTTAATGTCGTAAAAATCTGACGGTTTACGACTGCATTTTCCATTCATTTTCCATGTTCTACCGGGAGAGCATATTTTCTATGAAAATTGCGTAACCTTTTGTCGGATTATTAACCAGTACATGTGTCACCGCACCCACAATTTTTCCATTTTGCAGTAATGGACTTCCACTCATTCCCTGGACAATGCCACCTGTCACTTTCAGAAGTTCCGGATCTGTCACTTCCAGAAGTATTCCTTTATTTGCTTCTTTCGCTTTTGTATTGATCTCCAGAATACGCACCTCATACTCTTTGACTTTTCCTTCTACAGCACAGCGGATCTTTGCTTTTCCTTTTCGGATCTCTTCTTTTTTTGCCGTTTCTACCGGCTTCTGTTCCGTAAAAAGCGTATCAATCCGTTCGACTTTTCCAAAAATTCCATTTTCCGTATTCTCACTGATTTTTCCAAGGATATTGTAGTTATTGTAAACAATGATTCCTTCCATGCCGCCGGGTGTTCCGTATTTTCCTTTCTGGATATCGCGAATACTCGTCGCATACACCCTGCCTTCTGAAATACTTAAAAGCTTATTCGTATCTACATCATGAATACCATGACCGAGCGCTCCGAAATGGCTGTCCGCATCCAGGTACGTGATTGTCCCAAGTCCCTGTGCATTATCTCTCACCCAGATTCCGAGCTTGTATTCTTTTTTTACATCCCTGACTGCTTTTGTTTTAATCCGGATATTTTCACGGTTCCGCCGGATTGTAAGGACAACTTCCTCTTCTTTCAGTTTTTTCATCTCTTCGATCAGTTCATTTTTAGTCTTTACTGTTGCATTATTGACTTTCTGGATATAATCTCCTGCCTTTACAAGATGACTGGAGGGATTCTCTTTCACACCGTCCTCACGCTCAATTGCATCTGTTCCAAGCACCATAACACCTTTTGTCTCCAGATAAATACCGATTGGCATCCCGCCAGGTATCACCAGCTTCTTGTCCATCGGACTGGCATTTACCTCCTTTTCAAAATCTTTCTGTCTTAATCGAATATAAGAATAGCTGCCACCTACTGACAATACAAAAACAAGTATTATGATCCACATTTTACGCCACCAGTATTTCCGCATAGTTTTCGCCCTTTCCCATTTATAATAAATCGAGCAGGCTGACTCCTGTCCGATTCGTATATCAGCACTTATCGCCATAATTCATAACATAAATAAAGATGGATATCACAAATGTAATATCCATCTTAGTATATGTTTCTTTTTCAATTCTATGCTTTCATCTGTCTTGCAAGTGTCTTCATTTCTTTCGCATTTTCTCTGACTGCATCTGTAATTTTTGCCCCACCTAAGATTCTTGCCAGTTCTTCCACCGACTCTTCTTCAGTAAGCTCATGGATCCCGGTTGTCGTATCCAGATTGCCGACTGTCTTCTCAATCATGAAATGGTGATCTGCCATCGCTGCTATCTGCGCAAGATGTGTAATACAAATGACCTGATGATTCCTTCCGATCAGTGCCATTTTCTCGGAAACTTTCTGTGCAGTGCGCCCGCTGATTCCCACATCAATCTCATCAAAGATCAATGTCTCTGTGTCATCTTTGTCCGCCAGCACGGTTTTGATCGCCAGCATAATGCGCGACAATTCGCCACCAGATGCAACATTCGTAAGTGGTCTTACCGGCTGTCCCGGATTCATTGAAATCATGAATTCCACTTCATCCATTCCTGCCGGAGTACACGCATCAAGAGTACGAAACTGAATCTCAAATTTTACATCTGCGAAGTTCAGCTCTTTTAGGCTCTTCCTAATAGATTTCTCCAGCGTTTTTGCCTGTTTTCTGCGGATTTCAGACAATTTTCCAGCTGTCTTTTCCATCTTTTCTTTTGCTTTCTGACAGTTTTCATTCAAACTGCGAATGTAATTTTCATAGTCTTCCAACTTCTTTATTTTCTCCTGCTGCTCATCATAATATGACAGAATATCCGAAATCTGACTGCCATATTTTAATTTGAGATGATTGATCTCGTTGAGTCTCTGTTCCGTCTCATAAAGTTCCTCTTCAGAACATTCACAGGAATCCCTGTATTCAGACAAATCTCTGTTGAAATCATTTAACAGACTGTCAATCTCCGACAACTGGTCAAAAAGTCCCTGCACGGTATCATCGTAATCGCGGATTTCTCCAAGTGCACGGATTGCCCGACTTAAGCTTTCGCTTGCATTTCCTTCTTCCTGGCTGGTAAATGCATAGGCCTCTGCCGCCCCGTCTGCGAGCTTCTTACTGTTGACTATAAAACGATAAGCCGTCTCCAGCTCTACATCTTCCCCTTCACGAAGCTCTGCCTTTTCGATCTCTTCCGTTTCAAACTGCAGGAAAGAAAGCTCTTTGGCTCTGGACGCCTCATCCTGATCTGCCTCTTCCAGTTCTTTCATCCAGCTCCGGTACTCCCGGTAGTTTTCAGTTATCTTTTTTTTCAGTTCACTGATTTCATCCTTGGCAAATGCATCCACAATTGCCAGATGATTCTTCTTGTAGAGAAGTGATTGATGCTCGTGCTGTCCGTGAATGTCTATCAGCACCGATGCCACTTCTTTTAAAAGTGTCATCGTCACAGTCTCTCCATTGATCCGGCTTACACTTCTGCCTTCCATCAGACGTCTGGAGAGAACTACCATTCCATCTTCCGGGTAGACATCCAGTTCTTTCAGCCTGTGCAGTTGCTTTGCATTTTCAATCTGAAAATTCAATTCAACAAATCCATATTCTGCTCCTTTGCGGAGCATATCTTTGCTGTATCTGGCTCCAAGCGCCAGATTGACAGATCCTAAAATAATAGATTTACCTGCTCCTGTCTCACCGGTCAGAATATTCAGTCCGTCTTTTAACTCTACTTCGATCTCATCGATCAATGCAAGATTTTTCACATATAAACGTTGTAACATGCAGCCTCCTACAAGACAATTTTTCGAATCTTATCCATCACTTTCACAGTATCTTCCACACTTCTGACTGCACACATGATCGTATCATCCCCCGCAATACTTCCGACAATCTCTGTCCATTTCATTGCATCCAGCGCAGCACATACTGCCATTGCCATTCCTGCAACTGTTTTGATCACAAGAATATTCTGTGCCATGTCCATAGATACATATCCGTCTCTTAAAATACGGATATATTTTTCACTCATGCCATTTTCCGTCCCCTGATGGATTGCATAACACTGCTTTCCATTTTCAGACGGAACTTTTGTCAACTTCAGATCACGGATATCCCGTGATACCGTTGCCTGCGTAACTTTGAATCCTTCCTTATTCAGATGATCTGCAAGTTCTTCCTGCGTCTCGATCTGAAATTTACTAATCAGTTCAATAATTTTCGCATGTCTGTTTACTTTCATGACCATTAATTTCCTTTCATTTTTCTACGCAATGTTTCCAGAAAACTGACTTTATTCAGTCTTAAGATCTCTGTTCTGGTAGCGGATCTGCGGATGGTAATCCGCTCTCCTGTATGCATCATAAGCATCTGGGCTCCGTCAAAAGATACCAGCACTTCCTCTTCTGTACCGTTTCTGCCTTCTCCGATCTCAATCTCAATCTCATCTTCACCGGATAAAATCACACTGCTCGTATTCAGTGCATGCGAACAGATCGGTGTGACTACAAGCAGCGATGCTGTCGGTTCTACGATCGGTCCGCCCGCAGAGAGATTGTATGCGGTAGAGCCGGTCGGTGTCGAGATAATGATTCCGTCCGCTTCATAGCAGTTCAGCAATTCTCCATTTACCCATATACGGAAATGAATGATGCGAATTCCACCGTTTCTTGATACAACAATATCATTCAGTGCAACGTCCTTCACAGACGCTCCGTATACTGCTTCCAGCATCATTCTGGATTCCAGCGTATATTCTCCTCTCAATAGCTTCTCAATGGATTCGTCCAGATCTGTAAGCTCTACTTCTGTCAGATAACCGAGTGTTCCCATATTTACCCCAAGCATCGGAACATCCCTGTCATGCAGAATCCTTGCAGCTTCGATAAAACTGCCATCGCCTCCAATTACGATCACACAGTCAATGCCCTCCGGAATACTCTCTTCAATTATTTTCTTTTCTTCATCTTTACGACAAACCGAACAGGTTTTGCCGTAATCTTCGATTATTTTTTTTATGTGTCTTGTCACAGAATGATCTTTGTCTTTTCCATCATTCGTGACAATGAATATATGTTCCATATCTGTTACCTGTATTATTTGGTCAGGGATTCAAATGCACGCTTTGTTATTGCTTCTATATCGAAATTTTCTGAAATCTCTGCCTGTCCTTTACTTTTTTTCAAGTGTACAAGGTACTCAATATTTCCCTCCGGTCCGCGGATCGGTGAAAATTCTAGTTCCAGTACATCAAAACCGATGGAAACTGCATATGCCGTAACCATCTCAATGACTTCTACATGGGTACTTCGTTCTCTTACGACACCTTTTTTTCCGACTTTCTCTCTTCCTGCCTCGAACTGTGGTTTGATAAGCGCAACAATCTCCCCGTCTTCCGTCAGGTAATTGTAGATCGGAAGAAGCACTTTCGTAAGCGAAATAAATGACACATCAATGGACGAAAACTGTACCGGTTCCCCAATATCTTCCGGTGTCACGTAACGGATATTTGTCTTTTCCATGCAGACAACACGGTCATCCTGTCTTAATTTCCAGTCAAGCTGACCACGTCCGACATCAATCGCAAATACTTTGACTGCACCATTCTGTAGCATACAGTCTGTAAATCCACCTGTTGAAGATCCGACATCCGTGCATGTCTTTCCTTTTACACTAACGTCAAAATTCTTCAGTGCTTTTTCGAGTTTCAATCCGCCGCGGCTGACGTATGGCAGTGTATGTCCGCGCACTTCAATCTTGCTTTCTTCTTTAAATAATGTTCCCGGTTTGTCTTCTTTCTGGTCATCCACATAGACATTACCGGACATGATGATCGCCTTGGCTTTTTCTCTGGACGCCGCCAGATTACGCTTTACAAGCAAGACATCCAAACGTTCTTTCATATCTGTAACTCCTTATATGTTTCCATGATTTTCTCTGTCACTGACTGTGCATCAATACCAGTCTCTTTGCGAAGCACTTCCACACTTCCGTGTTCTACATAATTATCCGGAAGTGCAATCGGCAGAACGTGGCAGGAAAGCTGTTTTCTCGCTGCACATTCCAGCACCTGCATTCCATAGCCGCCAGTTATAACATTTTCTTCCAGTACAACGATCAGTTTGTGATTTTTTGCAAGCCTTGCAATACATTCTTCATCTATCGGCTTTACAAAACGTCCGTTTACGAGCGTGCAGGAATACCCTGCATCTTTGAGATTCTTTCGTACTTTTACCGCTTCTTCAAACATATGTCCCATACTGATGAGTGCGATCCCACTCTCCTCGCAGATCATCTCGCTTTTGCCATATTCGATCGGTGCACGATATTCAACATACTGATCGTACGCTGCACCTCTTGGATAACGGATTGCAACCGGACCGTCAGATTTCAGTGCAAAGCGAAGCATGTCTGCCAGTTCCCATTTATGTTTAGGTGACATCACTGTCATATTCGGAATACTGCTTAAAAATGACAGATCAAAAATTCCCTGATGTGTCTCTCCGTCACTTCCGACCAGTCCTGCTCGGTCAACGGCAAATACAACAGGGAGCTTCTGAAGTCCCACGTCATGGATAATCTGGTCATATGCTCTCTGCAGAAAAGAAGAATAAACCGCCACAACCGGGCGCATGCCTCCCGCTGCAAGTCCTGCCGCAAATGTCACAGCATGCTCTTCTGCAATTCCTACATCAAAAAAGCGATCAGGGAACATACTGTGGAAACGGGACAACCCGGTTCCATCTTCCATTGCAGCTGTAATTGCTGTAATGTCCGGATTCTCTTTTGCTTCTGCACACATAACTTTTCCAAACACATCGGTATAGGTATCCTTTTTCTTCTTCTCTGATACCTCACCTGTCGCAATGTCAAACGGGCTAATGCCGTGGAATTTGCCTGGATGCTCTTCTGCCGGCGTATAACCTTTGCCTTTCTTCGTCAGAACATGGACAAGAACCGGTCCTTCTATTCTCCGTGCTTCGGAAAATACACGGCAAAGCGTAGGAAGATCATGTCCTTTTACCGGTCCGAGATATGTAATTCCCATATCTTCAAAAAACATACCCGGAACGATCAGCTGTTTGATACTGCTCTTCGTCCGGCGGATCTGCTCGATCAGAGAATCCCCGACCTTCGGGATCTTCTCAAGCGTCGTTGTCACGCCTTTCTTCAACCCGGTATAAAAATCTGCTGTCCGGATCTTTGCCAGATATCTGGACATTCCTCCGACATTTTCAGAGATCGACATATGATTGTCATTCAGCACAATAATAAAATTACTGTTCAACTGGGACGCATTATTAAGCGCCTCAAACGCCATTCCACCCGTCATCGAACCGTCACCGATCACGGAAATCACACTATAGTCTTCTCCTTTCAGGTCTCTCGCTCTTACATAGCCAAGGCCTGCTGATATGGACGTAGAGCTGTGTCCGGTATCAAATGCATCACAATCGCTCTCCTTACGCTTCGGGAACCCACTCATGCCGCCGTATTTACGCAGGTTTTCAAAACCATCTTTTCTTCCGGTCAGAATCTTATGGGTATAAGACTGGTGTCCGACATCCCAGATAATCTTATCTTCCGGCATTTGGAATACAAGGTGCATTGCCATTGTAAGCTCTATAACGCCAAGATTCGATGCGAGATGTCCACCTGTCTTGCTGACCGTCTCTACAAGAAATTCACGAATCTCCTCTGCCAGTATCGGGAGTTCCTCTTTTTTTAAATTCTTTATATCATTTGCTTTCTGAATTCGTTCCAACATCACGAACGTCCTCTCTTATTTCACTCTATGGATTAGTTTGATGATCAACTCTTCCAGATAATCATTCTCTCCCGGAAGTTCATGTAAAAGAGCAATTGCTTCTTTTGATCTTTCTTCTACAACTGCTGATGCTTTCTCTATACCATACAGAGTTACATATGTAGTCTTCTCATTCTTCTCATCACTGTGGATTGGCTTTCCAAGCACTTCTTCCGTACTTGTCACATCCAAAATGTCATCCTGCACCTGGAATGCGATACCGATATTCGATGCCATCTGCTCAACTTTTTCAAGCTCCTCATCTGTAGCACCTGCAAGGATCGCTCCAACCATCATAGATGCTTCGATCAGTGCAGACGTCTTCAGTTCATAGATCGTATCCAATACTTCCCTGTCGATCTGTTTTCCGGTCTCTTTTACATCAATGACCTGTCCTCCGATCATTCCATGAATGCCGGCTTTTTCCCCCAACACCTGAAGTGCTTTTCCAATCTTAAGGCTGTCCTGAGGACAAAGCTCAAATGCGTGAAACGCAGTCTCAAATGCATAATTTAAAAGTGCATCTCCCGCAAGGATTCCTATATCTTCGCCATACACAACATGGGTAGTCTTTCTACCTCTTCTGTAATCGTCATTATCCATCGCCGGCAGATCGTCATGCACAAGGGAATACGTGTGAATCATCTCAATTGCTGCCATAAACGGTTCGATCGCTTTCATTGTTCCTCCAAAAAGCCGGAATACTTCCTGCATCATCATCGGACGAAGCCTCTTGCCACCTGCCATCAGACTATATTCCATAGCCTCCGTGATAATCTTCTGATAACCGCTCTGCACCGGCAGATATTTCCGCAGTAATTGTTCTATCTCTATTACCTTTTCCTGTTGTAACTGTGCAAAATTATTGTTCAAACTCATGCGTTTCTCCTTCATTATCCAGCACCAGTATCTTTTTCTCTACTTTATCTATCTTTTCATTACACATCTTAAGTGTATCCACGCCTTTATGATACAGTGCAAAAGCTTCTTCCAAAGAGACCTCACCCTGCTCCATCTCCCGGATCACATCTTCCAGTTGTGTAAATAACTTTTCCAGAGTCTGTTCTTTCTCAGCCATGTCTCTCCTCCTTCGTCTCTTCTGCACATACTTTGATCGTACCATCCGTGACATAGATTGTAAGCTCATCTCCCACGTCTACCTGTCCGATTCTTTTCACTGCTTTTCTGTCTGCTGTTTCTACGTAAGAAAATCCTTGATTCAGCTTTTCAAGCGGAGACAGCTTCTTCATTTTCTCCAGATCAACCGTAAAGCGCATCTTATTCTTCTGCAGACTGTTCTCCATAAGAAGACGCAGTTTCTCTTCGTAATCTACTATGCGTTGTCTGTAATCACGCACCTGATTTTCCGGATGGAGATACATAAGCTTCGTCTGATATTCCCGCAGACGCAGACGCTGCATACGAATCTGCTGTTCCAGAAGTCTTGTAGCTTTCTCACGATATTCAATCATCGTCCGTTCTGTCAAGCGATAGTCATAAACTGCAAGTTCTGCAGCCGCAGACGGTGTCGGTGCCCGAAGATCCGCCACATAATCAGCGATTGTCGTGTCTGTCTCATGTCCGACTGCGGAAATCACAGGTGTCTCACATTCAAAAATCGCTCTTGCAACTGCTTCTTCGTTAAACGCCCACAGATCTTCGATCGATCCGCCTCCACGTCCAACAATCATTACATCTACGCCATATGCATCCAGTGTCTGTATTCCTGTAACAATACTCTGCACTGCACCTTCGCCCTGCACAAGCGCCGGATACAGGATCAGCTGTACAAATGGATTCCGCCGCGAAGAAATATTCATAATATCCCGGATCGCAGCGCCGGTCGGTGCTGTCACAATTCCAACAGTTTTCACAAAAGACGGAATCGTTTTCTTATATTCAGGGGCGAACATCCCCATCTCACCAAGCTCCTGTTTCAGTGCCTGAAAACGTTCATAGAGTACTCCTTCGCCATCCAGACGAATCTCTCTTGCATAAAGCTGGTAAGAACCACTTCTTTCATAAACACTGATTCCGCCAAATACAACAACCTGCTGTCCTTCTCTCATATGAAAAGCGAGCCCGCCTCGCTGCCCGGCAAACATAACGCAGGCAATCGTTCCGGACTCGTCCTTTAACGAAAAATATATATGTCCCGATGTGTGGTATTTACAGTTGGATACTTCGCCTTTTACATAGATACGGTTCAGCATATAATCCTGCGTAAACATATTCTTAATGTATGCATTTACCTGTCTGACCGTATATACGTTCTGTGTCATGCTACACCTCTTCTACGCCTTTGCCAGTTTTGCAAGCACGCCATTTACGAAAGACGGACCTTCGTCACTGCTGTATTTTTTAGCAAGTTCTACTGCCTGATCGATCGCAACACCAACCGGAACCTCATCGTCCCATTTCATCTCATAGACTGCGACACGCAGGATGCTTAAGTCTACTTTGTTCATACGACTTGTCTTCCAGCCTTTCGTATGTGTATTGAGCAGCGCATCAATCTCTTCTCTCTTCTCGGCAATATGTTCTGCTTTCTCACGGATGTACTCCATGTCTCTTTCTTTTACATCATCCAGCTGTTCAAAATAAAGCTGGATCTGCTCCGGAATCTCTTCGCCTTCATTAAAATCCAGTCCGAAAACCATCCGGAAAATGTGTTCTCTTAATTCTGATCTTCTCACTTAGTCTTCCTCCGGTACTTTCACGCCTGCAACGCGAATATTCACATCTGCAACTTCCAGTCCTGTCATGTTCTCGATGGAAGATTTGACCTTCTCCTGTACTTTTACAGAAATGTCTTTGACTCCATATCCGTATAATAAATTGAGTGTCAGGGATACTGTAACAATACCGTCCAGAACATCTACTTTCACACCTTTGGAAAGAGACTTCATTCCAAGCTTACTGATCAGTTCTCTTGTTGCATTGCCTGCCATAGAAGCAACACCCTCTACTTCCATCGCAGCCAGTCCTGCGATGATTGCAACAACTTCATCTGCAATCTTCACTTCTCCGATGTTGGCGTCATTTTTTATTGTATAAGCATTTCTTTCTTCTTTTCCCATTTCAGAAACCTCCTGTCTGGTTTATTCGTTCTTATCATTATAACAAATTTCTATTCTTTTGCAAATAGCCAGCACAAAAAACTTCCATCTGCCGACTTCCTTTTCTCACAATCTCCCGGATTAAGATCTTCCAAACTCCTCCAGTATCAGTCCGTCGTTTCTTTCCTGTGTCATACGGATGCTCCACTCATTTACAAACAGAAGCAGCGGTCTTCCTTTGAGATCCTTGATCTTCTTCATATCCGATGTTCCGGAAAGTTTGTCCATATCCACTTCCTCATTGCCGATCCAGCGAATGTATTCATATGGAAGACTGTCCATACGGATCTCTACGTTATATTCATTCTCCAGACGATATTTTAATACGTCAAACTGCAGAACACCGACAACGCCGACGATAATCTCTTCCATGCCTGTATTGTATTCCTGGAAGATCTGAATCGCACCTTCCTGCGCAATCTGGTTGACCCCCTTGATAAACTGTTTTCTCTTCATCGTATCTACCTGACGGACTCTTGCAAAATGCTCCGGTGCAAATGTCGGGATACCTTCATATGCATACCTCTTTGCTGAAGTCGTCAGTGTATCACCGATTGAGAAAATGCCCGGATCAAACACACCGATAATGTCTCCGCCATAAGCTTCCTGCACCAGATGTCTCTCGCTAGCCATCATCTGCTGTGGCTGCGACAGACGTACCTTCTTGCCGCCCTGAATATGGAACACATCCATTCCTGCCTCGAATTTACCGGAACAGATACGCATAAATGCGATACGGTCTCGGTGCGCCTTGTTCATATTTGCCTGAATTTTAAATACAAATGCTGAGAAATCTTCTTCCTCCATCGGATCAATGAGACCTGCATCTGATTTTCTCGGAAGCGGTGAAGTTGTCATTGCAAGGAAATGCTGAAGGAATGTCTCTACACCGAAGTTCGTAAGTGCAGATCCGAAAAATACCGGTGAAAGTTCTCCCTTGCTGACCAGCTCTTGATCGAACTCGGCTCCTGCACCGTCCTGCAGTTCAATCTCTTCTTCTAACTGGCTCTTCTGATCCGCTGTAATAAGATCTGCAATCTCTGGATCGTCAATGTCGATCTTGCGCACCTCACCTTGTGTTGTTCCTTTTCTTGTATCTGAGAACAGCTCGACTTTCTTTGTATTTCTGTCATAGACACCGCGGAACTCCTTACCGGAACCGATTGGCCAGTTTACCGGACAGGTTGCGATTCCCAGCTCGTTCTCGATATCATCTAATAATTCAAATGTATCCATCGCTTCGCGGTCCATCTTATTGATAAAAGTAAAAATCGGGATATGACGCATCGTACATACTTTGAACAGTTTTCTTGTCTGCGCCTCTACACCTTTGGATGCATCAATGACCATTACAGCTGAGTCTGCCGCCATCAGAGTACGGTAGGTATCCTCCGAGAAATCCTGATGTCCCGGTGTATCCAGGATGTTGATACAGAATCCATCATAATTAAACTGTAATACCGATGAAGTTACAGAAATACCTCTTTCCTTCTCAATCTCCATCCAGTCTGATACTGCATGCTTTGCTGTTGCCTTTCCCTTGACACTTCCTGCCTGGTTAATGGCTCCTCCGTAAAGCAGGAACTTCTCTGTTAAAGTTGTCTTACCTGCATCGGGATGGGAAATAATTGCAAACGTTCTTCGTTTTTTAATCTCATTTGTTATTTCATTTGTTATCTCTGACATATATTCCAACACTCCTACATTAGTATATCCGTTTATAGACACTGTTAGTCAGTATAACATATCCTCTGCAAATGCTCAAACAAAAATCCCGCTGCTGCGGGATTTTCCATATATTTTATTCTATTTTTTACTGCCTGCCGGTGTGATCACAATATTTTCAGCTGCCATTCCGGTCTTCCTTATAACAATGTCTTCAATTTGTGCCCGGTTTGCTTCACTTAATTCTTTGGCATTTACCACAACATCTGCGGATTCTTCGGAAAGACTGACTACACTGTCTGTAAATCCTTTGGCAGAAAGCATCGTCTCCGCAGCTGCCTCTTTTTCTGCAATTTTTGTAAGCTCAACCATTTCATTTACCGCTTTTTTCTTCTGCTCTCCTGTCAGTTGTTTATTGTCTATGATTTCCTGCAGGGACTCTTTATTTTTAGCCCGCACCTGTTCTCTTGTGATCTTTGCCTGTGATACGATGGATGTGGCATCTCCTCCTGTCAGTACCGCCTCGCCCGGCGTACTCGTCTGCGCTTCATTATCCCCGTCCTGACTCTTAATATCCGAGGATGCACTCTGACTGTCCTCCTGTGAAATATCCAGAAGTTCCTGACTTGCCACTTCACTTCCTGTCTCACTGGATTTTTCCTTATCCGGGAACAGGCGTCCGGAATAATTCAAATATCCTGCTGCCGCTATCATCACCGCCAACGCTGCAATGATCACCTGATTTTTCTTAAACACTCGTTTCACGTTCTCTCCTCCTGCCTTTTATGGTTTCTGATTCTTTTTCATTATTCTAATCTTATGCGTGTCTATTCCAAATAATGCCTGCACCGCTTCCGTAATATGTTTAGCTACTTCAGGATTATCACCCCTTGTGGCAAGCACGACAACACCTTCAACCTGCGGTGTCAGTTCTTTCGTTACATATGGGCTGTCTCCATTACTGTTTTGCTTTTTATATACCGTTTCTTCAGACAGGGAATCTTTATCTGTCGTACGCTCTCCGCCCTGATGATCGGACTCTTTTACCTGCTCACTCTGAGTGTCACGATCTTTCTCTATCACTTTTTCCGCTGTTGATGCAAGTGTCAGCATCACTTTCACTTCTCCGGCGCCATCCATCTGCGACAACATTTCTTCCAGTTCCTGTTCCATCTCTTTTGTATAACTTTCACGGTCTGTTATCACGCTCTGCCCGGTTCTGCTTCCGACAGTTTTCCTATTTTCTTTTTCCTTACCGGCAGGCAATGTAATAACTAATAAGAGTACTCCGGTAAGAAACAGGATCAGAAGCTGGTCCTTCTTCAGTTTTTCCCCTTTCCACAGCAATTCTTTTAACATCTTAAGGCTGAACTTCAATCTCTTTCACCTCTATTTTTTTCTGCTCATCCTGCGCTTTCCCGTTTTCTACTGCATCTGCTGTTTCCGTCATCTGCTTCCGGACTTTTGTTTCTGTCTTCTGAAGCTTATCCTGAAACTCCTGCCAGTCTGCATCCTGCAAAATCTCTGTCTTCAAGTCGCCTGCGTGCACCGTCTTAAGGACCGGGGTAAGAAGCAGTGCAATCAACACAAGTCCTGTAAAAAAACGGATATATTTCCGGTAATCGCTGTCCGGAAGCATTTGTAAAAGAGCCGTTACAAGAACCAGATAAAAGCTTAAGTTCTTCACCCATTCATAGATTTTGTCGATCATTTCCCCTCCTATTCTCCGGTTGTAGCTGCGACCACAACAATTGTCAGAAGAAATAAAAGCCCTGTTGTAAACAGCACACGCATAAAAAGCCGTAGTCCGTCTCCCACACTTTCAATACAGCCAATCACACGCTCATCGGAAACCGGCTGCAGAAGAGCCGCCGTGAATTTATAAAGTAGCACGACCAGCCCGACTTCTACGAGCGGAACCAAACATAAGAGTACCGCAAACAGTGCGCCCACGACTCCAATTCCATTTTTGACCAGTACGAGTGTACCAATCGTCACTTCCGCAGCGCCGCCCAGAAGATCCCCCACACCCGGTATGGCTTCCATTCCTCTTGTCACAAGACTCTGCTTCACATCATCGACGGACGGACCGATCAGTCCCTGCACCAGATTCCATCCGACTACAGCAGCCAACATTGTCCGGAGCGTCCAGGAAACAAGCATTTCCAGAAAGCCGGCAAATTTGCTCAGATAATCTTCTTTCGAAAGATAATTGAGCAGTCTCAATATCATGTAAATATGGATCATCGGCAGCAGGATCTTGGCAATTACAAGTTCTACCAGATAAATAATAAAAAGCACAAGCTGATAAAATGCGATCGCTGTTACACTGCCTTTCGCAATCGCTACAGCAAGAAAATACAGCGGGCAAAATACACCCATAAATGCAGTCAGTCCTTCTACACCGGTGCTTACCCATTCCGTTACCGCAAGAAATACTTTCAGACACAATGCGATCAGCAAAAGATACAGAACATAGAAGCCGGTTTCTGAGAGCTGGCCGCTTTCAAACACCTGTGAAAAATTATGAAACAATGCCGCCAGAAATGCCAGAAATACAATCGGAATCAGATATTTTCTTCCGCTTTCCACAGCCTGAAAAAGCTTGTCTCTTAACATTTTTCCTGCCTGGCTTAAAAATTCTTCATAATCCCCTTCTGTAATTTTCCGGAGCATCTCTTCTAAATTATAATTCTTTTCCGGAAACATCTGATCTATGTAGTTCTGCATCTCATCAAAGGAAAACTGCTGTATCCATTTTTCTGTCTCTGTCTGTGCATCTTCTGATATTCCTGTTTCATATGCCGGTTCTGCTGCATACACATATTCCATCTGAAAACCTGCCGGAAATCCAGTCAGCAGTATAAACAGGATTGTAAGTCCAGGTACTATTTTCCCACAGCGCATCTTTTTCTGTTTAACCTTTCTTCTCATGACAACACCTTCCGGATCGTGTCCAGAATCGCAAGAAGCACCGGAAAACTAAGCACCATGATTGCAAGTTTCCCGAAAATCTCAATCTGTCTTGCAATCGTCTGATATCCCGCATCTTTGCAAATATTCGATGCAAATTCTGCCACATAAGTAATTCCAAGCATTTTGAACAATGTTCCCATATACATATCATCAACCGATATATATGTACCGATTTTTCGTATTACTTCCGCGATTGTTTCTATTTTCTCGAGTACAGAAAAGAAAATAAGAAGACTCAGCGCTATGCTGATATAGATTCCATACTCCGGTTTCTGCGCTTTAAACTGCACAGCAAGAAGCATACCTGCAACAGCAGCTGCGCAAATCTGTATGATACTCATATGCCCCCTTCTTTCCTACAGGTAAAATAACTGCCGGATATTCTGAAACAACTGGTAAATGTATGGCACGATCCAGAACAATACAAGCAGAAGTCCTGCAAAGCTTGTTAAAAATGCCTGTTCTTCCCTGCCACTATGTTTCAGCACCTGACTGAGTACCGATACTAAAATCCCGACAGCCGCAATCTTAAATATCAGATTTACATCCATCTCTTCCTCCTTCAGATCAGAAGCACGACTGTCAGAATCCCGCCCATGATCCCCATAAGATAATAAAGTCTCATCTTCGTGTACATCTGTTTCTGTATCTGCCTTAACGATTCCTCCACTTTCTCTTCATACAGCTCCAGAGAACGGATCTGCATCTTAAGATCCAGATTTCCAAGTCTTGCACCGACTTCTTTCAGATTCTCTTTTTCTTTTCTTGAAATCATCAGACCCACAAGACAGACATCTGCCGATTCCTGCCATATTTTTACGAATCGTTTTTCTTTTTTGCATCGCATTTCATTTCTCATCATAAGAAGCCAGTTACGGTACGGATCTTCACATTTTTCTGCAACGGATGCAAACACTTCTTCCAGGCTGGACCTGGCATAGCAGATCTCACTTTTTAATAAAGAAATAAGATACCGTATCTTTTGCAGTTCTTCGTATTCCTCACGAATCTTATGTGCATGCCTTGTCCCTTCCATGGAAGCCGAGAAAAGGATAAGAAAAGCGCCTATGGCTTTCCACATTTTTCATCACCTGCCATGCCGGTATAGCCCGCTGTGTTGGACTGTCCGACAAAAGAATACAGTGTATTCCCCCTGTCATCATAGATGCCGCCAACTTCACCGACTTTTCCTTCTCCTGATAAGACAATATATCTTTCAAAACGCTTCTGTTTGATCAATGTGCCAAGTACCGGCTTTCTCTTCACTTCCTGCATGGATTCTCCATGTACGGTCGCAAGCATTTTGCAGCCACAGTGCATTGCATACTCTATGGCATGTACATCCTGCGCCGTGCCGATTTCATCAACTGCTACGACTTCCGGTGTCATGGAACGGATGAGCATGATCATTCCTTCTGCCTTCGGGCAGGCGTCCAGGATGTCTGTCCGCATCCCGACATGATTCTGCGCAACGCCCTGATAACATCCTCCGATTTCCGAACGTTCATCTACAATACCCACTGTTTTCCCGCTGATGTATGTATTCCCTTCCGAAATCTGCCTTACAATATCACGCAGAAGTGTTGTTTTTCCCTGTCCCGGCGGTGACACGATCAGGGTGTGAAAAAGCGATCGGTTTCGTGTTATATATGGAAAAATCCAATCGGCACATCCCATCACTTCATGGGCTATCCGGATATTTACGGACGAAATATATTTTAGATTCTTCACATGCCCTCCTTCTAAAATCGCCTGTCCTGCAAAACCAATCCTGTGCCCTCCCTCCACAGTCAGAAATCCCTGCCTCATCTCTTCTTCGTATGCATATAGCGAATAATGGCTCACATATTCCAGCAATTCCCGCACTTCTTCTTTTGTCGCAATATAAGGTCTCCCCCACTCATCTTTCAGCATATATTCCCTGCCATCCTGAAAATAAAAAACCGGCTTCTCAATGCGTACTTTGATCTCCTGCAGTTTTTCATAATCTTTCACGATCTTCTGCATCTGGATTCTTAATTTCCCCGGTAGTAACGATAAGATACATTCTTCTTTCATGTTTTGTCCACCTCTTATCTCCAATATATGCCCGGGACAGTTATTTATTCCTGAAATCCACAAAGGACCGTACCGGATAACCCGGCACGGTCCTTATTTATCATACTGTCTTTTATTTTACAACGTATCACGCAGCAATTTATTCTGCAACATCTTTCATGCTGAATGAAAATCTTCCCATCTTGTCTTTTCCAAGGCATACAACTTTGACTTTATCGCCAAGTGTCAACACATCTTCAACATGGTTTACACGCTCTTTGGAAATCTTGGAAATGTGAACCATTCCTTCTTTTCCCGGTGCAAACTCAATAAATGCTCCAAATTCTTTGATACTGATAACATGTCCTTCCAGAACCTGTCCTGCTTCATAATCTGTAACAATGATGTGAATCAGCTTCTGTGCTTCTTCCATGCTCTTGGCATCTGTTCCGCAGATAGATACTGCTCCGTCATCTGTAATATCAATCTTCACACCAGTCTGCTCGATGATCGCATTGATCGTCTTGCCTCTCTGTCCAACAACATCACCGATCTTCTGAGGATCGATCTGCATCTGGATAATCTTCGGTGCAAATTCACCAACCTCTGTTCTCGGCTCTGCGATTGCTTTTGACATACACTCATCCATGATGAACAGACGAGCCTGTCTTGTACGTGCGATTGCTTCCTCAACGATCGGTCTTGTAAGTCCGTGGATCTTAATATCCATCTGGATTGCTGTGATACCTTTCTTTGTACCAGTTACCTTAAAGTCCATATCACCAAAGAAGTCTTCCAGTCCCTGTATATCTGTAAGTACCAGATAATCATCATCTGTATCTCCTGTTACAAGTCCGCATGAGATACCTGCAACCATAGCTTTAATCGGAACACCTGCAGCCATAAGTGACATACAAGATGCACATGTAGAAGCCATTGATGTAGATCCGTTAGACTCAAATGTCTCGGATACGGTACGGATTGCATACGGGAACTCTGTCTCACTCGGAAGCACCGGAACCAATGCACGCTCTGCAAGTGCTCCATGTCCGATCTCACGACGTCCCGGTCCTCTGGATGGTCTTGTCTCTCCAACAGAGTATGACGGGAAGTTATAGTGATGCATATAACGCTTTGTTGTCTCTTTTTCATCCAGTCCGTCAAGTCTCTGTGCCTCTGACAGTGGAGCCAGTGTGCAGATATTACAGATCTGTGTCTGTCCACGTGTAAACATAGCAGAACCATGTACTCTAGGAATCAGATCTACTTCTGCAGCAAGTGGACGAATCTGGTCGATTGCTCTTCCATCCGGACGCTTGTGATCTTTCAGGATCATCTTGCGGACAGTCTTCTTCTGATACTGGTAAATTGCATCTCCAAGAACAGCAAGCCATTCTTCATTATCAGCAAACGCTTCCTCTAACTTATCTGTAATCTGACGGATATTTTCTTCTCTTACCTGTTTATCATCTGTAAATACAGCTTCCTCCATAGTCTCCGGCGGTACGATTTCTTTGATTGCTGCAAATAATTCTTCCGGAATCGCAAAACTCTCATAGCTGTGTTTTTCTTTTCCGCATTCTGCAACGATTGTATCGATAAATGCGATTACTTTCTGGTTCACTTCATGAGCTGCGTAAATCGCTTCGACCATCTGTGCTTCCGGAACTTCATTCGCTCCTGCTTCGATCATGATAACTTTCTCTCTTGTAGATGCAACCGTCAGCGCCATATCAGATATTTCTTTCTGTTCTGCTGTCGGATTAAATACAAATTCACCGTCAACCAGTCCAACCTGTGTTGTAGAGATCGGTCCGTCAAACGGGATATCAGAAATTGTAGTCGCAATTGCTGCTCCAAGCATAGCTGTCAACTCCGGTGAACAATCCTGATCTACAGAAAGTACCAGGTTCTCCAATGTAACATCATTACGGTAATCCTTTGGGAACAGTGGTCGCATCGGACGGTCGATAACACGGCATGTCAGGATCGCATTCTCAGATGCTTTTCCTTCTCTTTTGTTAAATCCTCCCGGGATCTTACCTACGGAATACATTCTCTCATTATATTCTACACTTAACGGGAAGAAATCGATTCCTTCTCTTGGCTTCTCAGAAGCAGTTGCTGTACAAAGTACAGTTGTATCACCATAGTGCATTAAAACCGCACCGTTCGCCTGCTTCGCTACTCTACCAACATCTACGCGAAGTGTTCTTCCGGCTAATTCCATCTCATACTTCTTATACATAGTATTCTCCTTTTATCTTCATTCATCTGTTCTGCGAAAGAAGGATACCGAAACTACTGAAAAAGACACTCTCTTTTCGCTACCACCGGACAATATCCTTTTCAGTGGTCTCGGATTATATCTCCCTCGTCCGCAATCCAATATATTATAGCATATCTTATGTAAATACACCATATCTTTTTTCTACAAAAAATTCCGACTGCATAACGCAATCGGAATTTTTATTAAAATCATTATTATTTTCTAAGTCCAAGTTTCTCGATCAGAGCACGATATCTGTTGATATCTGTCTTCTTCAGGTATGCAAGAAGTCCTCTTCTCTGTCCTACCATCTTAAGAAGTCCTCTTCTTGAGTGATGATCCTTCGGGTTAGCTTTGAAATGATCTGTCAGGTCATTGATTCTTGCTGTCAGGATAGCTACCTGTACTTCCGGTGAACCTGTATCTCCTGCTGTTCTTCCAAAGTCTTTAATGATCTGTTCTTTCTGTTCTTTTGAAACCATTGTGATTTCCTCCTTTTAATTCTCTTAATTATCGCCTGATATTAAGCAACGGTTGGAGTATCCTGTTACCGAACACCGGCTGTTCATACCAGATGAGTATAACACAACACTTATCCTCTGTAAAGGATTATTTTACTCTTCTTCATCAGATTTGTATTCATCCGGTACCATGATCGCAAATGCGATATTGGTTCCATGGTCGGCTACACGCTCCAGACCAGATACTGCATCCGCAAAGATCATTCCTGCTTCCGGTGTACATTTGTTCTTCGTCAGCCGCTTGATATGTGATCTTTGCAGTTTCTTTTCCAGCTCATCAATGGCATCTTCCAGTTCCAGAATCTCACGCATATGTTCTTGATTTCCATTTGTAAACATATCCAATGCATATTCCAGAAGTGTCTGTACCGACTTCATCATATCATTCATCTGACGTATCGCCTTGTCGCTTAATTTTACGCCGGAATCAATTCTCTCTCTTGCAGCCTCAGCCATATTTTCTGCATGATCACCGATTCTTTCAATATCATTTACTACATGGAACAGTCCTCCCAGCTTATCTGCATCTGCAGTCGGAAGTTCCAGCTCATTTGCCCTCACAAGGTAATCCGTGATCTTACTGTTCATAAAATCAATATATTTTTCGGTTTTGTATACCTTTTCAATTGCTTCTCCGTCCAACTCACAGAGTGCATGCATGGACAGTTCCAGATTGCTCATTGCAACCTTTCCCATATGCTCGATCTCATGGATTGCATCCATAACTGCCGTTGCAGGTGACATCATAGACTGTTTGATATAATTCAGTTCATACTCATCTTCGTCTGTATCGTCATTTCCCGGAACTACTTTGTAAGTCAGCTTCACGATCCAGCCCATAAACGGGAACAACATAGCCACTTCTATGATTTTCATCAGAGAATGTGTATTGGCAACCGCACGTGCCACATTTCCACCGGAAATTCCAAGCAGTGCACCTGTGATCGGTTTGGTAAATATAAAGATCACAGTAAACATAATTGCAGATCCGATCACGTTAAATAAGAAATGAATCATCGCTGCTCTCTTTGCATCTTTTCTTCCGTTCAGGCTGGCAAGAAGTGCAGACACGCAAGAACCGATGTTACAGCCAAGAATTACAAACGGACAGATCATAAACTGGATCAGATTCTGTGATGCCATCAAAATAATAATACCAACCGTTGCCGAAGAGCTCTGCAAAACAGAAGTCGCAATAAATCCGACAAGGATCGCAATAAACGGACTGCTTAAAGAGCTTAAAAATTCTTTTACAACCGGTGACTGTTTTACAATGGTCAAGGATTCACCCATAACTTTCAGCCCCATAAACAAAATGCCAAATCCCAGAATCACATCACCGGCTCTCTGCACCTTCTGGTTCTTACAGAACATGGACATAATCACACCGATGATTACAAATAGTGGCGCTATATCCGACAGATTAAATGCGATCAACTGTCCGGTGATTGTAGTTCCGATATTGGCTCCCAGAATAATTCCGGTTGCCTGCATCAGATTCATCAGTCCGGAGTTTACAAAACTCACGACCATAACTGTTGTAGCATTGGATGACTGGATGATCGCTGTAAAGATCATACCTACCAGCAGTCCGATAAATCTGTTTTTCGTAAAGACTGCCAGAATACTTCTCATTTTGGCGCCGGCTGCTTTTTCAAGGCTTTCGCTCATCTGGCTCATACCATATAAAAACAGTCCAAGTCCACCAAACAGAGAAAATATAGTTATTATATTCATCTGTTTCTCCTTTTACTCTTTTTCAAAGTATTCTCTGACATACTGTATATCCTGACGGACTCGTACCTGCATTTCCTTAATGGAAGAAAATTTATGTTCCGGGCGTCGGAATTCCAGTAATTCAATTTTAACGTTTTTTCCGTATGCATCTCCGCTATATCCATATAAATAACTCTCGATCAGCACTTTGTTTTCATCTGATACGGTTGGCTTGACTCCGATATTGGATATTGCGCCATAAACTTCCCCATCAATATAAACACGGCTTACATACACTCCTTTTGGCGGCAGTACTTTATGCGCCGGCCATTCTACATTACATGTGGGAAATCCCAACTCACTTCCCAGATGTTTTCCATGTTTTACAATTCCTTCTACCGGGTATGGATATGTCAGAAGGTAATTCGCGGTTGTAATGCTTCCATCTTTGACCAGACTCTTAATAAAACTGCTACTGATCTCCCGATGCTTAAACCGTGCTTTTTCAACTACGATTGCCTTATAATGATATTTTTCGGCATACGCCTCCAGCATATGCGCATCGCCTTCTTTTCCATATCCAAAATGAAAATCAGTCCCTACAACCACATATTCAGCATGAAAAACACCCTTTATAACCTTTTTAATAAAATCTTCCGCACTCATGTGCCGGAGTTCATCTGAAAACGGACATTCCACAAGATAGTCTATTTTGCCGTCCATTCTTTCTCTTCTCTCATCCGGAGTCATAAGAATGTCTTTTTTATTCATCTCAAATGCACACAAAACACTTTTTATATTTCCATTTGTGCAGCATCTGAGCACTTCTTCAACTAACTTCTGGTGGCCCTTATGCACTCCGTCAAACTTTCCAAAGGTCACTGCTGACTTTTCGGTTTCTGTATATTCATTCAGACCTTCTATATATTGCATATTTTTTCCTCTCATGTTCTATACATCCGGCGTATAAAACATTTTTACAAGTTTGTATTTATTTTCGCTTTTCTTATAATCGTACAGACCGATAAACTCCTCCTTTGAATTGTAGATCCTCACTCTGTGAACGTCCGAAATGCTGTGCCCGTCTGGCACATCCCCCACTGCATCCTTCGGAAGTGCGTTACCATTATATGCGAATTTGTCCCATTTTTCCGTCACACACAATGCCGGATAGTGTGCAAACATTGCGTCGACCGGTGTTATGATTTCAGAAAGTCTGCCGTCTGCCACAAAATTTTCCACTTCTGCAAGCGTCTTCGCTTCCGTGAGCATAAATGAACTCACCTTTGTACGGACAAGCTCTTCCATACAGCCGCCGCATCCTAACTTCGCACCGATATCATTGCAAAGCGTACGGATATACGTGCCTTTGGAACAGTGCACCCGCATCTTCACATGCGGCAGATCCATTTCCAGAATATCAATAGAAAAAATTTCAACATTCCGCGGTTTTCTCTCCACTGTCTTTCCTTCTCTTGCAAGCTCATAGAGCTTCTTTCCACCAATCTTAATTGCCGAATACATCGGCGGAGTCTGCGCATAAGCACCGACAAAAGAAGCCACCACACTTCTTACATCTGCCTCTGTCACAGTACCGGTCTGCTTTTCACTCAGTACAGTTCCGGATATATCCTGTGTATCTGTTTCCCGCCCAAGCAGCAGTACCGTTTCGTATGTTTTATCTTTGTCTGTTAAAAGATCACATAATTTTGTTGCTTTACCAAAGCAGACCGGCAGCACACCGGTCGCATCCGGATCCAGTGTTCCTGTGTGTCCGATTTTCTTCTGCCCGACAATTCTGCGTAATTTTGCAACGACATCATGTGATGTATAGCCTTTTTCTTTGTAAATATTTATAATGCCATGAATCATAGTTACTCCTCAAGCTGCGCTACAATCTGTGCGGAGACATTGTTCAACACATCAAACGGCTGACCTGTCATTGTAAAGCCTGCCGCTTTTTTATGTCCGCCGCCGCCAAAATACTGTGCGATCTTGCTGACATCCACATCGTCATTCGAGCGGAGACTGACTTTGAATTCATTCAGCTTTAATTCATACATGAAAATCGCAACTTTTGTATCTTTTGTATTGCGCAACTGACTTACGATTCCTTCCAGATCTTTCGGTTTTACACCATAGAATTCCATCTCTTTCTGCCGCACATAAGTTGCAATGCACTGTCCATCCAGGAGAAGGATACTCTCTAAGAGTGCACGTCCTAAAATCTGGTTCTGGTTGTATGTTTTTTCATAAAATGTATCATGAATAATCTCCGGCGCATCGATTCCTTTTTCCATCAGTACTGCCGCCGCCCGCATCGTATCCGGTGAAGTGCAGGAATACTGGAATACACCGGTATCGTGTACGATTCCAAGATACAACGCTTCTGCCGTCTCTTTGCTGATACGCTTCTTATCCAGCAGTTCATACACCAGTTCCGATGTAGAACTTGCATCCGGCCGGATCACATTATCCATCGCAAAGCTTACATTGCTGATGTGATGATCCACACAGAATGTGTGTGCTGCCTGTTCAAAAAGCGGTGCTGAAAATCCAAGTCTTCCCTTATCTCCACAATCCAGGCAGATAAAGAGATCATAGACTTTATTCTCCGGGATTTCTGAACGGATTTCCTCAATTCCTTTCAGGAATTGAAAAGAATCTGGGATTTCTTCCAGATATACCGTCACTTTTTTATCTGGATAATTCTCAATGATATACTGACGCAGTCCCATACAGGAACCTACACAGTCTCCGTCCGGTCTTACATGACCACCGATTGCGATTTCTTTTGCTCCGCTCAGTATCTTATTCAGCATCTTCGTCACCTTCTGTTTTCATTCCTTTTGTCACTTCATCGATCTTTTTGGACATATTTACACCATATTCGATCGACTGATCCAGAACAAATGTAATCTCCGGTGTGTTGCGCATATTTAATGTATGCGCAAGCTCCCGGCGGATATAACCTTCTGCACTCTGTAAACCTTCCAGTGTATCTTTCTGTGCTTTTTCATCACCGAGCACACTGATATAGGCTTTACAAGTCTTAAGATCCGGTGCGACTTCTGCCGCAACAACAGAAGTCCATGGAGCAACTCTCGGATCTTTGAGCCCGCCCCGGATAATACTACTTAATTCGCGCTGTACTTCTGTATTTACTCTTGTATTCTTAATGCTACGTTTTCTCAAATTGCTCTCCTCTTTTCTTCCTATCTAGGAATCTCAACCATCTTGAATGCTTCTACAAGATCGCCTTCTTTTACATCATTGAAGTTTGCAAATACGAAACCACACTCATAGCCTGCTCTGACTTCTTTCACGTCATCTTTGAAACGTTTAAGGGAAGCAAGTGCACCTTCAAATACGACAATGCCATCTCTTGTGATACGCACAGAACAGTCTCTTTCAAATGTTCCATCCAGTACATAAGATCCTGCGATCGTACCAACACCGGATGCTTTGAACAGCTGACGTACTTCTGCATGGCCAAGTACTTTTTCTTCAAATACCGGATCCAGAAGTCCTTTCATGGCTGCTTCCACATCTTCGATCGCATTGTAGATGACACGATACAGACGGATATCTACACCTTCACGGTCTGCGGTTTCTTTTGCTGTTGCATCCGGACGTACATTAAATCCTATGATGATCGCGTTAGATGCAGATGCAAGGCTTACATCAGATTCATTGACCGCACCAACACCGCCATGGATGATTTTTACAACAACTTCATCATTGGAAAGTTTCAGAAGACTCTGTTTGATTGCTTCTACAGATCCCTGTACGTCTGCTTTTACAACGATGTTTAATTCTTTTAAGTTACCTTCCTGAATCTGGTTGAACAGATCATCCAGAGACAGTTTTGATTTTGTTTCTTCCAGAAGTTTTACTTTGCTCTGTGAAATAAATGTCTCAGCAAAGTTTCTTGCTTCTTTATCATTTGCACATCCGACAAATACTTCTCCGGCATTCGGTACATCATTGAGTCCGAGAATCTCTACCGGCACAGACGGACCTGCTTCTTTGACGCGGCGTCCTTTGTCGTCCATCATTGCTCTGACTTTACCATGTGAAGATCCTGCTGCGATCGCATCTCCGACACGCAGTGTTCCTTTCTGTACAAGGACTGTTGAAACCGGACCTCTTCCTTTGTCGAGCTGTGCTTCTAGGACAAGTCCTCTTGCACGTCTGTTTGGATTTGCCTTTAATTCCATTACTTCTGCAGTCAGTACGATCATTTCCATCAGATCTTCCAGACCTTCTCCTGTCTTTGCAGATACCGGGACAAAAATTGTGCTTCCGCCCCAGTCTTCCGGAATCAGTTCATACTCTGTCATTTCCTGTTTTACTCGCTCGATATTAGCGCTTGGTTTATCGATCTTATTAACTGCAACGATGATCTCAACACCGGCTGCTTTCGCATGGTTGATTGCTTCTACTGTCTGCGGCATTACACCATCATCTGCTGCTACAACAAGGATTGCGATATCTGTAGAGCTTGCTCCACGCATACGCATTGCTGTAAACGCCTCATGTCCCGGTGTGTCAAGGAATGTGATCTTCTCACCTTTAACATCTACGACATAAGCACCGATATGCTGGGTGATTCCTCCGGCCTCGCCGCCTATTACATTCGTATGACGGATTGCATCCAGAAGAGAAGTTTTACCGTGGTCAACGTGTCCCATAACACATACAACCGGCGGACGTTTTTTCATCTTCTTCTCATCTTCTTCCTCTTCTTTTAAGAGTTCTTCGATAACATCCACAACTTCTTCTTTTTCACATAATACATCAAATTCCAGCGCGATCTCTTCTGCTGTATCATAATCGATCTCCTGGTTGACTGTTACAACTTTGCCCTGCATAAACAGCTTTTTAACAATCACAGAAGGGACAACTTTCATCTTGTCAGCAAGCTCTTTGATCGTCAGAACTTCCGGAATTACGATAGACTTAATCTCTTCTTCCTGTTTCTGCTCCTTCGGCTGTGGTTTCTGCATTGGCTTCTTGTTATTCTTTGGCATTCTTTCTTCTTCATCACGGCGGTAATCTTTTTTCTTATGCTCATCCTTGCCTTTGCCCTTGTTACTTCTCTGCGGCTTCTGTGTCGGTGCCTCAGGTGCCGGAATTGAAGGTCCGTTATTTCTTCTGTCATTATTTCTTCCGCTGCGGTCGTTTCTTCTATCATTATTTCTTCCGCCACGGTCGTTTCTTCTGTCGTCATTTCTTCCGCCGCGGTCGTTTCTTCTGTCATCATTTCTTCCGCTGCGGTCATTTCTTCTGTCGTCGTTTCTTCTGTCATTATTTCTTCCGCCACGGTCATTTCTTCTGTCATCATTTCTTCCGTTGCGGTCGTTTCTTCTGTCATCATTTCTTCCGCCGCGGTCATTTCTGTTATCGTTACGACCGCTTCTATCACCGCGCTCTGATCTTGTTGTACGCTCAGAATTCGGTCTGTCGTTATTTACACGTTTCTCGTTATTCTTCACTACTTTTTCTTCTCTCTTTTCTTTATTCTCTTCCTTTATCTCCGTTTTCACTGCCTGTTTCTCTGCTGTCTTCACTTCTGCTGCTTTGGCTTTCTCAGCTGTTTTAACTCTCTCTTCTGTCTTCGGTGCTTCCGGTTTTACCGATCCTTTTGCCGGTCTTCCGTTGTTCACTTGCATCGGACGCCCCTGGGGCATGGTCTGCTTCGTCCCCTGACGTCTTCCATGCTTATTGCCATTCTGTGTATTCTGCGGCCGGAATACATGAACAATATTTTTCTTTTTCGGTGCTTCACCGGATTCCCCCTCAGATTTCCGGTTCTTACTGAAATGTTCTTTTACCTGACCGGCAGCAGTCTCTTCCAGTGCACTCATGTGATTTTTCACTTCTATTTTTTTGCTCTCCAGGAACTCCAGTACATCCTTACTCTGTACATTCAGCTCCTTAGCTAATTCATATACTTTGATTTTTGCCATATATTAACTACCTCCTTTATGCAATTATTCTTCTTCCGTTTCCAGATGTCTGCGAATTCCCTTTGCAAGACCTTCATCCAGAATTGCAAGGGATGCACGAAATTCTTTTCCCATTGCATGCCCTAAGGTATCTTTATCTTTGTAAAAATAAATCGGTACCTGATAAAATTCACACATATTGCGGAATTTCTTCTTTGTATTCTCAGACGCATCTCCTGCTACGATCACAAGATATGCTCTTGCGGATTTTACTTCCTTTTCTGTACTGAACTCACCACTGGCAACTTTTCCGGCTTTTGTAGCAAGCCCAATCATTGACAATGCTTTACTGTGACTCAAGATGCTCCATCTCCTTTTCCAGCGACTCATACACTTCTTTCGGAATTGCCTGCTTAAAAGAACGCTCCAGTCCTTTGCTCTTAATTGCCTGTGACAGGCACTCTCTGTTCGGACAAATATACGCTCCTCTGCCATTCTTCTTGCCGGTTGCATCCAGAACAAATTCCTGTTCAGAAGTACGGATTACCCGGATCATCTCTTTTTTATTCTTCATTTCCCGGCATCCTACGCACTGACGCATAGGTATTTTTTTATTCGCGCTCAAACAATCACCTATTCTTCTGTTTCACTGATTTCTTCCGGTTTCTCAGTTTCTTCTACAAGATCCAGATCTATATCTACATCTGCGGTCTCTTCTTCGTATCCGTCTTCCACTTCTTCTTCAAAGACACCTTCGCTCAGTTCCATATAGTTTTCCGGAAGTTCTCCTGATTCAATTGCCTGTGTTTCACTCTTAATATCAATTTTATAACCGGTCAGCCTTGCCGCCAGCCTTGCATTCTGTCCTTCTTTACCGATTGCAAGTGAGAGCTGGTAATCCGGCACGATCACGCTTGCGACCTTCTCATCCGGATCTGCCATTACGGAAATAACTTTCGCCGGGCTTAAAGCATTCTCGATCAGGATTGCCGGGTTGTCACTCCAGTTGATAATATCGATTTTCTCACCGCGGAGTTCATTTACGATTGCATTAACTCTTGCACCGTTCATTCCGACACAGGCTCCTACCGGATCAACATCCGGATCATTGGACCATACAGCAATCTTTGTTCTGCTTCCGGCTTCTCTTGCAATACTCTTGATCTCTACAATACCATCTTTTACTTCTGTTACTTCTGATTCAAAGAGACGTTTTACAAGTTCCGGATGTGTACGGGATACAAGGATCTTCGGTCCCTTCGTTGTATTCTTAACTTCTACGATATATAATTTGATTCTCTCTGTCGGTTTGAATACTTCACCTTTTACCTGCTCATTCTCTGTCAGCATCGCATCTGCTTTACCAAGATTAATACTCACATTCTTGCCAACATAACGCTGTACGATACCTGTTACGATATCTTTTTCTTTCTCAAAGTACTGATCATATACAACTTTCCTCTCTTCTTCACGAATTTTCTGAAGAATCAGGTTCTTGGCATTCTGTGTTGCAATTCTTCCAAATGATTTGGATTCGATCGGTACATGTACGATATCTCCAATGTCATATTTACCATCCATCTTTCTTGCATCTTCCAGACTGATCTGTTCCAACGTATCTTCTACATCTTCCACAACTTCTTTCTCAGCATAGAGCTGGTAATCACAGGATTCACGATCCATGATCACTTTAATGTTATCAGCCTTGCCAAAATGACTCTTGCAGGCATTCAGCAGCGAATTTTCGATTGCATCTAACAGACTCTCTTTGCTGATATCCTTTTCTTTCTCTAAAATATTCAACGCTTCTAATAATTCTGTGTTCATGATTATCCTCCTCCTAAACTAAAAATCGAACGCCTGGCGAATCAGCGCTATCTCGCCTTTTTCAAATGTTTTCATTGTTTCATCATCAAGCTCAATTGTTACCGTGTCTGCATCGTATGCTTTCAGGATTCCGGTAAATTCTTTGCGCTTATCTATCATACGGTAAGTACGGATCTCAACTTTCTTATTCAGATTACGTTTGTAATCCTTCTCCTTCTTAAGCGGTCTTCCCAGTCCCGGAGAGCTGATCTCCATAATATAGCTGTCTTCAATATAATCTTTCTCATCCAGAATGTCTGACAGTCTGCGGCTTACTTTCTCACAGTCATCTACACTGATTCCGCCCGGTTTGTCAATGTAAGCACGTAAATACCAGTTGCTTCCTTCTTTCACGTATTCTACATCGACCAGTTCAAATCCATATTCTTCTACGATCGGTGTCAGATATTCTTCTGTCTTCTGTTCGTAAATTTCTCTTTTTGACAACGCTAAACTTCCTTTCTCTGATTTAAAGTAAGATACTGTAGCAACAAAGAAGAGTGAACTTTCGTCCACTCTTCTGTCATCGGGTTGCTTATGTTACTATGTGTCAGTATAACACTGTTTCCTTTTAAAATCAAGGAATTATTTATATTTTGCCTATTTTATATACATAATTTGCACGCATATGTTTTTTCTGTCTCGACTTTACTGTTTTTAGATTGTCCGGAAATCCGATAACTGTACTTCACATTATAAATCCAGAAAACTTCAGGATGATCATAACTGAAGGCATCTACTGCATTTTGTGCAATTTCTGAAATCTCTTCTTCCAAATGTATAAAATCTTCATCCTCTTCCAGATTCTCCCAGGCGCTGTTCGAATCTAATTGGAATTTGTCCCGCCGGTGATAATAACATCACAGCCAGAGCAATAATAAGTGTTCCTGCAATTCATTTTTTCATTCTGCTATACTCTTCCTTCTTTAAATGCCATCATCATGTCATTTGTAAGGCTTAAATCTTCACGCTCTACCGGCATCTTCTCCCGGTCAAACCATTCTGCCATTGCCAGTTCTTCTCTGTCGAGATTAATTTCTTCCTCTCCATCCAGATCACAGAAGAATCCCATCAGCAGTGTATCGGAGAAAGACCATGGCTGACTTTTGTAATAACGAATATTTTTAACCTTCAGGCCTACTTCTTCCATGACTTCTCTTGATACGGTTTCCTCTATCGATTCTCCGATTTCATTAAATCCTGCAAGCAGAGCATAATTTTTATAACTTCTGCCTGTGTATTTGGACATCAGGATTCTGTCTCCATGAGTCACACCGATGATCACAGCCGGGCAGATTTTGGGAAATTCCATCAATCCGCACTTCGGACATTTTAGCATTCTCTCTTTTCCATCTGCTTTCATACGCGTTCCGCAATAACCGCAGAAACGTCTCGTATCATACCAGCGCTGTAACTGCCATCCGGTAATCGCTGCAAACGCCTGATATTTTGGCTTTGCACTGCGGAAATATTCTACAGCCTTCCACACATATCCGGCTACTTGCAGGCGTTCCACACTCACAGATGTATTCACATCATCTACAACTTCCATCTTATCTGTCGTCTTATGATTCAGAAGATAGTACACTTTTTCATCAATCGTGAACAGATAAATAAGTTTCTCCCCGGCAGTCTCTGACGCTTTGCAGATCTCTGCGACTTTCGGAAATGCAATCTCTCCTTCTGTCACAAGCACTGCTCTTCCATCATAGTAAAGCACATAATCCTCTGCTTCCGGTTTCTGTGGTCTGTATGTATTATCATACTGATGTGGTGCAATTTCCTGTATCATTTGTCCATCCCCTTATTTATGCCCTTGTCTTTGTTCCTGTTCCGTCACGTTTTGCCATTTTCAGTCGATTTAATGTCACTTCTTTTTCTTTGTACATGACCTTTGTCTCGGTTCCTTCTTCAAACAGATAAACATGTTCCAGCTCGTCTTCTTTCCGGAGTTTGATTCCACGCACACCAATTGCACCTTTCTTCTTCTCCGAAACTTCATCTGCCGCAAAACGCAGAAAATATCCATCTTTTGTCTGTAAGACGACCTGCTGGTTATCGGTGATCACCTGAATGCTTACTACTGCATCATCTGCCTGTAATTTCGTAGCTGCGATCGTACGCTTTGCCACCTGGAATTCCTGTCCGTCTACCTTTTTGATCATGCCCTGTTTCGTTGCAAATAATAATTTTGCATAACGGGTTTGTTCTGCATCACAGATATAAACAATTTCCTCTGCGGTGCTATCATAATTACTTACATTGTCGATTGGCAGACCTTTGTCACGGAATTTTCCGTGCGGCAGATCTAACACTTTGATCTGATGCATCTTACCTCCCGCTGTAAATACACACAGTTTTCCGGTATTCATCGCATGCAGGACATATTTATTCTCACTGTCCGCCGCTTCTTTATTTCTCTCATATGTTGCGGCATCTACCGTTCTGGCATAACCGAAACGATCCATCAGGAAGACAACTTCCTGTTCTTCGATCTTATTCTCTTCAAAGACAGCCTCTTCTGCATTTTCAATAACAGTCCGTCTCTTTCTGCCGAATTCTTTCTTGATCTGATCTAAATCTTCCATGATCACTGCTGCCATGGAATCATAATTATTCAGAATATCTTCGTATTTTGCAATATTTGCAAGCGTCGTCTCATGCTCTTTCATAAGCGCTGCGATTTCCAGACCAATCAGCTTATAGAGCCGCATCTCCAGAATGGCATTTGCCTGACGTTCTGTAAAACGGAGCATTGCCGCCATTTTTCTGGAAATATTAGATTTAAACTTAATATTTTCCGTAATTCCTTTTGTCAGACATGCTCTGGCGTCTTTTACAGACTGGCTCCCACGCAGGATCTCAATGATCAGGTCAATGACGTCACATGCCTTGATAAGACCCTCCTGGATCTCTTTTTTATCCTGCTCTTTCGCAAGCAGATTTTTATATTTTCTCGTTGTTAGCTCAAACTGGAAATCCACATGATGCTCAATGATCCTTTTGAGTCCCATCGTCTCCGGGCGCCCATTTGCAACAGCAAGCATATTTACGCCAAAGGTATCTTCCAGACGTGTTTTCTTATATAACATGTTTGTCAGATTGGTTACATCTGCACCTTTTTTCAGTTCAATAACAATCCGGATTCCTTCCTTAGATGACTGATTGGAAATATCTACAATATCACTTGTCTTCTTTGTCTCTACAAGATTGCAGACATCGTTTAAGAATTTTCCAATTCCGGCTCCGATCATCGTATATGGAATCTCGGAAATGACAAGACGTTTCTTGCCACCTTTCATCTCTTCGACATCCACTTTTCCACGAAGTTTGATCTTACCGGTTCCACTTTCATAAATACTCACAAGATCGTCTTTATTTACAACGATTCCTCCTGTCGGAAAATCCGGTCCTTTGATATATTTCATCAGCTGTCTCGTACTGATATCATCATTTTTCATATATGCTTTGACAGCATCTACAACCTCGGCAAGATTGTGTGTCGGGATACTGGTTGCCATCCCGACCGCGATACCTTCCGCACCGTTTACAAGAAGGTTCGGGATACGGACCGGCAAAACTTCCGGCTCTTTCTCTGTCTCATCAAAATTCGGCACGAAATCAATAACATCTTTATCCAGGTCAGCCAGATACACTTCCTGCGTAATCTTCGCAAGCCTTGCTTCTGTATAACGCATGGCGGCCGCTCCGTCTCCTTCGATGGAGCCAAAATTTCCATGTCCGTCTACAAGTATCATTCCTTTTTTAAAATCCTGTGCCATCACGACAAGTGCATCATAAATCGAGCTGTCACCGTGCGGATGATATTTACCCATCGTATCCCCAACAATACGGGCGCATTTCCGGTATGGCTTGTCATAGCGGATACCCAGTTCGTGCATATCGTAAAGCGTACGTCTCTGTACCGGCTTTAATCCGTCACGTGCATCCGGCAGCGCTCTGGCAACAATAACACTCATCGCATAGTCAATATATGATTTTTTCATCACTTCCGAATACTCGGTTCTTATGATCTGTGAATCCTGCATCTTTCTTCTCCTTTATACGTCCAGTTCTGCCTCTGCAGCATTTTCATAAATAAATTCTCTTCGCGGCGGTACTTCCGTTCCCATCAACATCTCTGTCACTGCAGAAGCCATTCTCGCATCTTCAATCTCAACTCTTTTTAAAATACGGGTTTCCGGATTCAGTGTTGTCTCCCAGAGCTGCTCTGCATCCATCTCGCCCAGACCTTTGTACCGCTGCAATGTAAACGGACCTTCGTGTGTCTTCCGGTAACACTCCAGCGCTTTGTCATCGTACAGATATTCTTCTTCGCCTTTTTTCGGCATCGCTTTATAAAGTGGCGGCATCGCAATGTAGACATGTCCTTCATCGATCAGTTCTTTCATAAAACGATAGAACAATGTAAGAAGCAGTGTCGAAATGTGTGCACCATCCACGTCCGCATCTGCCATGATAATGATCTTATCATAACGGAGTTTGCTGATATCAAAATCATTTCCATAACCTTCCGAAAAGCCACAGCCGAATGCATTGATCATCGTCTTGATCTCCGCATTTGCAAGCACCTTGTCGATCGTTGCTTTTTCTACATTCAGGATCTTACCACGGATCGGCAGGATTGCCTGATACATACGGTCACGCGCTGTTTTTGCAGATCCTCCGGCGGAATCTCCCTCGACAATAAAAATCTCACATTTTGATGCATCACGGCTTTCACAATTTGCAAGCTTTCCGTTGCTGTCAAAGGAATATTTCTGCTTTGTCAGAAGATTGGTCTTCGCTTTTTCTTCTGTCTTACGGATCTTTGCCGCTTTCTCTGCACAGCCGATCACTTTCTTAAGCGTTTCCAGATTACGATCAAAATAACGCACGATTTCATCGCCGGTCACCTTACTTGTCGCTTTTGCCGCATCCGGGTTATCCAGTTTTGTCTTCGTCTGTCCTTCAAAGCGGGGGTCCGGATGTTTGATGGATACGATTGCAGTCATTCCATTTCGGATATCTGCTCCGGTAAAGTTCGCATCTTTATCTTTCAGAATTCCAAGTTCTCTTGCATATTGGTTGATCACGGTCGTAAATGTCGTTTTAAATCCGGTCAGATGCATTCCGCCTTCACTGTTGTAAATATTATTACAGAAGCCAAGAATGTTTTCATGGAACTCATTGACATACTGGAATGCCACTTCCACTTCAATTCCGTCCGCAGTTCCTTTAAAATAAACCGGCTCATGGATCTTCTCTTTCTTTCCATTCAGATCCTGGATAAATCCGATGATTCCTTCCGGTTCGTGGTAGGTGATCTTCTCTTTTTTTCCATCTCTTAAGTCTTCAAAAACGATCGTCAGCTCTGGATTCAGATATGCCGTTTCATGCATACGGCTTTTTACATCTTCAGCCTTGAATCTTGTTTTCTCAAAAATCGTTCCATCCGGCAGGAAATTTACTTTTGTTCCGGTTTTTCTTGTTTTTCCAAGTTTTGGAAGAAGACCATCTACCAGCTCTACGACCGGATTTCCCTTTTCATATCTGTCATGGTGGATATAGCCGTCACGGCTGATCTCCACATCCATATATACGGACAGTGCATTTACAACAGAAGAACCTACACCGTGCAGACCTCCGCTTGTCTTATATGCCGAGTCATCGAACTTACCACCGGCATGAAGCGTTGTATAGACAAGACGCTCTGCCGGCACACCTTTGGCATGCATATCGACCGGCACACCACGTCCATTATCTGCAATCGTGGCAGAACCGTCTTTTTCCAGTGTGACATGAATCTCGCTGCAGTATCCTGCCAGATGTTCATCTACCGCATTATCTACAATCTCATAGATCAGATGGTTCAGACCTTTTGTAGATACGCTTCCGATATACATTCCCGGTCTTTTTCTTACCGCTTCCAGACCTTCTAATACTGAAATACTCTCCGCATCATATGTGTTTTTCTTCGCCATTCCTTCTATATCCTCTCTCTTTTTTCCACATGTTTCCGTTTTTTCTATACTTTTCCATACTTTGTATATATTAGCATAAAATCCGGCACGAAGTAAATACTTTTATGGATCCACCACCGCATCTAAAAGGTCTGCGAGGACTTTCATCGATCTTTGCATTTCTTTTACCGTATTCGTCTGTGCACCTGCCTCGATCAGCAGATATTTGGGCATCAGATGCATATTATAGCGATAACTTTTCAGATAAATCCTTCTTGTGAAACCAGGGTATTTTTTTGCGGCAGCAAGCTGCATTTGCATGGAAAATGCAAGATTATCCTGTATGTATGGATTCTTAAGATAAGCAATATCTCCATTCTTCTTCGTCCGGCTTAGTCCATTAAAGAACATGATCTGTCCGGTTTTCTTTCCATCTATGGATGTCACCAGATGTGTGTTGTTTCCGACACCGTCTCTGTGCAGATCGATCACAACTTCAATCGACGGATATTTTTTCAGGATTTTCCTCACCTTTACTTCTGCAAGCTGGTATGCACGGCTACGATCCATTTTCCCGCCAATCAGATCATACACTCCTTCGTGGTGCATTGTCGGGATCCGGTAAGTATCATTTAACTCTTTCGTCAGAATATCTCCCATACCGACAATCGATGTTTTTTTATCTCCCGCTTTGGAATCTTTAAATGCCTCCTGGGAATGGGTATGATAAATTAGAATCTTCGGTTTGCTTCCGTCTTTTCTGATCTTCATATTCTTTTTCAGAAGTTTTCCGGCATCCAGCTCCTTTGCATCCGTCTTTGTTGTCTGATCTACGGTATAAAAATGGCTGCGCAGATATGCATAATTTTTCAGCTTCTTTTCGGATATCTTTGCAGTCTGTGTTTTTTCTGTTTTCTCTTTGTTGTTTTTTACAGTTCCGTCCTCCAGCACTTCATTTTCATCTTCTGCCTGTTTCTTTAAAATCAGACGGTAAGTATCTTCATCCTCAACCGCCAGCGTCTTTTCTTCTTCCCCATTTGCCATATATCCGATTGGAAATAATAGCTCCATCTGATTGATAAGCCATTTTTCAAAGGATTCTTTTCCTGTTTCTTCTATATACATAAGTTCCGGCATATGCAGCTTCCAGGCACATTTTAAAATTTCCCGGTTCACATATTCTCTTCCTTGATATGGATACTTTGTTTTTCTGGCAAGCATAGTTCCTGCCCATGCAGCGGCAAGCAGGCATACTGCCATCAGAACCATTACTGCCATGCTTTTTCGCTGCCTCTTTCCGGAAGTTCTTCTGCACCAATTTTTCATCTCTTCTCTTTTCTCATATCTTTTCTTAACACTATATGATGTGCAATTTTTAAATATGTGCCTGTCCGGCAGCAAGAGCATTTAACGCTTCCGAGATTGTATAGCTTGTCCGCTCCATTGTTTCATCGATATCTTTCGGTGTGACAAACATTCCATACAGATACGGCGGAATCAGATGTTCTTTATTTTCTCTCATTCCTTCGTCACGGCATTTTGCAACATATTCTTCGATAGAATCACCTACAATCGTCGCGGCATCAACAACAGTCGGGACACCAATGGCGATTACCGGAACCCCCACCGTCTCCTTTGTGATCGCGTTTCTGTGATTTCCAACGCCGGAGCCCGGCGCGATTCCGGTATTTGCAATCTGGATTGTCCGGTTCAGCCTTCTCACACTTCTTGCAGCAAGCGCATCGATTGCAATTACAAAATCCGGTTCTGTCTCTTCCACAATTCCCCGCACGATCTCTACTGTCTCCATCCCGGTCTGTCCCATGACACCCGGTACAACTGCACTTACGAGCCGGTCCGCCTCCCCGCCAAGTGCATATTTTCCATATTCTTTCACCAGATGTCTTGTAATATCCAGATGCTCAACAACAAGCGGTCCCAGTGCGTCTGGCGTGACATTCCGGTTACCCAGTCCAATGATCAGAATACTCTGTCCATCTTCCTTCTCTGGCAGGCACCCCTCAAGTACTTCCATTAATTTCCCTGAAATCTCTCTGTGATAGCTCTCATCTGCTTCTGCCATTTTCGGTGCTTCCAGCGTGATATAATTTCCTACTGGTTTTCCCATCACTGCAGCACCGTTTTCTGTCTCAATCCGTACTGTCGTCACACGCACTTCACACATGTCATCATAGGTTTCTTCCACAGCAACTCCAGGAATCTCAATCTGATCCGAGACAAATCGTTCTCTCTGCTCCAGCGCAAGATCCGTCCGCACATTATATCGATCCATCATTTTTGTTTCCGCCTTTCTTCTACATTTTTTCACCTGTATTTCCTAGTTTTTACAAATAATTGATAAATATGTATTGACAGAAAAGCTTTCGTGACATAAAATAAGTTCGTATGTTTCGTTAGAACGTCCGTGTCCGGATCTAACGAACTGGAAAATCGACAACAGATCGAAATATTTAATCGGAGGTGGACAGATTGGCTAACATCAAATCTGCAAAGAAAAGAATTTTAGTAAACGAAACAAAGGCTGCTAGAAATAAAGCAATCAAATCTAAAGTTAAAACTTATGTAAAGAAAGTTGAGACTGCAGTAGCAAAGAAAGATGCTGAAACAGCTAAAGCTGCTTTAAAAGATGCCATTGTTGAAATCAACAAAGCTGGAAGCAAAGGTGTTTATCACAAAAATACATGCTCCAGAAAGATTTCCCGTTTAACAAAAGCTGTTAACGGAATTGCTTAATTATAGAATGACATATTAAAAAAACAGCCATACCGTCATGTGGCTGTTTTTTTGTTGCTGTTTTCTCCGTCAGGAACTGTCAGCGACAGTTCCGCCGAGGTTGTTTTTAATGAATATAACTTCTATTCTAACTTAGAATATCCAAAGCTGTTCACGAGCGCTTCTACCCTCTCGCCCTTCTGGCACATTGGACAATTCAGCGAATCATAAGCATGATATGCCGGTACGTCTGCACTTGTGAAGATTGTCTTAATCTCCATTCCAGCAACTTTTGTAACAGCACTGAAGATCGAACATACTCCACATACATTTCCACCATAATAAAGAACAGACTCAATGGCACGCATGATTGTCTTTCCGGTTGTAACAGATGCAGCAAGGATCAATACCTGTTGATTCCTAATCATACGTAATTTGTTATCACGGAACATGATCTGTCCCTGCATATTGTACTCCGGTGTGATCACAGAAATATTATTCCCCGCACTCAGAGACATCTGGCTCGAATTCGCAAGATGCTCTGCCATAAATGTTCCGATCACTTCTGTCTCATCCAGACATACAATCGTATCGATCGTTGCATTCGTCATATATGCATTGGCTAATTCCTTCGCTGTCTCTTTTGCATTGTTATGACGAGTCTTGACTGTTGACATATCGATATATGTATTCAGATGCGAGTTACTCGTCGCAAAATGTCCTTTCATAATTTTAATACGTGCTTTTGGATTTCTGGTGGATCTTAAGTCTTCTAATCTGCTATCCATGATGCTCACCACTCCTTTCTAAATCTATATCCAGATTACCACGAAAAAAGGACGGCGTAAAGATGAACTTTACACCGTCCGTTATTTCTTTTACAGTCAGATTTTAAACGCTTCGACTTACTGATTAATTGTTGATCAGTTTGTCTTCTCCGTTCCAGCTGTACAGTTTTCTGATCTCTTCTCCGACTTTCTCTGATGGATGCTCGGAAGCAAGTTTTCTCATTGCTTTGAAGTGTACCTGACGTCCTGCTGGTGACATATCTACTAAGAATTCTTTTGCAAATGTTCCGTCCTGGATGTCTGTCAGGATCTGTTTCATAGCTTTCTTTGTATCTTCTGTGATGATCTTCGGTCCTGTAATGTAATCACCATACTCAGCTGTGTTAGAGATAGAATATCTCATTCCTGCGAAACCGCTCTGGTAGATCAGGTCTACGATCAGTTTCATCTCGTGAATACACTCGAAGTAAGCATTTCTCGGATCATATCCAGCTTCGCAAAGTGTCTCGAAACCAGCCTGCATAAGTGCACAAACACCACCGCAAAGTACTGCCTGCTCACCAAAGAGGTCTGTCTCTGTCTCTGTTCTGTATGTAGTCTCAAGAAGACCAGCTCTTGCCCCACCAATTGCAAGACCATAAGCAAGTGCACGATCCCATGCTTTTCCCGTAGCATCCTGCTCTACAGCGATCAGACAAGGAGTTCCTTTACCAGCCTGATACTCACTTCTTACAGTATGTCCCGGTGCTTTTGGTGCGATCATTGTTACATCGACATTCTTCGGTGGTTTGATACATCCAAAGTGAATGTTGAAACCATGAGCGAACATTAACATGTTACCTTCCTCAAGGTTTGGCTCGATGTCTTTTTTGTACATATCAGCCTGTAACTCATCGTTGATCAGGATCATGATGATATCAGCCTGTTTTGCTGCTTCTGCTGCTGTGTATACTTTGAATCCCTGAGCTTCAGCTTTTGCCCATGATTTACTTCCTTCATAAAGTCCTACGATAACATCACATCCTGACTCTTTTAAGTTCAGTGCATGTGCATGTCCCTGGCTACCATAACCGATGATAGCGATCTTCTGTCCGTCTAATACAGATAAATTACAATCTTCCTGATAAAAAATTCTTGCTGCCATTTTAGCATTCCTCCTAAATAATATAATAAATTTTTATTGTGTTATAAATATATCATTAAACGAAAGTATCTTTCGTTTAATACCATAAAGTATCACTCCTGTGTGAGTGTCTCTACATTGCCGTCCTGATCGATGAGTGTTACATCTTTCATGCCACGGTTCAGACCTGTAATTCCGGTTCTTGCAAGTTCCAGAATATCATACCCTCCCAGAAGATTTAAGAAAGCATCCAGTTTGGACTGTGTACCGGTAAGCTCAACCATCAGGGAATCCTTCTCCACATCAACGATCTTCGCACGGAAAATATCGGCTACTGAGATGATCTCTGAACGCTCCGACTTGTTTGCCTTTACCTTAACCATAATCAGTTCACGGTAAACGGAATCTGACGGCTCCAAAACCTTAATCTCAATAATGTCTTCCAGCTTTCTGACCTGCTTTTCAATCTGGGATAAAATCAGTTCATCACCACTTGATACGATTGTTATCCTTGTAAACCTTGGATCAGCGGTAACGCCTGCTGTAATGCTGTCAATACTGTATCCCCTTCTACTGAACAATCCTGAAATCCGACTTAAAACTCCTGGATTGTTGTCAACTAATAATGAAAAAACTCTCTGCATGACTGCACCTCTCTTTCGTTATATTTAAAAAACAGAGTGCGTTCTGTTTTTATATAATAGCAATACCTGTCACTTTTGTCAAGCGTATACGAATATCTTTTTTGTTTTCTTTTTTATTTATCTGCTCCTACGACCACGATTCCGAAATATAAGCGATTACTTCTTCCTTTTTCTCCTGCCTGATAATCTCATCCGCAATCTTTTTTATCATCTTTTCTTTGTCTTTTTTTAAGTTCCCGCGCACACGGAATTCAATAAAATCATGAAACCCGTCATAAGCAAGATCCATTGGTTCCAACTCTTCCAGCAACAGCTTTTCTTCTTTCAGATTCTCCAATTCTGTTGCCGGTTTGAAATTGCCGTTCCGAATCTCCTGATATAACGGTGCATCTGTATGTAAAAACATAGAGAAATTAATCACTCTTTCCGGCTTTGTCTCATTTAAGAATGCCGCTAATGCCCTGGCATTTTCCATGCCTTTTCCATGTCCTGCAACTCCTGTCATAATATGTGCGTCAAATACAATACCTACGTCCTGTATTCTTGCAATTGCCTTTCCCGCCTGAGAAATCGTATGATCTTTTTTCATAAAAGCAAGCACCTCTTCCAGACCACTCTCAATGCCCAGATACAGATGCTCCACTCCCAAACTATGTAATTGTTCCAACTCTTCCGGTGACTTTGCAAGGATTCCTGTAACGGTTGCATCCATGCGTACAGATGGCCCTTCCGGAAAATATTTTCTGACAAGCTTAAGGATCTCTGCCAGTTCTTCCGTCGGGAGATCAAATGCATTGCCATCGCCTAAAAATACGGCTTTGGGCTTTCCTCCGGCTTCTTTCACACGGATCAGATCATGTTCTACCTGGGCAAGTGGAAGTTTACGGAATTTTAAATGTTTGAACAATGTGCAAAACCTGCACCGGTTATAAGAGCATCCTACCATCACCGGCAGCATATAAGATGAACGCTCCATCGGTGCGCGGCAGATCTGACCTTCGTATTCCATATGCATCCCTCTCTTTCTTTTGCAGATGCCTATTATTATACCATGTTTTCCTATAAATCTGCCATCTTTCCGAGAATCCTGAAATAAAATCTTTCCTGTTCTTTAACTCTTTTCATTTCTTCCAGGATCTTTCCATCTTTCAACAGAAGAATCCTGTCACAGTAGCTTGCCATTTTCGGATCATGTGTCACCATAATAATCGTTTTTTTATACTCCATATGAATCCGGTTTAATGTGTCAATAACAAGTTGTCCGGAATGGGAATCGAGATTCCCTGTCGGTTCATCTGCAAGAATCAGTTCCGGATCATTGATCAGTGCCCTGCAGATTGCCACTCTCTGACGTTCTCCACCGGATAATTCATATGGATTTTTCTGAAGCAGTTTTCCAATTTCAAATTGTTCTGCCAGATTTTTTGCTTTTTTTTGCATCTCTTTCACCGGACTTTTCTTCAAAATCATTGGGAGCATAATATTTTCTTCCACAGACAGGCTGTCCATCAAATAAAAGTCCTGAAATACAAATCCGATCTTCTGATTTCTTATTTCTGCCAGTTTATCACCATATAGAGAATCCGTATCTTCTCCCGCAAACTGTATTTTTCCATTTGTCGGCTTATCAATCATACCCAAATTTTTTAAAAGTGTTGTTTTTCCACAACCGGATTTTCCCATAATTCCGACAAATTCACCCTGCTCTGCCTGAAACGAAATTCCTTTTAACACTTTTACATCTTCTTCACTTTCTTTCCATGTCGATTTTTTATAATTCTTTATAAGATTTTCTACTTTTATAACGCTCATCTTCTATTTCCTTCCTCCACTCTCTTTGCAACCCATTTTTTTAATAGTTCAAGCATGACTTCTGTAAGCAATATATATCCTGCTGACAGACAGCCCCAGTAAATCCATACTTCTTTTCCATGTACAACGCCAAGGTAAGATTCCCGTATTTTTTCCATCTCTACATAACCGGCAGAGAGCAATAACACAGCAACAGCCGTAATTTCCGGCAGCAGTTTTACTTCCCATGCAAGCGTTCTTTTCTTCATTTTCTTTGTAATCCCCATACATGACAGGAACTCATAACGTTTCCTGTAATCCGGCAGTTCAGATGCCGTCTTTACAAATAACGCAAAGTTTCCACTTACAAGCAATGCAAGAAAAAAGAACGCTTTATTTGATAATTGAAAGAGCAGGCTTTTTTCCAGCTCTGTTACAAACGTTGCAGTTACATAAAGTGTTTTCTGTACTTCATCTGTCAGTCCATAGTCCTGATTTCCATATTTATTTACATATTTCTGTAATTCTTTCGTTCCCTGTTTTTCTGTACGATCCGGAAATGAAAATAAATACAACAGATCCGGTTCTTCTTTTTCTTTTTTTAATTTCTCATGCCATTTATTAAAATAATTTTCAGAAAATACTACAACATTCTCTGCCTCTACACCGATCCTGTATTTTCCGAACCAGTTTCCTGCTTCGATTCTTTTCATTCTGTACAGATGATCCCAGTCTTTACTTGCAATCGGATGATTGGACTCCGGACTGACATATTCATCTTTTCCCTTATCAAAGCTCCCAGGCATCAGCCATGTGTATCCTTTGCGTCCATAATCCATCGCTCCCATGGTTACTTTTTTCCCATTGTAGGTTTTGTATTCATTTTGAATATATACAATCTCTTTATTCTTAAGATGAACCTGTTTTCCGGATAACTGCTCATATGTTTTCTCTGAAATTCCAACCAATTCAACACTATAACCACTCACCCGGATCATTGGAAATTTTTTTACACTTCCTTTGTATTCCTTTACACACTGATTTACAAAGTTTTGATTTTCTCCTGTATCTTTTCCCATCCATACTGCATCGTACGGAAAATATTTTTCCTGCCCTGAAATTGGAAGAATCTCTGCAATCTGTACACCGCAATAACCAACCGCTGCAAACTGTACGGTAAATATCATTAAGAAAAACAACATATTACTTTGATATCGGCTGTACAATCCATTTAATCCGAGAAGATGTTTCAGATAAAATTTTCTTCTTTTATGTAGTATCTCTAGCAAGATCCCTCCACCAAATAAAACTACAAAAAATGTTCCAAAATTCAAAAATAAATGAGAATACAGATATCCATAATCCAATGAATATCTGGCATAGATCCAATATCCTGCCGCTATAAGCAAAACTCCTGCTACTGTAAATACCAGCCACTTTCTGCTCTGTGGTTTTTTCTCTTTCTTCTTTCCATCATTCATCAGATCCTGCAGTCCATGATTATCTGCCCACACAAGCAGGGAAAATGCTACCGCAAGGAATACTGCCACGCTTAATTTACATGTATCCATATAGACAGAGACTGTAATCGGAACACGACGTATATATTCCGGAAAAAAATAATGCCATGCTTTCAAAACACCTCCAAGCATAAGCCGTCCTGCAAGCATTCCGGCAAATAAAGTTCCCAGGCAGCCTGAAAAATACTCAAAAAGAATCATTCCATACATTTTACGCCGTTTCATTCCAAGTACATAAAACAACTGATACTCTCTGAGTCTTAACCGCATAAATTTCTGCATAGAATATGTCATAATCGCCACACTGAAAATGCAGACCAGAATACATGCAAACATAACATCCTGTATCGTTCCAAAATCTGCAGATGCATCCTTCATAATTACTTTCGATACAGAATACAAGCCTAAAAACACAAAAAATTCTGCGACTCCTATAATGTTCCCTGTAAAATAGACAAAATAATTTTTCCAACTGCTTTTGAAATTTTTTAAAATAATCTGATATAACAAAAAACCACCTCCATCAGTTACTTATCCTTTTCTAAGAATAAGCACACTGACAGAAGTGGGCAATACCCTCGCCATAAACGGTATTTTTCAGGACATGAAAAAGGAAACCTGTACTTCGAATCTGTCCTTTGTGGCCAGATATCTGATTGTTCCTTCATATTTTTCAACAATGCGTTCTACACTTATAAGACCGTAGCCATGGAATTTTTGATTCTCTTTCTGGGAAATCCATCTTTTTCCTTCCCTCACCGGCTGTTTTTCCATACTGTTAGCAATGTTTATAAAAAGCATATTTCCCGGATTCTGTATTTCTGTTTTTATCCATTTTTCTCCTTTTTCAACTTTTTCACTTGCTTCCAGCGCATTATCCAGCAGATTGCCAAATAAAATACAGATTTCATTTTCTTCCAATACGAATTTTTCAAGTGAACAGGCGGTTATTTTCCATACAATTTTCTTTTTTTCTGCCATATGCATCTTCAGATTCAGCAGAAGATCCAGTGGCTGACAAGTCGTCCATGGATAGAACTTCACAGATTCATACTCCGGTGTAATCTTATCCAGATAACTCCGAAGTTCTTTCCAGTCCTGCCTCTTCTCATATTCTTTTAATAAGAGCAGATGATTTTTCATATCATGATTGATTCTCCGGTTCTCTTCCAGTGCTTCTTTCAGATTTGCATAATTATTTTCCATCATCGTATTTTGAAATTCAATCATCTGATTCTCTCTTTGCAGGCTTTCATAGCGGAAAATAAATTTACTGAACTGCCATAACAGCCAGATCAGCAGGAGCGCTATTACATTTGCAGTCACAATATTCTGAAAATACCATTTGGTTCCTTCACCCATCAACATCAACTGATAGATCAGAATTACAATATGTAAACCTGCTCCAAATGTTACAATCAGTCCTTTATATTCCTCTGCGATTCTCTTTATGGTTTTCTTTTTGCAAATAAAACAGACATAACCAAGAAATATTACACCCGCGATCAGGCAGCTTACTGTTTTTGGCAGCATGTCCAATTTCCACATCTTGGATGGATTCTGGCTTGTTCCCTGCATCAGAACTGCCCATGATGCAATAAATACTTCCAAAAAACTTAAACCACCATAGCAAACAGCAGGTACTCCAAATGCAAATGCGTACGCCTCTGTGCCAAGTGCAACACAGATAAAGCCGCACAGTGTGAGTAAGAACACTGTCAGATACATTCCAATCGGATACTCTTTACCTGCCACAAGTAAAACCACAGTTCCCACACTTCCGGCATATATAAATCTGTCTGCTTTTTTTCCTGCCGTTGCCGGCATTCCCTGTTTCATCAGATATGCAGACATCAGTGCCTCCAGAACCGCAAGTATAATAATAATGCTTCTATATCCCATGATACCTTTTCTTCCTCTCCCAGTACTGTCTGACACATTCTTTTAATTCCATCAGATGCCTTCTTGCAATTCTTATTCTCACACCGCCGGAAAGTTCAAGTTCCATTCCGTGTATCTGTATGACTTTCTCTATATTGACAAGGCAGCTACGGTCTGCATATACAAAATCTCTGTGCTGTAATTCCTCCCACAACGTTTTCATATTGATCTGTTCTCTGTAAACCTTATCCTGTGTGTAATACTCTACATATTTCTTTCCTTTTGCTTTCTGAATATAAAGAATATCTCCATATCGGATTTTCTGCATACCTTCTATCGTTTCAAGCACGCGGTATGAGTCTTCTTCCTCTCTCCGCTGCTGCAGTATATTTCTTAAAACTTCTGGTATCCGAACTTTCATCTCTTCTTTCAGAATATACTGATATGCATCCAGACGGTAACTTTCAATCGCAAACTCTTCATGTGATGTAATAAAAATGAGGGGAATTGCTTCCCCCTTTTCCTGTGCACGTTTCTTGTTCAGCCACTTTCCGAGTTCAATTCCATTCATCGTATCCATCTCGATATCAGAAAATACGGCAAGATATTTTTCATCCTTTTTCACAGATTCCAGAAATTCTTCTGCCATACAAAACAACCGCACATTAATCTTATCTGTCATATTCTTTTGTTTCAGCGTCTCTGTTACATATCTTCCGATAACCTTTAACATCTGCACTTCATCATCTATGACTGCTATACTTTTCTTTTCTGTTTTTCTCATAAATTTATCTGTTGCCTTCTAATTCTGCCAGCTTTCTTCGAAGCAATTCCACCTCATTTCTGGCTTCATCCAGCTGCCCTTTCGTTTCATCCAGCCGTCCTTTCGTTTCATCCAGCTGTCCTTTCGTTTCATCCAGCTGTCCTTGGGCTTCATCCAGTTTTCCTTTCGTTCCAACCAGCTCATCCTTCGTCTCATCTAATTCCTTCTGCATGTCATCAATCATTAACTGCACTGTATTACGATCCATCTCCAGTAATTCCTTTGAAAACATAGCCATCACCTCTTCTATATTCCGGCACATATCATAGATCTGACTGTACAGATCTTTAAAATCCGGATACTTCTCAATGATTGCGATGATCTCTTCCGGTCTGTCCATACATAGGAAAGCAAGCCACGCTTCCAGACGATTCGCAATCTTTATTTCTCCATTTTTATTGTGCTGAATCTTCTGAAAAATGTCAAGCGGAACAAATAAATATTTTTGAAGCAGATTCATTTCCAGACCAGTATCTGACTCCTGCTCAAACCGATGTATATATGTATCTGGAAAGTGTTTAAATTCTTCCAGCTGCACTACCATATCCATGATCAGCAAACTATTTTCATCTGCAAGTCTTCAAGAAATTCCTTCCTTCTTTCTTCTCTCCAGCTATAAAACATATCCTTCAACTGTTTGTCCTTCTCAATATCCTTCATTACTTCTTCCCGTGAACGGATCACCGGAAAATACTGACGTAATTTGTTTGTCATGGCAAACGCTCCTCTTCCTGATGCAGTCATAAAACCTTCCTGCATTTTTCATCGTTACTTTTTACATCTTGTTACGAACTAATTTTTTACTAAAAATCAAATTAAGTATTTAAATAAATATTACATATCAAAGGCAAACTGACGTCGTAACATCTTCACATGACACTCAGCAATCGTTTCCCTCTAAAATTAAAGTTTCTGGATTTTGCTCCAAACCGGAGCATTTGAATATTCGTATTTTCTAATACAAATAGAATCTCTTTAGAACTATAAGATATAACTTGTGTTTACTTTACCAGAAAAGCCCACAAAACACAAGTTGTATTTTGCAGGCTTTCTCTCCTGAAATTATTTTCAATTATTTTTCTTCCGGTGCCGGCATTCCTTTTTCTTCATCTGCCTCGTAAGAGAAAAAATCAAAATCGGCATAATGTTTATGCAATACACGGTCTGCACATGTAAGACCTACAAATGTTCCTGTGAACTCACCATATTTACAATACTCATCAGAGAACTTCGTTGTGTCAAATGTCCTTCCGATTCTTGTATAATTCTCACCGTCATAACTCCACTCGAACCAAAGCTGCCTTCCTTCAATCTGAAGTCGCAGATAAATCGGAACATCCTCCACTGCAATTCTCGTATCCAGATATTCTGTCTTTTCTCCATTTTCAAGCTGGATGATCGACAGTGCACTTCCACCCAGTGTCTGACTGTAATATTTACGCAGATTAATATAATTCATATTATCGTAATAAATGATCAGTCCAGCACTGTGCTGGTATACTTCCGGCTTGTATTCCATCTTTGTTGTAACCGCTGCATAGACACTGGTCAGTTTTCTCGCAAGGATACTGACCTTATTCAGAGATGTTCTGGACTCCTGTCCGCGGATTCTCACATACCACGGACGGGCTTTTACATCAGCAAAACTCTGTGGCATAATATGTGGTACATAATACCAATTTCCAAGTTCCCCACTGTCAAAATCATCAAAATCCGAAATCTGTAGAACCGGATATTCCGGCAGTTTGCTTTCTTCTACATATTCTTTCGCCAGATTATCTCCATCCGCCATGCGAAGCCATCCGTCTTCGGTCCACTCCATTTTCTGTATTGTCGTCTCTCTTCCAAGCGTGCAGCGAAGCTCCGGTGCAAACGGTCTGGAACAGAGATGTACCAGATAAACCTCGCCAAGAGAAGTTTCTACATAACTTCCGTGACCGGATTTCTGCAGAACGCTGTCCGGATTGAAATATTTCGGTTTCAGATGATCCGGATCATGTCTTTCATTCGACTCGCCCGGAACACTTGTTACGATTGGATTCTTCGGGTCCCCTTCATATATAATATAAAAAACCAGGAAAAAATATATGAATATGCTATAAAAGAAATGGTTGGTCATAGCATTGAGGACATCACCGAATCAGTCTACACTGTCCGAGATCTTGAATGGCTAAGAAATGACCTTGAGAAATTAGAATAAAGCGGCTGACTCGAGTGACTAATAGACAGTGTCTAATAAGTGTCTAATAAGTTACTAATCAACCGCTTTTTCTTAGCTTTTATTCAATTCTACTAAGTCTAAAGCCCTTGTAAATTGGGCGTTTCTTAGAATTTACCTGCCTTTGCAGCTTCCTCGATGGAAACAGCTACAGCTACAGTCATACCAACCATCGGGTTGTTACCTGCACCGATCAGTCCCATCATCTCAACGTGAGCCGGTACAGATGAAGATCCAGCGAACTGTGCATCAGAGTGCATACGTCCAAGTGTATCTGTCATACCGTAAGAAGCCGGTCCTGCTGCCATGTTGTCCGGGTGAAGTGTACGTCCTGTACCACCACCGGAAGCAACTGAGAAATATTTCTTACCCTGCTCGATACATTCTTTTTTGTATGTACCTGCAACCGGGTGCTGGAAACGTGTCGGGTTTGTAGAGTTACCTGTGATAGATACATCTACACCTTCTTTGTGCATGATTGCAACACCCTCACGAACATCGTTGGCACCATAGCAGTTAACTTTAGAACGAAGTCCTTCAGAGTAAGCGATTCTCTGTACTTCTTTCAGTTCGCCTGTATAATAATCATACTCTGTCTGTACATATGTGAATCCGTTAATTCTGGAAATGATCTTTGCAGCATCTTTTCCAAGTCCGTTCAAGATAACACGAAGAGGTTTCTTACGAACTTTGTTTGCTTTCTCAGCGATACCGATTGCTCCTTCAGCAGCTGCGAATGATTCGTGACCTGCCAGGAATGCGAAACAATCTGTATCTTCTTCCAGAAGCATCTTTCCTAAGTTACCGTGTCCAAGACCTACTTTACGCTGATCAGCTACAGATCCCGGAATACAAAATGCCTGAAGTCCTTCTCCGATTGCTGCAGCTGCGTCTGCTGCTGTCTTACATCCTTTTTTAATTGCGATTGCTGCACCTACTGTGTATGCCCAGCATGCATTCTCGAAACAGATTGGCTGAATACCTTTTACCTGATTGTATACATCAAGTCCGGCATCCTTTGTGATTTTCTCTGCTTCTTCGATAGAAGCAATGCCATAGCTGTTTAATACTTCATTGATTTTATCAATTCTTCTCTCATATGATTCAAATAAAGCCATTTAATTGTCCTCCTGAAAATTTTACCTGATATGTAATACCTGTACGCTATCGCGATTATTCTTTACGTGGGTCGATGATCTTAACTGCATCTTCAACACGTCCGTACTGTCCTTTTGCTTTCTCCCATGCATCATTCGGTGTGTCACCTGCTTTGATGAAGTCTGTCATTTTACCAAGGTTTACAAACTGATATCCGATGATTTCATCGTGGTCATCTAAAGCGATACCTGTAACATATCCTTCAGCCATCTCAAGATAACGAGGACCTTTTGCTAATGTACCATACATAGTTCCAACCTGAGAACGAAGTCCCTTACCAAGATCTTCCAGTCCTGCACCGATCGGAAGTCCGTCTTCAGAGAATGCACTCTGTGTTCTTCCGTATACGATCTGAAGGAATAACTCTCTCATTGCTGTATTAATCGCATCACAGACAAGGTCTGTATTCAATGCTTCCAAAATAGTCTTTCCCGGAAGGATCTCAGATGCCATAGCAGCAGAATGTGTCATACCTGAACATCCAACTGTCTCAACAAGGGCTTCCTGGATAATTCCTTCTTTAACATTCAGTGTCAGTTTGCAGGTTCCCTGCTGTGGAGCACACCATCCAATACCGTGTGTCAGACCTGAAATATCTTTAACTTCTTTTGCCTTTACCCATTTTGCCTCTTCCGGAATCGGAGCTGGTCCGTGATTTGCACCCTGAGCTACCGGACACATCATCTCTACTTCATGTGAATAAATCATTATAAAACTCCTTTCAACTATGTGTGTGTTTTCTCTTGTAGGCATTGTTATATGTTTAACGCCGTACTTGATTTTATTTTCTCATAAATTCTTTTACTCGTCAATTGTCACTTTTTATCAAATTCCGGCGCTTTCTGCGCCTTTTCTCTGCATTTTACCTGTCAAGTCCCTTCCAGAACGCTGTATCTGCAACGGAACTCTTAATTTCGTCGAATGTATACGGTGCTGTCACCCATGCATATTTTGTATTCTGCTTACCGGATGAAGCGCTTCCCATATTGAATCCGATCTCGATTCCGTCTTTGCTCACAAAAAAATTTGGAACATAAGCTCCTGTTTTGTCATTGCCTTCCAGTGCCTTTTTCATCTCAGCCGTAGTAAGGTCGGTAAGAAAACTGCTGTCACCGGTCTCTTTCTGCATGATCTTTGCCCAGTTTTCTACAAATGTGTCATCCAGCTTTACAATATCTCTGACTTCGTAAATTTTCCCGTCACGAAGACGGATATTTACAGTACGAAGATCTGTCTGATACTCGCTGTATTCACCTCTGGCACTTGTATCTTCAAATACAACACTGATAAACTCATTCGTTGCATAGGCCACTTTGCATTTTACATAACTGATCAGTGCCGGTGTGTTTGCTTCGATTACTTTCTGCTTGATCTTCTCATCCGGATGTGTATAAATCTCATCCACGGTAGACATTGCACAGTTTTTTATTGTTTTATTAATTTTATCTGCATTCTTTCCTTTCAGACCACTGATCTGTGGATAAGCAACATTAAAATCAATGATTGTAGAAGTCTTTTCCGAATCACGGAAGCTGTATGTCTCATTTTTCACCTTATAAGAAAGATTATCTGCCTTATAGGCTTCTATCTTATCAACGCCTGACACACTGCTTTCGTCTGTCTTGTTCTGGCTGTCTGAACCACTGTTTCCATTATTCTCATCATTATCGTATATATCATCCGAATCATCCCAGCTGTCACCGTCATCCTCATACGGCTGATCTTCTGTGATTCCTACGTCATCTTTTGCTTTATAATAGATAAAACTTCCAAATAAAAATGCGCCGCCGACCGCTACGATCAAAAGTATGATAGCCGCAACAACTCCAACGATGACCGGTACTGCAGATCTCCGCTGTGGCATCTGTACCTGATGACTGTATGTTCCTGCTGGTCCCTGCCCGTTTTCTTCCGGTCCCGGGCCACAACTATAAGAGCCGCTTGAAGAACTGCCTGCACCGTAACCATAAGTATTCTGTCCCGGATTTCCGGTGCCGTAATGATAACTATACTGCCCGTATGCACTCTGCATCAGCTCCGCTTCCATCGGTACAAAACGGATTCCATCCTTTTCCTGTTCTTCTGTCACCTTGTGCATTCCAAGATGTTCATATGTCTCTACAGCCTGTGGCGCAGCATTTACTGTAATCTTAGAAGTATGCACTTCTCTTGCCGCAAATGCAACAGCTGCCAGATAAAGCATACGTCCGATACCGTGTCTTTGAAATGCCTTTCGTACAAAGAACAGACTGATATGCCCGCTGTTTGTAACTGCGATCATTCCACAAATCTGCACACCTTCAAACGCACCAAATATAGTCACTTCCTGCCGTTCAAACATCTCGCGGAAAGAGTCATAGCTGATAAATTCATGGAAACGCCCGACGCCTTCATCAGTATATGCCGGTGCAATATCTTCTGCAAATACTTCTGCCGCCAGATGCAGTGCCGGCAAAAGTTCCTGTATCTGTATTTTTCTGATATTCATTTCGGATTTAACTCCTTTCTTTTACCAGTTCCTCCCGCAGGAATGTCAGAGCACGCACAACGGCATAATCTCTGTTTTTCGCACGATTTCCGGTAAAATGAAATTCTTTTACTTCTGTATGTCCCTTTACATAGCATCCAATATAAACCAGTCCGACCGGTTTCTCTTTGGTTCCGCCCCCAGGCCCTGCAATACCGGTCACCGCCAGTGCGGCATCTGCTCCGGCTGCTTTTGCTGCACCTTCTGCCATCTCTCTGGCAGTCTGTTCGCTTACTGCGCCGTATGCTTCCAGTGTCTCTTCTTTTACACCAAGCAGTTTGCTCTTTGCACGATTGGCATAAGTAATATAGCCTTCTTCATACACTTCCGATGCGCCTGCAACATTCATGATCCGTCCTGCGAGCAGACCAGCCGTACAGGACTCTGCGGTTGTCACTGTCATCTTCTTCCCTTTCAGAAGTTCCACAACTGCATCTTCCAGCGTCACATCTTCTTCGGTTGTGTAGATTTTATCTCCGAATCTGTGGAACAGCTCATCCATCATCGGCTTCATTAAAGCATCTGCCTCTTCTTCACTCTTTGCTCTGGCTGTCACACGGAGATGTACTTCTCCTGTCTTTGCATAAGGCGCAAGTGTCGGATTGGTCTGTGTCTCCAGAAGATCCGTAATAACCGTCTCTACTCTGCTTTCTCCCATAGAGCAGATCTTCACCATTTTAGAATAAATACCTTCCGGTTGTAAGCCATTCAGATATGGAGCAATCTTTGACTCAAACATTGGTTTCAGTTCATTAGGAGGACCTGGAAGCAAAATCGCTGTCTTGTCGTTTTCTTCCAGTATCAGTCCGGGAGCCGTTCCATTGTCATTATCAACAACAACCGCGCCTTCCGGAACCATTGCCTGTTTCCAGTTATTTGCTGTAATATTGCGGTTGTGTACCCGTGCAAAATAATCTTCGATTCGGGCTCTTGTACGTGCATCTTCGTACAGTTCTTTTCCAAATACTTTTGCTGTCACTTCTTTTGTCAGGTCATCCTTTGTAGGACCAAGTCCACCGCCAAGAATCACAATATCACTTCTTGACAGTGCCAGACGAAGCGCATCTTCCAGTCTCTTCTCATTGTCCCCGACAACACTCTGGTGATAGCAAGAAAGGCCCAGACCTGCACACTTTTCAGACAGATATGCTGCATTTGTATTTACGATATTTCCAAGCAGAATCTCTGTTCCGACAGAGATAAATTCAACTGTCACTTTACATTCCTCCCTGCGTAAGAACCTCAACATTTTTCGCAATATAATCAATTAAAGAAACAATGGTCAGAATCAGTGCTGCCCACATCAGGACTGTTCCGATCACATCAAATACCCCGCCCAGATCCATGATCATCACGATCACCATAAACATCTGTGAAACGGTCTTAAACTTTCCCCAGTAACTTGCCGCAATGACAATGCCATTGTCAGAAGCTACAAGACGGAATCCGCTGATAATAAATTCTCTTGCGATAATAACGATTACAAACCATGCCGTCAGCTTGCCAAGCGGAATGAGACAGATCATTGCAGAACATACAAGCAACTTATCTGCAAGAGGATCCATGAATTTTCCAAAGTTTGTAACCAGACCTCTTGCTCTAGCAATCTTACCGTCCAGCATATCTGTAAGACTTGCCACGCAGAAAATAACAAGCGCGATCCATTTATTAGCTGCACCGCCTGCGTCCGTCAACATAAAAAAAACAAAGAAAGGTACCATGATAATTCGTAATACTGTCAGCTTATTTGGTAAATTCATTACAACAACTCTCCTATCAAATCATATTCTACTGCACCGGTCACTTTCACTCTTGCGAAATCTCCCGATATCAGTTCTTCATCTGTATTAATAAAAATCAATCCGTCAACGCCCGGCGCATCTTTGTAAGTACGTCCGACATATGCATTCTCATCTGCAACTTTTCCCTCGATCATGACAAGCACTTCTTCACCGATCATATCTTCTGCCTGTGCAAATGCAATCTCCTGCTGCAACTCCATGATCTCAGCCTGTCTGTCTTCTTTGACTTCTTCCGGTATCTGATCCGGCATCTCTGCCGCCGGTGTGTCTTCCTCCGGCGAATATGTGAATACGCCGAGCCGGTCAAATTCCATCTCGTCTACAAACGCTTTCAGCTCTTCGTGCTGCTCTTCTGTTTCTCCCGGGAAACCAGTGATCAGTGTTGTGCGAAGTGTGATGTCCGGAATTTCCCGTTTTAATTTTCCAATGATTTCTTCTAACTGTGCTTTGGAAGTTCTTCTTCCCATGCGCTTTAAGATTTCATCGTTAGCATGCTGAATCGGCAGATCCAGATAATGACAGAGCTTCTTTTCTTCTTTCATAACCTGGATGAGATTATCATCAATCTCTTCGGGATAACAGTACAGAATACGGATCCATCGAATTCCATCTACCTTGCACAATTCACGTAAAAGCTTATGCAGAGATTTTTCTCCGTAAATGTCTTTTCCATATAACGTTGTCTCCTGTGCCACAAGGATCAGTTCTTTTACGCCCTGTTCAGCCAGATCTTTTGCTTCCTGTATCAGCCGCTCCATCGGAACACTGCGGTAATTTCCACGAAGCTTCGGAATGATACAGTAAGTACAGTGCTTATCACAGCCTTCTGCAATCTTCATATAAGCATAATGTCCACCGGTTGTCACCAGACGCTTTGTATCGACAAGCGGAAGTGCATTCACATTTTCAAGTTCTACATGTCCGGCACCCGCCAGTGCTTCTTCCACTGCTTCTACAATCTTATCATAGGCTGTTGTTCCAAGAACCGCATCAACTTCCGGAATCTCATCAATGATCTCCTGACGATATCTCTGTGCCAGGCATCCGGTTACAATCAGTGCTTTCAGTCGCCCTTCCGTCTTATATTCTGCCATCTCCAGAATCGTCTGTATACTCTCTTCTTTTGCATCGTGCACAAAACAGCATGTGTTGATCACAATGATATCTGCCTGTGTCTCATCATCTACAATCTGATATCCTTTTGCATCCAGGAGGCCCAGCATAACCTCAGAATCTACCAGATTCTTATCACAGCCCAGTGAGATAAATAATATATTCATTCTTACGTCTCCTCTTACTCTTTTATCAGAATTTATCCTTCTATCAGAAGAAAGGCAGATACCATCTGGCATCTGCCTTACATACATTACCTGTCAGACTCTATTCTTCCTCGTCTTCTGCTGCAATTGTAATCTTCGCCTGATTCAGCTCGTCAATTGCGATAGAAAGTGGCTTCTCTCCCGGCTTTGTATCTACTAACGGCATAGAACCATCGATGATCTCTCTGGCTCTTTTTGCTGTTGCCATAACGATAGAGTATCGGCTGTTGACAACCTTTGTCTCGCCTTCCTCGACGTCTTTGTTTACCACTTTCATTAAATCTGTGTAAGATGGGTGTAACATACACTATTCTCCTTTCAACTCTTCTTTCATATGTTCAATAAATGTGTGATTTCTGAAACTTCTTCTATGCTCTCCCTGAATGATCTCATGCATCTGCTGCACGCATTCCTGAAGATCGTCATTGATGATCAGATAATCGTATGCATCCATGCCTTCCGCTTCCTGTGCGGCTCTGCTTAAACGGCTCTCGATCACATCCTGTGTCTCTGTGCCACGTCCTTCCAGACGTCTGCGAAGCTCTGCTGCACTCGGCGGAGTTACGAACAGTAATAATGTCTCCGGGAACTTTTCTTTCACTTTTAATGCACCCTGGATTTCTATCTCAAGAATCACATCTTTCCCTGCTTCTAACTGTTCTTCCACGTATGCACGCGGTGTACCATAGTAATTCTCCACGTATTTAGCATACTCTATCAGTTCATCTTTCGCAATCATTTTTTCAAATTCTTCGATCTCATGGAAGAAATATTCCCGTCCGTCTACCTCTCCAGGTCTCGGAGTTCTCGTCGTTGCTGATACAGATAAAGCATAATTATCATACTGCTTCAGCAGTTCTTTCATTAAAGTTCCTTTACCGGAGCCGGAAAATCCGGAAACAACAATGAGTATTCCTCTCTCTTTCATTTGCTCTTCCTCACACTTCTTATTCGATATTCTGAATCTGTTCTCTGACTTTTTCAATCTCTGTCTTCAATTCGATTCCGATATTGGAAATCTCCAGATCATTCGCCTTTGACAGGATTGTATTCGCTTCCCTGTTCATCTCCTGCGCAATGAAATCCAGCTTACGTCCGATTCCACTGTCTTCTGATTCCAGAGTCTCTTTCATATGTACAACATGACTTCTCAAGCGTACCACTTCTTCATCGGTACAAATCTTATCTGCGAAGATCACAACTTCCGCTGCGATCCTGCTCTCCTCAATCTGTGTATCTTCGAGAAGTTCTTTTACTTTATTTTCCAACTTCTCACGATACTCCGCAATAATCTTCGGGGAACGCTCTTCAATCTGTTCAACCAGTGTCAGCAGATGATCCAGTTTTTCGATCAGATCTTTCTTAAGATTCTCTCCCTCCAGCGTTCTCGTCTCAACAAACTGCTTCACAGCACCGTCCAGTGCCTTCTTAAGTCCCTTCCACAGTTCCTCTTCGTCAACAGCCTGCTCTTCCATCGTAATGACTTCCGGATAACGTGAAAGCGCAGATACACGGATGTCATTCTCCAGTGAGAATTTCTCTTCCATCTGTTTAAAATAAGACAGATACTCAGTTGCCAGTGCCTCATTATATTTCAATACAACCTGTCCCTCTGAAGAATCCTCATAAGTGATAAATATATCGACTTTTCCTCTGTGCACACTTTTTTTTAAATGATTACGGATAGATGTCTCGAAAAAATTTAATTTCTTCGGCATACGGATATTGGCATCCAGATATCGATGGTTCACGCTTTTCATCTCAACTGTAAATTTACGTTCTCCGTCGGTCACTTCACAACGTCCGAATCCCGTCATACTCTTTATCATAATAGAAACCTCGTTTCTGTTTTATTAACGCTCTACATATTACAGACCGTTTTCCATCGTCCATTATAAGCCATTTGGAAAACAGAGTCAACTATGATATACTATACAAATGAGCCCGAAATCAGACAGAAAGGAGCTATTTTTATGGCATTTGACGGAACAACTGTTGCAGCAGTTACAAAAGAACTTACCGAGCAGCTCTCCGGCGGGCGGATTGCCAAGATCGCACAGCCGGAAACCGATGAGCTTCTCTTTACAATAAAGACACCACAAGGGCAAAAGCGCCTATATATCTCAGCCAGTGCATCTTTACCGCTTATTTATCTGACAAATGTAAATAAGCCAAGTCCGATGAATGCGCCGAATTTCTGCATGCTTCTGCGCAAACATATCGGAAACGGACGCATTACCAGGATCACACAGCCGGGACTGGAACGGATTATACAGATCCAGATCGAGCATCTGGACGATTTAGGTGATCTCTGCCGGAAGACACTGGTTGTTGAGATTATGGGCAAACACAGCAATATTATTTTCTGCGATGCAGACGGACGGATCATCGACAGTATCAAGCACATCTCCGCACAGATGAGTTCTGTACGTGAAGTATTGCCGGGCAGACCGTATTTTATTCCGGATACAATGGGTAAAAAAAACCCTCTGACGGTAGATGCTGATACTTTTATTTTCACATTAAAAGAAAAACCATGCCCGCTGGGCAAAGCGATCTATACAAGTTTCACAGGTATCAGCCCGGTAATCGCAGAAGACATCTGCTTTCTTGCCGGCATGGATTCCGGTATAACGCCAAAAGAATACGAAGACGATCTTCTGTTCCATCTGTATCGTCAGTTTTCTTATTATATAGAAGATGTAAAAGCAGGGAATTTTCACCCGGTCATCTACACAGATGGTGAAACGCCAAAAGAATTTTCTGCACTTCTGTTATCACATTTTGATACTTTTACAAAGCAGGAATACGATTCAATCAGCGAAGTACTCCATACTTACTATGCAACGAAGAACACGCTGACAAGAATCCGACAGAAAAGTGCAGACCTGCGTCACGTTGTCCAGACTGCATTAGAACGTGCACGTAAGAAATACGACCTGCAGAAAAAGCAGTTAAAAGATACTGAAAACCGGGAAAAATACAAAGTTTACGGAGAACTGATCAATACCTATGGATACAATCTTGCACCGGGTACAAAAGAACTGACAGCACTTAACTATTACACCGGCAAAGAGATCACTATTCCGCTTGATCCGGTCAAAACACCACAGGAGAATTCCCAGAAGTATTTTGCACGTTATAATAAGCAGAAACGTACTTTTGAAGCACTGTCAAAACTTCTCACAGAAACTGGTGACGATATCCACTATCTGGAATCGATTAGCAACGCTCTGGATATTGCCCGAAGCGAAGCAGATCTGGCACAAATTAAGGAAGAACTGATCGAAAGCGGTTATGTCCGCCGAAAATATACGAAAAAGAAAGTGAAATTAAAAAACAAACCAATGCACTATATCTCTTCCGATGGTTATCACATCTACGTCGGCAAAAACAATCTGCAGAACGATGAACTGACCTTCTCTTTCGCAAATGGCGGTGACTGGTGGTTCCACGCAAAAGGTGCTCCGGGTTCCCATGTCATCGTCAAAACGAATGGGGATGAACTTCCGGATCGTACTTTTGAAGAAGCCGGAAGACTTGCTGCATACTATTCCAAGAGCCGTGGCAGCGATAAAGTTGAGATTGATTATGTAGAGAAAAAACATGTAAAAAAACCAAATGGGGCCAGACCGGGATTTGTAGTTTATTACACCAACTACTCTCTCATGATCGACTCTGATATCAGCAATATAAAAGCCGTGCAGGATTAATTCCCGCACGACTTTTTCTGTCATATCTATCATAATGTTTTCTATATTATCCCGTCCTGTGTGAAAAAACTCATATCTTCTTTTTCTTCATATATAAAACTCCCGTTATATCAGCAAGAAACCATCCGATTGCAATTGCCCACCAGATCATCCGCACTCCCAGTAATGGTGCCAGTGTATACGCAAGCAACACCCGTGTTCCAAGAGAAATCACAGTCAGCACAACCGACATTTCCGGTTTTCCAGTTCCACGGTAATAAGCATACAGAAGAAACAGAAGTCCGATTCCACAGTAAAATGCGCCTTCAATCCGCAAATACTGTACACCAATCTGCAATACTTTCACTTCGGTTGCTTTCACAAAGATCAGCATCAGCGGTCTTGCAAACAAAAAGATCAGCACAGATACAATTCCACAGAAGATAAGAGATGTTTTCACTGCTGCCCGCACGCCTTCTTTCACTCGTTTTTCATCTTTTGCGCCATAATTCTGCGATGTAAAGATAGAGAACGAATTGCTGAACTCCTGTGCCGGCATGTAGGCAAAGGAATCAATCTTCACTGCTGCTGCATAAGCTGCCATTACCGCAGTTCCAAAACTGTTGATCAGTCCCTGGATCATCAGGATACCGAAATTCATCACCGACTGCTGCACACTTGCGGCTAGCGAAAACCGTACCACTTCCGGCAGTACTTCTTTTGAACATGCCTCCTTCAATGAAATGCCATTTCCTATGAAGCGTAGCTCCGGCTCCTTCTTCCAAAGATAGTAGCCGATTCCGACTCCCGATATGATCTGCGCAATCACGGTCGCCCACGCAGCTCCTCCAACTCCCATTTTCCATTTCACAACAAGCAAAAGATCAAGAATAATATTCAGCATAGATGCGATTGCCAGAAAAAGAAGCGGCGTTACCGAATTTCCAACTGCTCTCAGCAAATACGCAAAAAAATTATACAAAAATACAAAGAAGATTCCCCAGAAGATCACCCATACATATTTTTTCATATATGTATAGATATCTTCCGGTATCCGCATCAGCTTAAGAATCAGGTCCATTCCTGCAAATACAGCAATATTTACAATCACAGAAATGATTCCGATAAAGAGAAAAGACGCAAGAATCGATTCCTGCATCTTTCTTTTATCTCCTTTTCCATAGTAAAAGGAAAAAACGCTGCCGCTCCCCATACACAGTCCGATCAAGACAGATGTCAGAAATGTCATAAGCGTATATGCCGCCCCGACTGCCGCCAGCGCTCCCGCTCCCAGAAATTGTCCGACTACCCATGTATCCGCAATGTTGTAACATTGTTGCAGAAGATTTCCGACAATCATCGGTCCTGCAAATACAAGCATCGTTCTTTGTACATTTCCATGTGTCAGATCTTTTTGCATGTTATCTTGTCCCCAGGAGATAGTCAATAAACTGCTGTGCTGTCCGTCCGGATAAGCCGCCGTGGCTTAATTCCCACTTATTTGCTTCCAGAAGCAGTTCATCTTCCGGTATATCTATGCCATTCTTTTCTGCAAGAGCAAGTACGATCTCCTGAAATTCCTTCTTCGCCGGTTTTCCAAAGTAAATCGTAACGCCAAAACGGGCAACCAGCGATAATTTTTCCTGCACGGTATCATTTGTATGAAGCTCTTCGTCTCTGTCTTCTTTGTCCTTGAATGTTTCACGGATCAGATGTCTGCGGTTCGATGTTGCATAGATCAGAATATTATCCGGTTTCTTCTCCAGACCGCCTTCAATGACCGCTTTCAGATATTTGTACTCAATTTCAAATTCTTCAAAAGAAAGATCATCCATGTAAATGATAAATTTATAATTCCGGTTTTTGATCTGTGCGATCACGTCATTCAAATCCTGGAACTGATGCTTGTACACTTCAATCATACGCAATCCCTGATCATAATACTGATTCAGGATTGCCTTGATGGATGTGGATTTACCGGTTCCTGCATCTCCGAATAACAAACAGTTATTTGCACGTTTTCCTTCTACGAATGCCTTCGTATTATCAATCAGCTTCTTCTTTGCAATCTCATATCCAACCAGATCATCCAGGTGTACATGTGCAATCTTGGTGATCGGCACGATCTGTGCACTCTCATCTGTATGCTCAATCCGGAATGCTTTGTGAAGTCCCAGTTTTCCAACGCCGAATTCCTTATAAAATCCTGTTATTTTTTCTTTGAAGTCCTGTGCGTCTTCTGCTTCTGCGAGGCTCTTTGCCAGATCACAGATACGGTCACGGATACGCTTGTTAAATACATTACCGTGACTGCTGTCTCCTGCATATTCTTTGATCATGGATATACAATCCACGCCAAATGCCTCTTCCATTTTTCTAAAATCATAATCAAATAATTCTTTGAATATCTCAAAATCATGCAGCGCAACCTGGTTCAGACTTCCATCGATTGCTCCTGTAATCTCACAGGAAGTACTGTATGCATTTTCATGGCTTGCCAGAAGATATGTAAGATATGTATGCCACAGATTTCCTTCAAATCCATGACTCGCTGACAGTTCTAAAATGTCATTCATCTGCTCAAACAGCAGACCTTTCATATCTTCTGTATTATAATAATCGTTATCATAGTTTTCCATCAGGAACGTCATATCCGTCAGGATCTGACCGTCTTCCATATGTTTGTAAAGCATTAATTCTTTTGTTCTCATCTTCTTGCTCCTTGCTTATCTCCTGTCACTTACACTTTTATTCGCTCTTACAATCCTGTACATCGCAAAAATTATATATACTGAATCTAATAATTTCCAAGAATCCTCATATTGCGGCTTTCCTCTCTCAGTCCGCGGATTGCATTTTTCACAGCCGGATCTGCCATATTTCCTTCAAAATCAATAAAGAAACGATACTCCCAGTTTTTTCCCTCAATCGGACGGGATTCAATCCGTGTCATATTCAGATCATTGTAAATGAAATGCGACAATAGTCTGTACAGCGAACCGCTCTCATGTGGCAGTTCCAGGCAGATGCTGATCTTCTGTGCGTGCTTTAAAAATACTTTCTGGTTTGTAACCACAATAAAGCGTGTACAGTTTGTCTGATCATCATTGATATTCTCTTCTAATATTTCTAATCCATGTACCTCTGCCGCATAAGCACTGCATACAGCTGCCTGTGCCTGATCTTTGTCATCCCGTATCTTACGCGCCGCAATCGCTGTATTCGCCACACTGATCTGCTGCCAGTCGCTGTGGTCATCCAGAAAATGTGATGCCTGCATCAACGCAACGCCTTTGGAATACACACGTTCAATATCTGTAAGTTTTGCTCCCGGAACTCCGGACAGTGTATGAATGATCGGAATGATTGTCTCACCTACGATATAATTTTCAAACTCAACCAGCAGATCGTACATCTCATCTACGGAGCCGGCTGTTGAATTCTCAATTGGCAGCACGGCATAATCTGCTGCCCCATCTTCGATCGCTTCCATTGCTTCACGGAATGTCCGCACATAAAAACTATTGCAATTTTCACCAAAATAATCTTTTGTAGCTGCCTGACTGTATGCACCTTCTGTTCCCGGAAATACGATTCTTGCATTTTTCGCATCCAGGGATTCCATCTCAATAAACGGAAGTCTCCCAAGTGCTCCTGCCTTTACAAGCTGCTGGTACTGTAATTTACGGCTCATGGACATTAACTGCTCATACAATTCACGTACACCTTTTTTATTAAATTCAGAAGAAGCTTTCTCTGACACTGCCTGTAATTTATTCTTTTCTCTCTGACGGTCCAGAACCTTCTTCCCATTCTTGATCTTATACTCGCCGACCTGTGCACATACTTTCATACGTTCTTCGTACAGGCTGACCATCTGATCATCTATCTCATCTAACTGCAATCTCAATTCTTCTAATGATGCCATCGTCTGTTCTCCTCGCTTTTTTACATAAACCGTCAATTATTATAATACATTTTGCGTATAAAATCTACATTTCCTTCTTATACTATCTTCCATGAAGCGAAAATTTCTCCAATGCGGAATGTTCGGCTGGTGTATCGAAATTCTCTATACCGGTCTTCGTTCCCTGAAAAAAGACAATCACACATTAACCGGACACACTTCCATCTGGATGTTCCCCATCTACGGAATGGCATGCCTGTTCTCTCCTATCTGTCGACGGATCCAGCATTTTCCTGCCTTTGTACGTGGGTGCTTTTACACTGTCTGTATTTTCTTTACAGAATATACGACCGGAAGCCTCCTCAGGCACTTCCATGCATGTCCGTGGAATTACAGCCATGCACGCTTCCAGATCCGCGGACTAATCCGGCTGGACTATGCACCGTTATGGTTTTTCACCGGATTGTTCTTTGAAAAAATTCTCTGCAGACATTGAAAAACCTTTTTATTTATTATATGATATATGAAAGATTTTCAATAGATTTGAAAATAACAGGAGGTTTTTTATGAGACATTTGATTAGTCCACTGGATTTTTCTGTGGAAGAACTTGATAAACTGATGGATTTGGCGAACGATATTGAAGCCACCCCGGAGAAATACGCACATGCCTGTGCAGGCAAGACACTGGCAACTTTATTTTATGAACCTAGTACACGTACCCGTTTAAGTCATGAAGCAGCGATGTATAATCTTGGCGGTAATGTTCTAGGTTTTTCTTCTGCTAATTCAAGCTCTGCCGCAAAAGGCGAAAGCGTTTCCGATACACTTCGCATGATATCTTGCTATGCAGATATCTGTGCAATGCGCCATCCAAAAGAAGGTGCCGCAACTGTTGCATGCAAACATTCCGGTATCCCGGTTATCAATGCCGGGGACGGCGGACACCAGCATCCGACACAGACTTTAACTGATCTTCTTACAATCCGTTCTTTAAAAGGACATCTGGATAATATGACGATCGGTCTCTGCGGCGATCTGAAATTCGGACGTACTGTACACTCTCTGATCCATGCATTAGTAAGATATCCAGGTATCCGTTTTGTACTTATTTCCCCGGAAGAATTAAAACTTCCAGGCTACATCCGTTCCGATGTATTGGATAAGAAGAACATCCCTTACGAGGAAGTAGAACGTCTGGAAGATGCACTTCCAAAACTGGATCTTCTCTACATGACACGTGTACAGAAAGAACGTTTCTTCAACGAAGAAGATTATGTACGCATGAAAGACTTTTATATTCTGGATGCCGCTAAGATGAAGCTTGCCCCGGAAGATATGTATGTCCTTCATCCGCTTCCAAGAGTAAATGAAATCTCCGTAGAAGTAGATGATGATCCGAGAGCCGCTTATTTCAGACAGGCACAGTACGGTGTTTATATCCGTATGGCTCTGATCCTTACATTGTTAGAGATTGAAGTATAAGAAGGGAGCATACATAATCATGTTAAATAATACATTAAGTGTTGGAAAAATCGAAGAAGGTTTTGTTCTGGATCATATTCAGGCAGGACGAAGCATGGATATTTATAAATATCTGCACCTGGACAAACTGGACTGTTGTGTCGCTATTATCAAAAATGCGAAAAGCAGTAAGATGGGCAAGAAAGATATTATGAAGATCGAGTGTCCGATCGACTTTATGGATCTGGATATTCTCGGATTCATCGATCATAATATTACAGTAAATATTATTAAAGACTCACAAATCGTAGACAAGAAAGCACTTCATCTTCCGAAGAAGATCACAAATGTGATCCGCTGCAAAAATCCGCGCTGCATTACTTCTATCGAGCAGGAACTGGATCATGTCTTCGTACTGACTGATCCCGAAAAGGAAGTATACCGCTGTCTCTACTGCGAAGAGAAATATCACGGACGCGGCTAATTTAACACAAGTAAAGCTGACATTAATAGCTTATTTGAATCATTCTGGCACAGCGACAAAACACACTTTGCGAGTTTTGTTCGCTGATTAGCGGTTGTCAATGCTATCATCAAGCATGACGCGTTTTCCTCGTCGCCATAACATAAAAAGCAGCTCATATCGAGCTGCTTTTTATTATGATGACAAACTAAAATCCAAATCAGCTTGGAACGGATAGCATCATCTATAATACATTTTTCAAATCGTTTCATAAATATATGCAAGCAAAACGATAAGCCGGGTTATGTCGTTGGGTAATCATCTTTCTAGACCTGCCGTTACCGGCAGGTTCAAGCGACCTACCTAAGACGTGACGGGCCGCCACATCGTCTTTATCCGGTCTTGCTTCGGATGGGGTTTACATCTGCCTTCGCTGTTACCAGAGAAGCGGTAGTCTCTTAAACTGCCATTCCACCCTTACCTGCATGCACAGGCGGTATATTTCTGTTGCACTTGCCTTGGAGTCACCTCCACCGGACGTTATCCGGCATCCTGCCCTATGAAGCCCGGACTTTCCTCGCCTGTCCCCTTTCGGTCCTGACAGCCGCGATTACCTGTCTTACTTGCAATTTAATAAATATAACACATATCTTTCAGAACTGCAATATCAATTTTTCTTTGTTTTACTTACACTTCTATATCTACTGGATCGTATCATCAATCAGGTCATTTCCATCTGCCGCAGTTGTGGCAAGTGTGTCGCATCGTTCATTCTGCGGGTGTCCGTCATGTCCCTTCACCCAGATAAATGTAACCTGGTGAGGTTCTTTTGCTTTCAGCAGGCGTTTCCAGAGATCTGCATTCTTCACCGGCTCATTCTTGCCACGCTTCCATCCCTTCTTCAGCCAGCTGGCGATCCAATGCTGGTTAAAAGCATCTACAACATACTTGGAATCCGAATATAATTCCACCTCGCACGGTCTGTTTAACGCTTCCAGTGCCACGATCACTGCCATTAATTCCATCCGGTTATTCGTTGTCTTTTTATATCCCTGTGACAGTTCTTTCGTATGCAGTGTTCCTTTCGGATCTACATACTCAAGCACTGCTCCATATCCTCCCGGTCCGTCCGGGTTTCCCCTCGCCGCACCGTCTGTATATATCTTTACCTGCATATGATTCCTAATTCTCTTTCTGACCTAATTCTGCTGCATGAACGATTTCTGGAAGAATATATTCCAGAGACTCTTTGACTGCACCTGCTTTTCCCGGAAGGTTCACGATCAGTGTATTACCTCTGAATCCGGCAACACCACGGTTTAACATAGAACGTTTTGTCAGATGCATCAAGTGCATACGGATTGCTTCCGGAATCCCCGGTATTGGTCTGTCAAGAATCTCTGTTGTTGCTTCCGGTGTAACATCTCCCACTGCGCATCCGGCTCCGCCTGTTGTCAGGATAATGTCTGCCATATTACCATCTGCCATTCTCTGCATAACTGTAGATAATACCTTCTTATCTACAGGAAGTGCTTTTGCAAAGATCACATGCTGTCCTGCTTCTTCCACAATCTTGCGGATAACCTTTCCGCCTTTATCTTCTTCCTGTTCTTTATATACCTGCGTATTTGCAGTTAAAATTGCTACTTTCATATCGTACCTCCATATAACCTCTTTCTGTTGTCCATATAGTAGAATTTTAACGCTTTTGATACAAGAATGCAATCCTTAAATTATAATACAGACCATTCCGCCATTGCTGTCATTCACGATCTTCTTCATTGTATCCTGTAGTTTTTCCTGACTCTTTTCGTTGATCGCCGCCATTTTCCCGCGCATGCCGTCCATTACGAGCTCTTCTACTGATTTTCCGAAAATATTTGTCTCCCAGATGCCTTCTTTTTCTTCAGACTGCTCTTTCAGATATTTCAGAAGATCCTGTGCCTGCTGCTCATTTCCAACGATCGGCGCGATCTCCGTCTCCACATTGGCTCGGATCAGATGGATCGATGGTGCCTGCGTGTGGATCTTTACACCGAATTTATTTCCCTGCCGGATCAGTTCCGGCTCATCCAGTTCGATTTCTTCTTTCCTTGGACTCACCATGCCATACCCTCGCATCCGTACAGACGCAAGCGCATCCCGGATTCCTTCATATTCTTCTTTCAGCTTCGTAAGCTTTCGCATTGCATCGATCAGTTCATACTGACCACGGATCGGTGTTCCTGTAAGAGACGTCATCCACTCATAATAATAACTCTCGCCAACGTCGATCTGTATTTGTATACGGCCCGTGTCTGTCTCAATATTCCGTATATGTACACGATCTATGTAACTACTGTCCCATTCCGGCACTTTTCCTGCCACGTCCTGTATCCGACCGTACATATCAAGAATTTTTCGGACATAGTTGATTACTTCTTTCCGTATCTCATGATCTGCCGGCAACATCTCCACCCATTTCGGGACAAAAAATTCGATTTCTGAAACTGGAAATTCATAGAGAACTGTCTCCATGATTTTTGAAATATCCTCCGGTTTTAACTTTTCACAGTTCACAGTCAGCGCACGGACACCATAAGTTTCTTCCAGCCACCCGGCTGTTTCCTGCGCCTCTTTTGCATATGGTTTCTTTGAATTTACCAATACAACAAACGGCTTGCCAATGTTCTGTAATTCCATGATCGTCTTTCGTTCTGCTTCCAGATATGCCTCTCTGTCTATTTCTGTGATTGTTCCATCTGTTGTTACTACAATCCCGATCGTCGCATGCTCATGGATCACTTTTCTTGTGCCCACTTCCGCTGCATGTGTAAACGGAATCTCTTCTTCAAACCAGGGAGTCTTCACCATCCGTTGTGCATTTTCTTCCAGATGCCCCGTTGCCCCGTTCACCATATAGCCTACACAGTCGATCAGCCGGAGTTTCAGGTTCAGGTCTTCCTGCAAATGAATGACTGCCGCTTCCTTTGGAACGAATTTCGGTTCGGTTGTCATAATTGTTTTTCCGGAACCGGACTGTGGCAATTCATCTCTTGTCCGTGCCTTTTCATGCTCATCCTCCATATAAGGCAGCACCAGCACATCCATAAATCTCTTGATAAATGTAGATTTTCCGGTCCGCACAGGTCCGACCACACCTATATAGATTTCTCCGTTCGTTCTTGCTTTTATATCCTCGTACATCTGAAACGTGTCCATATGAATACCCCCTTGTTATGCTGATAACAGTTTATGCCGCCAACACATCCGTTTAGAACACGTTTCTCTTTGTTTTTTTGTTTTCACAGTCCCTGATAAACAAGCTGGCTGTGTTGTTTTAATGCAAGATCGCAGATCCCGATCCATCCTTCCATCTCTTCTATAACTTCCCGTCTTGTCACCGGTACTTCCCGGTAACAGATATCCGAATCTTCCTGTATCGTCAGGCAGAAATTTTCCGGCGATGCAAGAAACAATGCCTTCCACGGTCGTATGATCTCCAGTATCCGCTCTACTTCCATTTCCGTGATTACAGCGAATCCCTCGTCCGGGAATCCTTCCAGCTCGATCTGGTCATTCCAGCTTGTATGAATCCATCTCATACTATCCTGAATATACCGCATCAGGTGATCCGATACAAAAATATACTCTTGTTCCGACGGAATCAATAATTCTTCTTTCATTCCCCTTACTATAAATTGATGTGCTAAAGCCATAAATTTACTCCCCCATCTGTTTTTATTTTAAACATAGCACATTCATTTCCTGAAAGTATTCGTTTTTTCCACCTGTTTATCGACCTTTATCGACCTTGCACGGATGACTCCTGCACTTTTCTTGCCAGTGTATGAATGACGGTTCCGTTTGTCGGCCGTCCTGTCTTATACTCGATCATCCCACTGCCAAAGTCATCCAGTCTCTGTAAATTTCCTCTCGTCCAGACTTTTTCAATTGTTGTCCTTATATTCCTCTCTACATTTGCTGCATTCGTGCTGTATTTTTCCGCCACAGCCGGATACAGTTCTTTTGTAATGCTGATCTGTCGTTTTTGTTTCTGGATAAAATAAAAGATCCCCTCTTCCAGATAAATCGTGCCACAGGCACTGGATGGGAATCCTAATCCTTGTAATTCTTTTCTGATACTCTGTCTGTAATCTTCCCGGATAATAAAGCCATTTTCTTTGTCCGTTCTTATTTGAAAGTTTCCTTCCAGGAAGCAATTTCTTTCTCCGTACTGCAGTTCCAGTTTCAGGTTTACATTGATACTTTTTCCTCTACTCTCGTCCATAAGTTCCCCTATGATACTTCAGCCAGCCGTTTTCAACCACTGCTATTAACTTAACTCTATTATATCGGTATTTTTCTCTGTTTTCTACAGAGTATTTACATATATTGTTGCGAAGAGCCACTTGACATACACAATCAAGTGGCTCTTCGCAACAAATGTCATATTTATATTTTTACCATTTTAATGTCATATGTTCTGTTTTGCTGTCACGCAGCATCAGTTCATCTACTGCTTCTCTCGGATCTTTTCCTTCAAACAGCACTTCATTCACTTTATTAACGATTGGAAGTGCCACATCGTATTTCTTTCCAAGCTTTGCAGCAGCTTTCGCTGAGTATACACCTTCAACTACCATCTTCACTTCATCCATCGCTTCCTGCATGGACATTCCCTGGCCCATCAGATAGCCCGCCTTACGGTTACGGCTGTGTACACTGGCACAGGTTACGATCAGATCACCGATTCCGGTAAGGCCTGTAAAACTCTCGATACTTCCGCCCATTTTTACACCAAGCCGGGCAATCTCAGCAATTCCTCTTGTAATAAGCGCAGCTTTTGTATTATCGCCATAGCCAAGTCCATCTGCAATACCTGCAGCCAGAGCGATTACATTTTTCAGAGAACCTCCCAGCTCCATCCCCAGCATATCCGGACTGATATACACACGGAATACTTTATTCATAAACTTATCCTGCAGATAAGCGGCTGTTTCTTCTGTCTTTGCCCCAATTACGACTGCTGTCGGAAGTCCGCGTCCAACTTCTTCTGCATGACTCGGTCCGGATAAAACTGCCACATCCGCCTGCGGGATTTCTTCCTCGATCTGCTGTGACAGCGTCATCAGCGTATCTTCCTCAATACCCTTTGCAACATCGACAATAATCTGTCCATCTGCAACATACGGTTTCATACTCCGTGCCGTGCTTCTTGTAAATTTAGACGGAACCGCAAGAACAAGAAAATCTTTTCCTTTGATCGCAGACTCCATATCGGAAGTAAAGATCATATCCTCCGGAATCTTAACACCCGGAAGTTTTGATTCATGTTCTCTCTTTTCCGAAAGCATCTGCACTTCCTCTTCACTGATCGACCATACTGTCACTTCATGTCCGTTGGAATGAAGCAAAAGTGCCAGTGCAGTTCCCCAGCTTCCGGCTCCCATAATACCTACTTTTACCATAATACCTCCTCCTAACATTTTATTTATTTTTACCGACACTGAGTTTGTTCTCTGTACCGGCTAACAGACGTTTGATATTTTCTTTGTGCTTGTAAAATGCAGACAGCATCAGAAGTGCAGCGATAATATACATTTCCATTAAATGCGCACCCTGCATTCCAAATCCGCCCATCTTCCCATATACAATAATCTCTATCAGATAAATGATAACAACTGCCAGTGATCCGAGTGATACATATCTGGTCACTCCTACGATCAAAACGAAAGACACAAGACAGATCAGTACCATCCATACATTTGTTGTACTGACAAGAAGACCTGCCGTAGCCGCAATTCCCTTGCCTCCTTTAAAATGCATGTAAAACGGATAGTTGTGTCCAAGCACCGCACCCATTCCTGCATACATAGAAAGAAGCGGAAGAATGTCTCCATAATTTTTCGCAAACAGAAGATGCACGACTACTACTGCGAATACACATTTGAAGCAGTCACCTAAAAATGTCACCGCTCCTGCTTTCCAACCCATTGTGCGGAGTGCATTCGTTGTTCCTGCGTTGCCGCTTCCCTGTTTGCGGATATCTACATGATGTGCCTTTCCATAGAGATAACCGGTCTGGAACAGTCCAAATATATAGCCGATCACCAAACATACGATACGTTCCATAACTAACGGTCTTTCTCCTTTCGCTCACGAATAAAAAACTTCAGTGAAGTTCCCTTAAAGCCAAAAGCTTCCCTGATCTTATTCTCCAGATATCTGGTATATGAAAAATGCATTAGCTCTTTGTCATTTACAAAGATGACAAAACTCGGCGGCTTAACCGCAACCTGCGTAATATAGTAAAGCTTCAGACGTTTTCCTTTGTCTGACGGTGGCTGCTGCATGGCAACCGCCTCTGACATGATCTCATTCAGGACACCTGTAGCAACACGAAGTGTCTGATTCTCGATCACCATGTCGATCATATCGAATAATTTCGGAAGTCTCTGTCCCGTCTTTGCAGACACATACATAATCTCTGCATAAGGCATAAATGAAAGAATTCTTCGAACTTCATTCTCATACTCACGCATTGTCTTATCATTCTTCTCAATTGCATCCCATTTGTTCACAACAATAATGATGCCTTTTCCTCTCTCATGTGCGATCCCGGCAATCTTCGCATCCTGTTCTGTCACGCCTTCTTCTGCATCGATCACGATCAGCACCACATCTGCACGTTCCACCGCAGTTACTGTACGGATAATACTGTAACGTTCCAGTTCTTCTTTGATCTTATTCTTGCGGCGGAGTCCTGCTGTATCGATAAATACATATTCTTTTCCATTATGAATAATGTTCGTATCAATTGCATCTCTTGTTGTACCGGCAATATCTGATACGATTACACGGTCTTCTCCGACCAGCTTGTTGATGATCGAAGACTTTCCAACATTTGGCTTGCCGACGATTGCCACGCGTGGACGTTCATCCTCTTCCTCTTCCCCGGTATGTTTCGGAAAATACTTGATCACAGCATCTAACATATCGCCGATCCCGAGACGTGAAGATGCAGAAATCGGATGTGGATCACCGATTCCCAGATTATAAAACTCATATACATCTGCCATGAATTTCTGAAAACTGTCCACTTTATTGACAACAAGCACGACCGGTTTGCCGGAACGTCTGAGCATATCTGCTACTTTCGAATCGGCATCCACCAGTCCCTGTCTTACATCTGTAATGAAAATGATCACATCCGCAGTATCAATTGCGATCTGCGCCTGTTCTCTCATCTGTGAAATAATAATATCCTTGCTCTCTGGTTCAATACCACCGGTATCGATTAATGTAAAGTCTCTGTCAAGCCAGCTGGTGTCTGCATAAATACGATCTCTTGTTACTCCCGGAGTATCTTTTACAATCGATATCTTCTCGCCTGCCAGCACATTGAAAAGCGTTGACTTTCCTACATTCGGCCTTCCTACGATAGCCACTACTGGTTTACTCATCTTTTATCTCCTATACTTTATATCTTTATGAATCTTTTGTTATCTGTTATTCTTTTTCGTGTTTCAAAACGGCTTCTATAAAATCTCGCCCGCTTGATTTTACAATATCTGTCTTTACTTGTAAAGCCTCTTCTACCTGATCTCTTGTCAGATCGTCCAGAAAATCCTGCTCCTGTATACGCACCATATTACATGGAAGAAGCAGACATGTTCCAAGCGGCTGATCCGTAAGCTGGCTGATCAGATCTCTTCCGGTAATCAACCCTGACACGGTAATCTTCTCTCCAAAGAAATCATTGCGTATACCATAGACATGGATCTTTGTCTTTGTGTATTTCTTTTCAATCGCCGATGCCATCCTACAAATCAATGGATACGCCAGCACTCCTGTCGCAATTGACACTTCACGTTCTGTGTCATCCCCCTCCAGCCCGGCATATTCTTCTGCAAATTCATTCTGTAAAAGCCGCATCATGCCAACACCGTTCTCCAGTTGCAGATAACCATCATAGCGTTCCTCTTCCGGCATCTCTTCTTCAGCGAGAATATACCATTCATCTCCGGCATGAATGAAATGATAACCATATTCATCATATGCCTTTTTCTGCCATTTATGGATAATGGACAGCACTTCTTTCGCATCTTCCTTCGTGAATGATTCCAGCGGATACAGTCCTTCTCTGTATTTCGTAAGCCCAACCGGTACAACCGACACGCTCTGAAGACACGGAAGATACTTCATCATGTCACGTATGCTCCTCTCCAGCTCCTCTCCATCGTTCACACCTTTACACAATACGATCTGACCGTTCATCGTAATTCCACCTTCATACAGCCGGTCGATCTTCTTAAGTGCTTCACCTGCAAACCGGTTATGCAGCATCTTACAGCGAAGTTCCGGGTTCGTCGTATGAAAGGATATATTGATCGGCTCCAGATGATACCGTATGATACGGTCCACATCATCATCACTCATATTCGTCAGGGTGATATAATTCCCCTGTAAAAAAGACAGTCTAGAATCATCATCTTTAAAATATAATGTCTCGCGCATCCCCTTCGGCATCTGATCAATAAAGCAAAACATACATTTATTCCTGCAGGAACGATATTCATCCATCAGTCCCTGTCCAAATTCAATTCCCAGATCATCCTCGTAATCTTTCTCAATCTCCAGTTCCCACTGTTCTCCCGTCGACTTTTCAATGAGCACCGTCAGAAAGTCATCATTTACCAGAAAGTGATAGTCAAAAACATCCCCAATCTCCTGTCCGTTGATCGAAATCAGCCTGTCTCCTTTTTCAATTTCCAGTTCTTCTGCGATACTTCCCGGAAGAACTTTATCAACAATGTGTACATGTTTCATATATACGCCCTGTTTCCTTTCTCTTTAACTATATTATTATAACTTACATAGACAGAATTGACAAGAAGAGGAAAAATAGTCATTTGGAAAGATTGACCTGTTCCTATAAATAGTGGTATAAATAAATAAGAGCTATAAGCGAAAAAATATACTTAAGGAGATTATTATGCCAAACATAAAATTAATGGAATCCTCTTTACCGGTGGCACCGTTAAAGATTGCCGCACATGCAAGTTGTATTGATCTCGGAAAGAAAGTAAATGATTATATTGTTTCTTTTCGCCAGAACACACTGACAGAGAATCACACTTCTCCTTTATTCCGTGCGTACAGTACCGACAACTATCTGATTGACTGTGACTGTCCACGTTTCGGCACTGGTGAATCCAAGGGACTTCTTGGTGAATCCATCCGTGGAAAAGATCTTTTTGTAATGGTTGACGTCTGCAACTACAGTTTAACCTATACTGTAAGTGGTCATTTGAACCATATGTCACCGGATGATCATTATCAGGATCTGAAACGAATCATTTCTGCTGCAAACGGAAAAGCACACCGTGTGAATGTAATCATGCCATTTCTGTATGAGAGCAGACAGCATAAACGTACCAAACGAGAATCTCTGGACTGTGCACTCGCACTTCAGGAACTGATCGATATGGGTGTCAGCAATATCATCACTTTCGATGCTCATGATCCACGTGTACAGAATTCAATTCCATTACACGGATTTGACAGTTTCAACCCACCGTATCAGTTTATGAAAGCATTGCTCCGCGCTGAACCGGATCTGATTGTAGACAAAGATCATCTGATGATTGTAAGCCCGGATGAAGGTGCAATGCATCGTGCCGTTTATTTTTCAAACGTACTTGGTGTAGATATGGGAATGTTCTACAAACGCCGTGATTATTCTACCATCGTAAATGGGAAAAACCCGATCGTTGCCCACGAATTTCTCGGTACAGATATCAAGGGCAAGAACATTATCATCATTGATGATATGATTTCTTCCGGTGAGAGTATGTTAGACGTTGCAAAACAGATCAAAGAGCGTGGCGCCAGCCGTGTATTTGTCTGCACGACTTTCGGCTTATTTACAGAAGGCTTTGAGAAGTTTGATGAATATTATGAAGCAGGGTATATCGACCGCGTAATTACAACAAACCTTACTTATCTTCCGCCGACTGCACTTGAGAAGCCTTATTTCGTAGTTGCCGATATGAGTAAATTCATTGCGCTGATCATCGATTCTCTGAATCATGATATCACAATGAGTTCCGTACTCGTTCCGACAGATAAGATTCACAAACTGCTCGACAGACATAACACTGATCTTGCTGCCAGACATATTATTTAATTCTTACATAGATTATAAAATGATGATAATAATTCTTCCAAATTATTATCATACCTGGGAGAATCTGTTATCGGCAATTTATACTAATACAATAACAGCAAAAAAAGAAAGATGACTTGCATACTCTGCGAATCATCTTTCCTTTTTATTTATAACTTCTATTCTTCTGATTCCTAATTTTCTTTTGCTTTGCTTAGTGTCTTTGCCGTAAAGTCACAATACTTCTCACCATTCTCCAGCTTCTGACCTTTGGCTTCTGCCATCTCAGAAATTGTCACAAGTTGATAGCCCTCTTTTTCCAGTTTCGGGATCAGTTTCAATGCAGCATCCACACTTTCTGTATGAATATCATGCATCAGGACGATATCACCATCCCCTACATTGTTCATAACCGTTTCAATCGTCTTCTGCGCATTTCTTGTCTTCCAGTCTAAAGTATCAATATTCCACAGGATCATCGGCATCTTAACCTTCTCATGCATAACACCACCGATTGCTCCATATGGAGGTCGAAGCACAGTTGCTCCTCTTCCGACTATTCCTTTTATCAGATCATTGGTCTTATCTACCTGATCCTTCAGGCCCTTGGCATCCTGTTTTGAAAGATTCGCATGATTATAAGAATGATTTCCCAACTCACAACCAATCTCTTTCATCTTCTTCAATGCATCTTTATGAATAGAAACATTCTGTCCGACCATAAAGAATGTTGCATGTGCGTTGTACTTCTCCAATGCCTTCAACAGCTCCAGCGTTCTTGGTCCCGGGCCATCATCAAATGTAAGCGCTACCATAGGTTTCTTCGGATCAACTTTTCCCGCTTTTTTAGAAATCAGATTACCTTTTTTGTCAAATTTGCAGACAGACAGACCAATATTCACTTCGCCGGTTACCATCTTTCCATCATTTTCAAAATAATATGTATTCTTTCCAATCTTCTGCCAGCCGGTTACTGCTCCTCCGGACTTCGTCATATAATACTTATCCGAGCCATTCTTCTGCCAGCCGGTCTGCATGATTCCTTTTTTATTGAAATGATATGTTGTACTCTTAATTGTATGCCAGCCAGTCGCCATCTTGCCATTCTCATCAAAATAATAAGTATCACCACGGGATACAACAAAATCAGATTTGACATAAGTACCATCGTAACGTTTAAATTTATTCTTCTCCCACCGTCCGACTTTATTCTTTACACGGACTTTTCCGTCCTTGACTGTAAGCTGTATTTTCTTACTCCAGTCATCATCCAGCTTCTTCTGTAAGGACTCACTCAGCTTAATTGTTGCTTTATAACTTCCCTCTGTCTTCGGATCAACTTTACAGATAATCTTATAGCCTTTTCCCTTTTTCAGATCTCTGATAAAATCCTTTGATGTATATTTGCTTTTCTTGTCCAACGTAGGTCCATCATCCTTCTCAACTTTTACCTTCGCCTTCAATGTTGGAACATCTTCTCCCTGCAATATTGCAACATTCTCAAATTGCAGTGTCAGTACAGCTTTTTTACGAAGAACTCCGGCTATCATATATGCAAGAATTAATACGATACATACTGCGACAATTGTAATCAGGCAGCGCATCTGCCGATCCCTTTTTCGTCTCTGCTCATGTTGCTTAATTCCATATTGATGCCTTGTGCCACTCATTCGTATTCCCCCTCATTCCATAATCTTTTTCAACACCTATTCAGTATACTCTTCTTCGACATAATTCGCAATGAAAGTAATATTACTTTTTTATTAAGAATCCTTTAAGATTGTTACAAAAATCCCCTTGAATTCCAATTACTGAAAATCAAGGGGATTGCATCATCTGTCCTATAATTTTAAGCCAGAATACGAACCCGTAGTACCTCTCCTACCGCTTTTAGTTCTTCTACAACACCTGCCGGCACCGGTGAATCAATGTCGATCATTGTATATGCATATTTACCTTTACTCTTATTTGTAAGATCTGCAATATTCATATTATCTTTTGCCAAAATCGTTGTAAACTGGCCGATCATATTCGGTACATTGTGGTGCAGAAGCAATAATCTCGTATTCTCTCCACGAATGCCCATATCACAGTCCGGATAATTGACAGAATTTTTTATATTTCCATTTTCCAGATAATCTTTCAGCTGTTTTGCTGCCATTACTGCACAGTTGTCTTCTGCTTCTTCTGTAGATGCTCCCAGATGCGGGATAACAATTGCACCTTTTACTCCTGTCACTGTAGGTGTCGGGAAATCTGTCACGTAATGTTTCACATGTCCGGATACAAGTGCATCTACCATTGCTTCTTCATCTACAAGAATATTTCTTGCAAAATTCAGTATTACTACTCCGTCTTTCATCAGACTAATCGCATGCTTATCGATCATTCCTTTTGTGCTGTCCAGTGCCGGAACATGAATTGTAATATAATCACAGTCACTGTATAACTCATCCACTGTCTTAGCATGATGGATACTTCTGGAAAGTCTCCATGCAGAATCAACAGACACATACGGATCATATCCATACACATCCATGCCAAGGTGTGTCGCTGCATTGGCAACCAGAACTCCGATTGCTCCAAGACCGATCACTCCAAGTTTCTTTCCTTCCAGCTCACAGCCTGCAAATGCTTTCTTCGCCTTTTCTGCGTCTTTGGCAATATTGCCGTCTTCTTCATTTTCCTGTACCCAGCCAATACCGCCAATGATATCTCTGGATGCGAGCAGCATGCCTGCCAGCACCAGTTCTTTAACTCCGTTTGCGTTTGCACCCGGTGTATTAAATACAACAATACCTTCTTCTGCGCATCGCTCCAATGGAATGTTATTCACGCCGGCTCCGGCTCTTGCCACTACTTTCAGATCTTTTGAAAATTCCATCTCATGCATAACAGCGCTTCTGACCAGAATCGCATCTGCTTCTTTCGCCTCGTTTACAGGTGTATATTCTTCTGTCAACTGATCCAGCCCCACCTGAGAGATTGGATTCAGGCAATGATATTTATACATACTACAGATTCTCCTCTTCAAATTTCTTCATAAATGCAACTAATGCTTCTACGCCTTCAATCGGCATTGCATTGTATATACTTGCACGCATGCCTCCGACTGTACGATGTCCTTTCAGATTCTCCAGTCCTGCAGCTTTTGCTTCTTTTACAAATTTCGCATCCAGTTCTTCATCTCCTGTAACAAAAGGAACATTCATCAGAGAACGATCTTCTTTTACAACTGTTCCTTTGAACAGTTTACTCTGATCCAGATAATCATACAGGATCTTTGCTTTCTTTTCATTACGCTCTTTCATGGCAGCCAGACCACCCTGTTTTTTCAGCCATTTAAATACTTTTCCGCAAATATAAATGCCATAAGCCGGTGGTGTGTTATACAGAGATTTTGCATCTGCCTGTGTCTTGTAAGTCAGCATTGTCGGTGTACCCGGCAGTACATCTTCTGTGATCAGATCTTCACGGATGATCACAATCACTACTCCTGCAGGTCCGATGTTCTTCTGGACACCGCCATAGATCACACCATATTTGCTTACATCTACCGGTTCGGACAGGAAGCAGGAAGATACATCCGCTATCAGCGTCTTGCCCTTTGTATTCGGTAATGTTTTGTATTTTGTTCCATAAATCGTATTATTTTCACAAATATATACATAGTCTGCATCTTCAGAAATCGGGAGATCACTGCAATCTGGGATATAAGAAAATGTTTTATCAGCAGAAGATGCGATACGGTTTACTTTTCCGTATTTTTCTGCTTCTGCTGCGGCTTTTTTTGCCCACTGTCCGGTAATAATATAATCTGCCACTCTGTTCTTCATCAGGTTCATCGGGATCATGGCAAACTGCTGTGATGCACCACCCTGTAAAAAGAGCACTTTATAGTTATCCGGAATGTTCATCAGTTCTCTAATATCCGCTTCTGCAGTGTCAATAATTTCTTGGAACGACTGCGAACGATGACTCATTTCCATTACCGACATGCCGGTTCCATTGTAATCCAACATCTCGTCTGCTGCTTCTTTTAATACCTCTTCCGGCAAAACTGCCGGTCCTGCTGAAAAATTGTACACTCTTTTCATAGTCGTTCCTCCATCTAGCTAATTTATATGTTATTTTGTTTCCAGATCGTTCTCGTCAAAAGCTTCGCTGATCGCAGCTCCAGGTGCTACCATCGGCCATACTTTATCATCCTGATCGATCTGACAGTCTATCACAACAGGTTTCCCTGATGCTAACGCTTCTTTGAACGCCTCTTTAAATTCCGCCTGTGTTGTTACGCGGACACCTTTGGCACCCATTGCTTCTGCCAGTTTTACAAAATCTACTGCATCATTCAGTACAGTTGCTGAATAACGCTGTCCATAAAACAGATTCTGCCACTGGCGTACCATACCAAGTACATGGTTGTTGATAACAACCTGAATCACCGGAATGTTATGTCGGGTTGCTGTCGCAATCTCATTCATATTCATACGGAAACATCCGTCTCCTGCAATGTTGACAACAGTCTTATCCGGTCTTCCGGTCTTAGCTCCAAGAGCAGCTCCAAGTCCATATCCCATCGTTCCAAGTCCGCCGGATGTCAGCAGTGTTCTTGGCTTCGTATATTTGTAATACTGTGCTGCCCACATCTGATGCTGTCCAACTTCTGTGGAAATGATTGCTTCACCATTTGTCTGGCGGTAAATCTCCTCTACAATGAACGGACCTGTAAGCGCTTCCGGATGATAAGTCAGTGGATATTTTTCTTTGTAATCCATAATTTTCTTCATCCATTCCGAATGGCTCTGCTGCTCTAATTTTGCATTTATTTTTCCAAGAATTACTTTGATATCTCCAACTACACCTTCTGTGATCAGCACGTTTTTGTTCATCTCTGCTGCGTCTACATCAAACTGTAAGATTTTTGCATTCTTTGCAAATTTCTTTGCATTTCCTGTTACACGGTCACTAAATCTTGCACCCACTACGATCAAAAGATCACACTCGCTGACTCCGTAGTTGGATGCTTTTGTTCCATGCATTCCAAGCATTCCTGTATATGCCGGATCGTTTCCTGGAAATGCACCTTTTCCCATAAGGGAATCCGTTACTGGCGCATCTACTTTCTTCGCAAATGTATATAATTCTTCACTTGCTTCGGAAAGGACAGCTCCTCCACCTACAAATATGTACGGTTTCTTAGATTTTTTAATTAATTCCAATGCTTCCGCGAGTTCTTCTTCTGAAATCTTATCAGATGGTTCTACCGGTTTGATCTCCTCTTTTATATATTCTGTCTTATTTGCTGTAACATCTTTCGGAATATCAATAAGGACCGGTCCCGGTCTTCCGGATTTGGCGATCACGAACGCTTTACGGATCGTGTCAGCCAGATTGGCCACATCTTTTACAATATAATTATGCTTTGTGATCGGCATTGTAATACCGGTAATGTCAATTTCCTGAAAACTATCTTTTCCAAGAAGTGACACTCCTACATTACAGGTGATCGCTACTACCGGAATAGAATCCATGTATGCGGTAGCGATTCCTGTCACAAGATTCGTAGCACCCGGTCCGCTGGTGGCGAAACATACACCAACTTTACCGGTTGCTCTCGCATATCCATCCGCTGCATGTGCTGCGCCCTGTTCGTGGGAAGTCAGGATATGAGTAATCTCATCACTGTGTTTATATAATTCATCATAGACATTTAAAATTGCGCCTCCCGGATATCCGAAAACAGTATCTACGCCCTGCTCTTTCAGACATTCGATGACAATCTCTGATCCTGTCAACTGCATACCTATCTTTCTCCTGTTCTATAACCTTACTCTCTTATGTCTTGTCTTATGACTGTTTTGGAACTTCCAGAATAGCTCCTCTGTTTCCGGATGTTACCATAGAAGCATATCTTGCCAGATAACCGGTTGTAACTTTCGGCTCTCTCGGTGTCCATGCTGCTTTTCTCTTAGCCAGTTCTTCATCAGATACATCCAGTTCCAGTTTCAGATTCGGAATATCAATCTTAATAATATCTCCTTCTTCAACTAACGCAATCGGTCCGCCAACTGCGGCTTCCGGTGAAACATGTCCGATGGATGCTCCTCTGGATGCTCCACTGAAACGTCCGTCTGTAATTAAGGCAACACTGGAACCAAGTCCCATTCCTGCGATTGCAGAAGTCGGGTTCAGCATCTCACGCATACCCGGTCCACCTTTCGGTCCTTCATAGCGGATTACAACTACATCACCTTTTACAATCTTGCCACCCTTGATTGCTGCGATTGCGTCTTCTTCGCATTCAAATACTCTTGCCGGTCCTTCATGTACCAGCATCTCATCTACAACTGCGGAGCGTTTTACAACACTTCCGTCCGGTGCAAGATTACCTTTCAATACTGCAAGTCCGCCTGTTGGTGTATATGGATTGTCGATTGGACGGATAACTTCCGGATTTTTGTTGACTGCTTCTTTAATATTTTCTCCGACGGTTTTACCTGTAACCGTCATACACTCTGTATGCAGTAAGCCTTTTTTATTCAGCTCGTTCATAACTGCATATACACCGCCGGCTTCATTCAGGTCTTCCATGTAAGTCGGGCCTGCCGGTGCCAGATGGCAGAGGTTCGGTGTCTTCTCACTAATGCCATTTGCAAAATCGATTTCAAAATCCATACCGATCTCATGAGCGATTGCCGGCAGATGCAGCATACTGTTTGTAGAACATCCCAGTGCCATATCTACAGTCAATGCATTTAAGATTGCTTCTTTTGTCATAATATCTCTTGGGCGGATATTCTTCTCAAGCATCTCCATAACTTTCATACCTGCATGTTTTGCAAGGCGGATTCTCTCAGAATATACGGCCGGGATTGTTCCGTTACCGCGGAGTCCCATTCCAAGCACTTCTGTCAGACAATTCATGCTGTTCGCTGTATACATTCCGGAACAGGATCCACATGTCGGACATACTTTATTTTCAAATTCACACAGATCTTCATCTGTCATTGTTCCTGCTGCATTGGCTCCAACCGCCTCAAACATGCTGGACAAACTTCTCTTTTGTCCTTTTACATGACCTGCAAGCATAGGACCGCCACTTACAAATACTGTCGGCACATTAATTCTTGCCGCTGCCATCAGAAGTCCCGGTACATTCTTATCGCAGTTCGGCACCATAACCAGTGCATCAAACTGATGTGCCATTGCCATTGCTTCCGTAGAATCTGCGATCAGATCTCTTGTTACAAGGGAATATTTCATTCCGATATGTCCCATTGCAATTCCGTCACACACAGCGATTGCCGGAAATACAATCGGTGTTCCACCTGCCATGGAAACTCCCTGTTTTACCGCATTAACGATTTTGTCCAGATTCATATGTCCCGGCACAATCTCATTATATGAACTTACGATTCCGACCAGTGGTCTTTCCATCTCTTCCTGTGTAAGACCAAGTGCATTAAATAATGAACGATGCGGTGCCTGCTGTTTTCCTTTTGTTACTGTATCACTTCTCATGTTTCTTTCCCTCCTGTAACCTTATTGACATTCCTATTCGATATATCCTGCGATCAGGTCTCCCATTTTCTCAGTTCCAACCTGTGTCTTTCCTTCTGACATGATATCAATCGTACGATATCCTTCTTTTAATACTTTTTCAACCGCATTCTCAATTGCATCTGCTTCTTTATCCAGATCGAAGCTGAATCTTAACATCATTGCCGCAGATAAAATTGTTGCGATCGGGTTTGCGATTCCTTTTCCTGCAATATCCGGCGCAGAACCGCCGCTTGGCTCGTACAGGCCAAATTTGGTTTCATTAAGGCTCGCACTTGCCAGCATTCCGATGGAACCGGTTACCATACTTGCTTCATCAGATAAAATATCGCCAAACATGTTCTCTGTAAGAACTACATCAAACTGTTTCGGATCTCTGACAAGCTGCATTGCACAGTTATCAACGAGCATATGTTCCAGTGTTACTTCCGGATAATCCTTTGCAACTTCTTCTACAACTTTTCTCCACAATCTGGAAGAATCAAGTACGTTTGCTTTGTCTACACTTGTTACCTTCTTTCTGCGCTTCATAGCAATGTCAAAACCACGCTTTGCAATTCTGCGGATCTCATTTTCATTATATGTAAGTGAATCATGCGCAGTTATCACGCCATCTTCTTCTATGGTCTTTCTCTCACCGAAATAGAGACCTCCTGTCAGTTCACGCATGATCATCAGATCAAATCCGCCTTCTGTGATTTCTTCTTTTAATGGGCATGCGCCTTTCAGTTCATCATAAAGAATCGCCGGTCTTAAGTTAGCAAATAAATTCAGTTCTTTACGAATCTTTAAAAGTCCTGCTTCCGGTCTCTTGGACGGCTCTAACTGATACCAAGGTGAAGTCTTTGCATCTCCTCCGATGGATCCCATCAACACTGCATCACTTGCTTTTGCTTGTGCAACTGTCTCACTCGTAAGCGGTACTCCGTGTACATCAATAGAAGCTCCACCCATCAGAAGCTGTGTGTAATTGCATGTATGTCCGTAAACATCTGCAACTTTGTCGAGAACCTTCATTGCTTCTGTTACAATCTCCGGTCCGATTCCATCCCCTTTGATCACACCAATATTTAAATTCATAATCGCTCTTCCTTCCTGTGTAAATATATCTTTCAACGCACTCACGTATCTATAAGAACCTGCCACCGGCAAAATCTTTCGAATATTATATCACTTAAAACAGAGTGCGCTCTGTTAATATAAATAATATACATCCTATAATATCTTATTTCCTTACAGCTTTCAAGACTTTAATACGCTAAAATTACAAATTATCTGCGCCGAAACCAAGTGGCAATAATTCTTTCAGGCTGTAAGTTACATATTCATCCTGACTTTTTGCCAGAATAATCTCTAATTTATCAGGATCTGCGAACTCCTGCATTACCTGTCTGCACACTCCGCATGGCGGGCAATAAGTATGCATACCTTTTGTATCTTCATTCACTATACAGATCTTTGTAAAATGTCGTTCTCCTTCACTGACCGCTTTAAAAAATGCCGTTCTCTCCGCACAGTTGCTTGGCGTATATGCGGCATTTTCAATATTACATCCGGTGTAGATTTTTCCACTCTCTGTAAGAAGCGCCGCACCGACTTTAAATCCCGAATACGGTACATAGGCATATTCAAGCGCAGAAAAAGCTTCTCTGATCAGTTGTTGTATACTGTCCATCTGTCGCTCCTTCCTTATATTTTCTGTTTTTTCCGATCTTCTCTTATCAGGCTACGGATTGCCTCAACCGCAGTTTTTATTGGAAGTTCCGTATCATGAACTACCGGATTGTCCAGACCTTCCTTTGCGCGTTCCTGGTTTGCCATCACCAAAAGCACGGTTCCTATCCGCACGCGAAGATAACTTCCTACTATATATAATGCAGCAGATTCCATCTCAGACGCAAGGCAACCCATTCTCTTCCATGCTTCCCATTTGTTCAGCAGCTCATAGCTTACCGGTTTGCTCTCCGGTGTATGCTGTCCGTAAAAGGAATCTTTACTTTCCACTACCCCGGCATGATAGGGAACGCACATCTCCTTCGCCGCTCCGATTAATGCATTCACGACTTCTATATCTGCTACAGCAGGATATTCTATCGGCGCATATTCTTTACTTGTTCCTTCCATGCGGACTGCTCCGGTTGCAATAACCAGATCTCCGCTTTTTACGGAAAGATCAATTCCTCCGCTTGTACCGACACGGATGAATGTATCTGCTCCTGCCTTTACTAATTCCTCCAGAGCAATTGCCGCCGAAGGACCTCCAATTCCGGTAGATGTGACACTGACCTTTACTCCGTTCAGCGTTCCGGTATAAGTTACAAACTCCCGGCTGTCTGCAACCAGTTTTGCATCATCCAGATGTTCTGCAATCTTCTTACAGCGTTTTGGATCTCCCGGAAGAATAACATACTTTCCAACCTCACCGGGTGCGACCTGTATATGATACTGTCTGTTTGGATCTTCCGAATAATTTACCATATCCAAATCCTCCCTTATCATTTTTCTTCTTATTATATCATGTTTTCCCGGATAGCTCCATAGCTGCCATTTGTCACAGCATTTTCCTCATCACAAAAAAAAGAATGTGCCTTGGCACATTCCAGTATTTTCATATACTTTTATAAATATGATGCAGTCTTCAGAATCTCATTCGCATTCTGAATTCTTTCCTGCGTCGGAGGTTCGATGCCTTCCAGTCCGTAAGGGATACCAAGTTCTTTCCACTTGTATACTCCCAGCGTATGATATGGAAGCACTTCCACACGTTCTACATGATCAAGTTTCTCTATGAAATCATGCAGTTTCCATAAATAGTCGTCCCTGTCACTTCTTTCCGGCACCAGTACATGACGAATCCACATAGATTTACCTGTATCCGACAGGTATTTTGCCATATCAAGAATGTTGTCATTCTTCTGTCCGGTCAGAAGCACATGCTGCTCCTCATCCATATGCTTAATATCTAACATTACAAGATCTGTTACTTCCATCAGCTTTTCAAATTTAGAAAAGAATGGTTCTTCTCTTGTAAATGGATTACCACAGGTATCTAGAGTTGTGTGAACTCCTTTTTCTTTCGCTTTTGTAAACAGCTCCAGCAGAAAATCAATCTGCAGGAGTGGTTCTCCTCCACTGACGGTAATACCGCCCTTACTTCCCCAGTAAGAGCGGTATCTCAATGCTTTTTCAAGCAGTTCATCTGCTGTGTAAGGCGTTCCTGCCTGCATATTCCAAGTGTCCGGATTGTGACAGAACTGACAGCGCATTGCGCAGCCAGATAAAAAGATCACATACCGTACACCCGGTCCGTCAACGGAGCCAAAACTTTCCAGAGAATGGATATATCCTTTCGTCATTGTTTTGCTCCTTTAATACTTTTCAAATCAAATGTTCAAACTACATCTGCTCGTGGCATGTTCTTGCGATTACGTCTAACTGCTGCTCACGTGTCAGGTCAATGAACTTAACAGCGTATCCGGATACACGGATTGTAAAGTTTGCGTATTCCGGTTTCTCCGGATGTTCCATAGCATCACGCAGTTTGTCTACACCAAATACATTGACATTCAGATGATGTGCTCCGCGGTCGAAGTATCCATCCATAACATGTACAAGGTTTTCTTTTCTCTCATCATCGCTGTGTCCAAGTGCGCTCGGGCTGATTGTCTGTGTATTGGAAATACCATCCAGTGCCAGCTCATATGGAAGTTTAGCTACGGAGTTCAGTGAAGCTAACAGACCGCTCTTCTCTGCGCCGTATGACGGGTTAGCGCCTGGTGATAACGGCTCACCACCTTTTCTTCCATCCGGAAGAGATCCTGTCGCTTTACCATATACAACGTTAGAAGTAATTGTAAGGATAGATGTCGTTGGTACAGAATTTCTGTAAGTGTGGCATTTGTTCAGCTTGTGCATAAATGTCTTCAGAAGCCAGATTGCCATGTCATCTGCACGGTCATCATCGTTACCATATCTTGGGAAGTCTCCCTCGATCTCAAAGTCAGTTGTAATTCCGTCTTCGTCACGGATTGGTTTAACCTTTGCATATTTGATAGCGCAAAGGGAATCTACTACATGAGAGAATCCTGCAATACCAGTTGCGAAAGAACGTTTTACATCTGTATCGATCAGTGCCATCTGTGCTGACTCATAATAATATTTGTCATGCATATAGTGGATCATGTTCAGTGTATCAACATACAGCTTGCTTAACCACTCCATCATCTCGTCATATCTTTCCATCACTTCATCGAAGTCAAGATATTCCGATGTGATTGGTCGGTAAGCAGGTCCTACCTGAACTTTGTTCTTCTCATCAATGCCACCGTTGATTGCGTATAACAGACACTTAGCAAGGTTTGCACGTGCTCCGAAGAACTGCATCTCTTTACCTGTCTCTGTTGCCGATACGCAGCAGCAGATTGAATAGTCATCGCCCCATACCGGACGCATAACATCATCGTTCTCATACTGGATTGAGCTTGTCTCTACGGAAATCAAAGCTGCAAACTTCTTAAAGTTCTCTGGCAGTCTTGAAGAATATAATACTGTAAGGTTTGGCTCCGGTGACGGTCCCATGTTCTTCAATGTGTGCAGGAAGCGATAATCATTCTTTGTTACCATAGAACGTCCATCCTGTCCAAGACCAGCTACTTCCAGTGTTGCCCATGTCGGATCTCCTGAGAACAGCTCGTTGTAAGATGGGATTCTTGCAAATTTAACCATACGGAACTTCATTACCATATGGTCGATCAGTTCCTGAGCTTCTTTCTCTGTCAGTTTTCCGGCTTTTAAGTCTCTTTCAATATAAATATCAAGGAATGTAGAAATACGTCCGACACTCATTGCAGCTCCGTTCTGAGTCTTGATTGCTGCAAGGTATCCGAAATACAGCCACTGTGCTGCTTCTTTTGCATCTTTTGCCGGCTCTGAAATATCAAATCCGTAAGCAGCAGCCATTTCCTTCATCTCTTTCAACGCTTTGATCTGATCTGCAAGCTCTTCACGGAGACGGAAATCTGTTCCTTTCATACCATGTCTTGCATAACGCTCAAAATCATACTGTTTCTTTTCAATAAGAAAATCGACACCATACAATGCAACACGACGGTAATCACCTACGATACGTCCTCTTCCGTAAGTATCCGGAAGACCTGTGATGATCTTGTTATGTCTTGCTTTTTTCATTTCCGGTGTATAGATATCAAATACTCCCTGGTTGTGTGTTTTATGATATTTTGTGAAAATCTCATGCAGCTTTTCGCTTGGCTGGTATCCATAAGTTGTACATGCCTGCTCAGCCATCTTAATACCACCATATGGCATAAACGCTCTCTTAAGCGGTTTGTCTGTCTGAAGACCAACTACTTTTTCAAGATCCTTTGTTTCCTCACTGATGTATCCCGGTCCATAAGCTGTAAGTCCGGATACAACTTCTGTCTCCATATCAAGGACTCCGCCTTTGGCACGTTCTTCTTTCTGCAGTTCCTGAAGCTTTTCCCATAATGTGTTGGTTGCTTCTGTAGGACCTTCCAGGAAGGACTCATCTCCCTCATATGGTGTGTAGTTTTCCTGAATAAAATCTCTTACGTCTATGGAATGTCTCCAGTTCTCTCCGGAGAAGCCTTCCCACTGTTCACGCTGTGTCATCGCACATACTCCTTTCATCCTTCGTTTTCTGTTTTCCGTTGCAAAGTATATCATCTTGTGAATAAAATAGCAAGCATATTTTTGATAATCGTTCTCATTACAATGCTTGTACATGATTTTGTGCAATTTTGCCTGTTTTTGCGCCTTATATTGTATTTTCGCACGTACAAAACTGGCCTTTTTTATATAGTTTTTCTATATCTATATAGGTGCATGCAATATGCTAATATCAGGAATATATAAAAAAGGACGCCCTCTACGGACATCCCTTTCTGATATCTTCTTCAATTATATCTCTTATTCAGCAGATGCCTTCTCGACCTGTGCAATTGCTGCTTTCTGCATCGGGATACGGCAATTCTTGTTGTTACCGAATTCCACGATCAGATCATCATCACTGATGTCGATGATCACACCGTAAAAACCGCTTGATGTGAGTACTGTATCTCCAACTTCCATCTCTGCGATCATAGCCTGTACTCTCTTCTGTTCTTTCTTCTGTGGTCTGATGAATAAAAACCAGAATCCACCAAAGATCAATGCATATATTAAAACTAAAACAATCCCGTTTACCGGTGAACTCTGTGCTGCTAATGTAAACATATTTCTTCCTCCTAATATTTTTAAACACTATTGCTATCATACACAATAATGCAGGCTCTAGCAAGCTATTTCCCACAATTTCATAGAAATTTTACGAATTATTCCCCGAAACTGCGTCCAGTTTCCATTTCTTATATTCCTTATATCTTCCCGCTTCTATAGCATCCCGTATTTCTTCCATCATCGTATTATAGAAATACAGATTGTGAAGCACGCAGAGCCGCATGCCGAGCATCTCTTTTGCTTTCAGCAAATGTCTGATATACGCTCTGGAATAGGAACGGCATGCCGGACACTGGCATCCTTCCTCGATCGGCTTATCATCCAGTTCAAATCTGGCATTAAAAAGATTCAGTTTTCCATGATTCGTATAGACATGTCCATGTCTTCCGTTACGGCTTGGATATACACAGTCAAAGAAGTCTACTCCACGGTCAACCGCCTCCAGAATGTTTGCCGGTGTGCCGACTCCCATCAGATACGTCGGTTTGTTCTCCGGCAGATGCGGTACAACCGCATCCAGAATCCGGTACATCTCTTCATGTGTTTCTCCGACCGCAAGTCCGCCGATCGCATAACCATCCAGATCAAGTTGTGCAATCTCCTGTGCATGGCGGATACGGATATCTTCATAGACGCCACCCTGGTTAATTCCAAAAAGCATCTGCTGCTTATTGATCGTATCCGGAAGACTGTTCAGACGGTTCATCTCTGCCTTACAACGTTTCAGCCATCTGGTTGTCCGGTCAACCGATTTTTCCATATAATCTCTTTTTGCAATACTTGACGGACATTCATCAAATGCCATTGCTATTGTAGACGCAAGATTAGACTGAATCTGCATACTCTCCTCCGGTCCCATAAAAATCTTGTGCCCGTCTATATGGGAGTTGAAATAAACTCCTTCTTCTTTGATTCTTCTGAGTCCTGCCAGAGAAAAAACCTGAAACCCGCCGGAATCTGTAAGGATTGGCTTATCCCAGGTCATAAATTTATGAAGACCGCCCAGCTTTTTCACAACTTCATCTCCCGGACGTACATGGAGATGATACGTATTTGAAAGTTCCACCTGCGTCTTGATCTGCTGGAGATCATCTGTGGAAACTGCGCCCTTGATCGCGGCCGCCGTTCCCACATTCATAAATACAGGTGTCTCTATAACACCGTGCACTGTATGCAATCTTCCTCTTTTGGCAAGACCATCTTTTTTAATTAATTCATACATGATCTTATCCTCATTGCTTTCTGTGATTTTCATCATTTACTGCTTATTATCTCTTTATTCCTTAATTGCTGCCAACAGCACTTTTCTAATTATGACATACAACCGGCACATCTTTGTATACCAGTTCATACATCTTCGGTGCAACTGATGGCGGTAAATTGACACAACCATGGGAACCGTGTGATTTATAACGGCTTCCTCCGAAAGTCGGCTGCCATGAAGCATCATGGAATCCAATTCCTCCATTGAAAGGCATCCAGTATTTAACCGGCGTCTCATAGGAATAAGTACCATCCGGTCTTCTCTCACCACGAAGTGTTGCATTCCTTGCTTTATATGTCAGAGAATATACGCCCGGAGGTGTTGCATTGCCTTTGTTCGGATTACCGGTTACAACATCTGTGCTGAGCACAACTTTACCCTTCTTAATAAAGTATGCTCTCTGATTCGTTAAGTCTACCTCTGCATAAGTATCTCCCATATCCATCGTATCATGGGATGCTGCTTTACTTAAATATTTCGGTTCACGGGTGACTGTCTCACCTTTTTTGATATTCTTTGTCAGCTCTTTGTATTCGCTGTCCTGCGCTATGCACCAGCCATAATCTCCGCCATCCACTTTGACTGTGTTTCCGGTTGCGGTTTTGAAAGTGCGTGTCTTTCCTCTGGTATTATATTTGGACGCAAGACTCTGAATATACTTCTTCACCGCATCTTTGTCAAACTTCACTTTCATCTTCTTGTTTACTTTCACCCATTGTGAAATAACAGAAGAATCTACGACTTCTGTCTTCGGACTGAAATCATATGTAACCTTTGCTCCGAGATAACTGTTCATCTTCTCAGCCGCATCTTTGACTTCCTGTGAGTCTTTTGTATAATCCGGCTTAATATAGCATCCCTCTTTTGTAAGATCCAGTTCTGACTGGAATCCGTCTAATGCTTCCTTAATTGCTTCATTGAACGCATCTTCATCAATCTCTGTGCCGATAACTTCCGGTTCAATCTCAAATCGGGTATCCATGAATTTCGGATATGCATTTTTTGATTTAGTCTGGTTCTTCTTATCCATACAATTCAGACCACTGACCTCATCTGCCAGTGCTTCTTTGTCGTATTTTACACCAACTGAAGCCTCAATCTGCGGATGATTCCAAAGTGATATGATCCACAGGAAATTGTTCTGCTGTTTTATACATTTCGCAAGTTCATCAGACTGCACATACTCCAGGGAAATGTCAGATCCGTCAATCTCTTCTGTACTTCCGTCAGATTCTTTCAATGTAAGTACATAATCTCCAACATCTTTCTTTAACTTGCTCTCCACCTGGCTTACACTCTTAAGCGCAACATCGTTGCCATTGATCTTCGTATAGAACATAAAATGGCTTCCAAAATAAAGTGCAATTCCGATATAAACTACAGCGAGGATCCCCACGATAGTTCCGATCACTTTTCCTGCTTTTTTCTTACGTCTGTGTTTCTTGTATGCTTTTGATGCCTCTTTTACTGCGTCCGACTCTACCTCGCCTTCTTCACCCTCAAAGTCTTCATAATCCGGTTTTTCATCATAACCTGCCGCATGAGTTTTCTTTGCTTTTCTGTGGCTGATTTCTTCATGATCATCTTCATCAAATTCTTCGAATCCATCTTCATCGAAATCATCTTCATCTATTGAATCACGGATCTCAGACTTATGAAGATCACCATATAATTCCCGCATTGTTTCTTCGATAATCTCATCGGCTCTTTTGTCATTCTTACTCATAAGCGCTTACTCCTTTTTTATTCACATGTCCCATTATAATATGCATATCCATAAAAGTACAGACTAAATTTTAAGGAAAATATGAAGATTTTTTGAATATCCGCCCTTATTCATCCGTTGCGCTTTTCTCCTGCTTCCTATATAATAAGTTGTATCGTTTTACATACCGAACAATTTCAAAGACTACATATTATAGAAGAAACGGAGAACAACTATGGCAGGTTCAACTTTAGGAAATTTATTTACAATCACAACCTGGGGCGAGTCACACGGTGCCGCAATCGGGGTTGTTATAGACGGATGTCCTGCGGGACTTTCTTTAGATGAAGAAGATATTCAAATCTATCTCGACCGCAGAAAACCGGGACAGAGCCGCTTTACAACTGCAAGAAAAGAGTCCGATAAAGCACGTATTTTATCTGGCGTTTTTGAAGGTCATACAACCGGAACGCCAATTTCCATCATGGTCGAGAATACAGACCAGCGTTCCAGAGATTATGGCAAGATCAAAGACTGCTATCGTCCGGGACATGCAGATTACACTTTTGATGCCAAGTACGGTTTTCGCGACTACCGTGGCGGCGGACGTTCTTCCGGTCGCGAAACGATCGGACGTGTTGCAGCCGGAGCAATCGCCGCAAAGATATTAAGACAACTCGGTATCACCATTACAGCTTATACCCGTTCCATCGGAGATATTGTCATTCCGGAAAATGAATATCATTACGATCAGATTACAGAAAATGCACTCTATATGCCAAATAACGATTACGCAGCCAGGGCTTCTGACTACCTTGCTGAATGTATCAGAAAGCAGGACTCCTCAGGCGGCATGATCGAATGTGTGATCACCGGTGTACCTGCCGGTATCGGAGAGCCCGTATTTCATAAACTGGACGCTGCACTTTGCAGTGCGGTTATGTCCATCGGTGCAGTCAAAGGTGTGGAGATTGGCGACGGTTTCCAGGCTGCTGCCGCACTTGGAAGTAACAACAACGATTCTTTCCGTCTTGACGCCGGTAAGCTTACCAAAGTAACAAATCACTCTGGCGGTACACTCGGAGGTATGAGCGACGGCAGTCCGATCATACTGCGGGCAGCAGTCAAGCCAACGCCATCTATCTCCCAGCCACAGGATACCGTCATGAGAACAGACTGGCAGGAGCTTACAGATACTACAATTGAGATTACCGGGCGCCACGATCCTGTCATTGTCCCCCGCGCTGTCGTTGTCGTAGAAGCAATGACGGCTGTCACAGTACTGGATCTGCTCATGCGCAACATGAGTTCCCGACTGGACAGCCTCATCAAATTCTATCGTTCTTAAATTATCACGGCAATTATCTCAAATCATATGTTCAAGAATTAAATTTGAAAACATCCACCTCCAATGAATTCCCGCAGTAGGGAGTTCGTTGGAACGTTTTCACTTCCGATTCCCACAAAATAATCCAGGAATTTTAACAATCGTTTTGCTTCTACATATTCCGGTGCTTTTCTGTCCACTCCAAACAGAAGTGCTTCCACATATGGTTTCAATACAGCAAGTTCATAAATTAACGCCGAATTGAACATCACATCCGCTTCTTCCTGATATGGGAAAATATTCTTCTCTTCCCCTTTTCTTACAGATGACCACATATTGATTGTCCGCGCAACCGAAGCGCCTCTTGTTCTTGCATCCCGGACAATTCTCCGGAGCAGACGTCCGTCTGTTGTCGGAATACGGTTATGCTCATCAATATTCAGCTGTGTCAGTGCACTGATATAGATCTTGAATTTATTTTCATCCGGAAGACTCTGCGTCAGTTTCGGATTCAGGCAGTGGATTCCTTCGATGACAAGAACATCATTTTTTCCCAGCTTCTTCACGTCCGGTCCGTATTCCTTATGTCCGGTCACAAAATTAAACCTTGGAAGAACAACTTCCTTTCCTGCAAGCAGATCTCCCAGTTGTCTGTTAAATAACTCCACATCTACTGCTTCCAGACATTCAAAATCAAAATCTCCGTTCTCGTCCACCGGATTTTCTTCCCGTTCTACAAAATAATTATCTACCGCGATCGGATGCGGCACCAGACCACAGGCACGAAGCTGTACTGACAGTCGATGGGAAAATGTTGTCTTTCCGGATGATGACGGACCAGCGATCAGGATAAATTTTAATTCCGGTCTGGCAGCGATCGTTGCAGCTATTTCCGCAATTTTTTTCTCCTGTAATGCTTCCTGGACGAGTACTGTCTCCCGCACATCACCTTTGGTAATCCTGTCATTCAGTGCACCAACAGTCTCAATCCCCTGCATATCACCCCAACTTGTGGATTCTTTTAATACATGGAATAATTTGTTCTGCGGCTCAAATGGCGGAACAATTTCCGGTTCCTTCTGTTCCGGCATCTGGAGCACAAATCCGTCATCATAAAGATACAATTTAAAGTATTTTAAATACCCGGTGCTCGGAACCATATATCCATAATAATAGTCTTCAAATTCATTAATGCTGTAGATATTTACTTTGGAAACCCTGCGGTACGCAAACAACTTCTCCTTATCATGCATACCGTATCTGGCAAATGTCGCAATCGCATCATCGGTATTTACAGATTTCTTATTGATTGGAAGATCTGCCTCTACCATCTGATGCATCCGTGCTTCTACCTGATCCAGGAACTGCTGATCCAGTACAACATTGCCTTCAATTGTACAATAATATCCCTTACTGACGGAATAGTGGATCCGGACTTTATCAACATTCTCGTGTTCTGCCACATCATAAATTGCTTTGACAAGCAAAAGGCTCATGCTTCTTTTGTATGTTTTGTGCCCACTGTCACATGCTGTTGTCTCAAAGTTAAGTGTACAGTTTCTGTTTACTTTCTTGTGAAGTTCCTGTAATTTACCATCAACCGTGACAAGTACGATATCATGGGAATATTCTTTCTGATATTCTTTTGCGATCTCCAGATAGGTTGTTCCGGCTTCATACTGTCTGATCTCGTCATGGATTTTTACCTGATACATTTCACATCATCCTTTCTTTGCATCTGTCCGAAAATGTCTGTGCAACATCTGCCATTCCTATACCACCGTAAACGGATGATGGATGGCAGCACTTATAACCGCTGTCTGCGGAAACGCTTCCTGCAGATATTTCTTCATATCTTCTATAAAAATGTGTTCCACACCATAATGTCCTGCATCAATGATTGCAAGTTCCTGTGCAACTGCATCAATCCCCTCGTGATGACCGATATCTCCGGTAATCAATACATCCGCTTTTTTTGCCAGCGACTGTGTGATCACGCTTTTTCCGGAACCCGGACAGAGAGCGATCCGCGATACCTGTTGAGCAAGATCACCAAATACTTTCACTTGCGGAACCCCATATGCTTTCTTTACTTTATCGCAGCATTCTTTTAAAGTTACCGGTTTCTGCCAGCTGCCAATCTCACCAATGCCTTCCGGATACTCCTCACCTGTTTCCGGCTGTATGCGCATTCCGGTAACATCCAGCACTTCTGTATCATTGAGCCCCAGAAGATTGCCTGCAAGCTCAGCCATCCTGCATACATCGTAATTTGTATGCATTGCATAATAAGAAATATCATTACCGAGCAGCTGTAACAGACGTCTGCCGATAAAATCCCGGTTGTTGATCTGTTTCATGCCGCCAAAAATCAACGGATGATGTGTTACAAGCATATCTGCTTTCTGACAGATTACATCCTCCACCACTTCATCTGTCGCATCCAGCGCAACGTAGATTTTACGGACTTCTTTATCGTCTCTTCCGGCAAGAAGTCCGACATTATCCCAGGAGAGCGCCGCATCCTTTGGATATACATTTTCTATTTTTTCCATGATCTCTTTACAGAGCATACTATTCACCTCTGTTTCCTGTATTCCCGTTTCCGGGTTTCTCATTTATTTTCTATTATAATATGCTGTTAATCAGATATCTCCGGCTATAATACTTACAGATTATTCTGCATTATGCACATCCGTGATTCGTTCCAGTGCTTCTTTTGTTCTTAGCATCTCTTCTGCAAGCTCTGCTTTCCTCACCTGAATACTTGTACTGTCTGCCTGTTTATTTAACTGCTTCAAAATCTTCTCCTGGATCGCACATTCCCGCAACAGGAAATCCTTTAGCACCGGATGCTTTTTTTCAAGTAATTTCTTTCCATAATAGTATTCATACTCTTCATAGGTTTCCGACTCTCCATGCTCCACTTTGAGAATCGGATAGTATTTGCCATCTTCTTCCACCATATCCTCATCGACGATCAAAAACTGTTCCTGCGTAAGATACCGTCGTACTTTGTCAATCTCTGACTGTGGCTGTAAAATACAGGTTTTCATCTGATTGATCACATCTTTACCATCTTCCAGAATATGGATCACAAGTCCACCACCCATTCCAGCGGTGATAAGCGTATCTGCTTCTCCCGGAACAAGTGCCTGTGTACCATCCGATAATCTTGTCTCAATCCGATCCGACAGTCCCTGTTCTTCAATATGTATTCTCGCCCGCTCAAGCGGTCCTTTATTAATATCCATAGCGATTACCCGTGATGCGATCTTCTCCTGTATCAGATAAATCGGGATATAGCCATGGTCAGTTCCAACATCTGCAACAGAGGCGCCCTCTGTCACAAGAGCTGCAACTGCGTACAGTCTTTTTGATAGTTCCATAGGCGCCTCTTTCTTAGTCTAAATAATCTCTTAATTTTCTGCTGCGGCTCGGATGACGAAGCTTACGAAGGGCTTTTGCTTCAATCTGTCTGATACGCTCACGCGTAACGTCAAATTCCTTACCAACTTCTTCCAGTGTACGTGCACGTCCGTCATTCATACCAAAACGCAGTCGCAATACTTTCTGTTCTCTCTCCGTCAGCGTGTCCAGTACTTCATCCAGCTGTTCTTTAAGAAGGGTCTGTGCTGCTGCCTCTGCCGGCACCGGTACATTATCATCCTGAATAAAGTCACCAAGATGACTGTCCTCCTCTTCACCGATCGGAGTTTCCAGTGACACCGGTTCCTGGGAAATCTTAAGGATCTCACGCACTCTGTCTACCGGCATGTCCAGCTCAGCAGCGATCTCTTCCGGCGTAGGTTCACGTCCTAAATCCTGCAATAACTGTCTGGAAACACGGATCAATTTGTTGATCGTCTCTACCATATGCACTGGAATACGGATCGTTCTTGCCTGATCGGCAATTGCTCTTGTAATCGCCTGACGGATCCACCATGTTGCATACGTACTAAACTTAAATCCTTTATGATAATCGAATTTCTCTACTGCTTTGATCAGACCTAAGTTACCTTCCTGAATAAGGTCAAGAAACAGCATGCCTCGTCCGACATATCTCTTTGCAATGCTGACAACAAGTCTAAGGTTCGCTTCTGCCAGTCTCTTCTTGGCGCTCTCATCGCCTTCTGCCATACGTTTTGCAAGATCTACTTCTTCTTCCGCTGTCAGAAGCGGAACTTTACCGATCTCTTTCAGATACATTCTGACCGGATCTTCAATGCTGACTCCATCCGGAACAGACAGGTCAATCTTCTCAACATCTACTTCATCCTCGTCTGAGATTACAATATCCGAATCATCAATATCGTCATCATCGGAGCTGATACGAAGCACATCGATATTCTGTCCTTCCAGATATTCAAATACTTTCTCCATCTGTTCAGAATCCAGATCGATATCATGGAAGAAGTCATTGATTTCCTGAATCTCAAGAATCCCTTTTTTCTTCTTTCCAAGCTTCACCAGTTCTTTTAATCTCTCTTCAAATTTTGCCATGTGTTCGTCCATGTAATGCCATCCTCTCATTGCTTGTTTATATTTTATCCCTAATTAATGGAAATATGCAGTTTCTCAAGGTCCTGCAGCTGACGTTTTGCTTCCATCAGACGCTGCAGTCCTGCAATATCTGTCGGCGCAAGATTCCTTGCTGCCTCTTCAATGCTGTGGTTCTTCACACGGATGATTGTTTCTTTCAATGCTTTCTCCTGCTCCCCAAGAGTTGTCAGTTCCTTGATTTTCGTATGGAACAGACTCGCAACTTCGCGATGTTCTTCCTCATCCGTAAAATGATTCATGATCTGTGCCGGATTCACCTGCTGTTTCTCATATTGTTCATACAATATAGAAGCAACTGTCCGATATATATCGCCGGTAAAATCTTCCGGTGAAATGTATTTACAGATCTGTGAAAATATATTCTCATCTTCGATCAGCCACGTCAGAAGCACCTTCTGGGACGTAATATTCCCATCTTCTTTCTTCTCTTTTCGTGTCTGTTTCGGTCTGGAAACCGGCTTTGCCAGTCCCTGCTGTACGGCAGTCTTCACAACTAATTTGCGAAGCTCTTCATATCCCACGTGATATGCCTGCGCAACAGCTTCTATGTAATTATTGCGCTCAATCTCTTCTTCAAACTCTCCAAGCCGTCTTGCAACTTCCCGCATAAAATCAGTCTTTCCTTCCGGTGAATGCATATCATAATCCCGCTCCAGAACTTCCAGGCTGAACATGAATCCATTCCTTGCTCTGCCAATCCGTTCTTCAAAAGCTTCCGCTCCGAGATTCTTGATAAATTCATCCGGATCTTTGTAAGGTTCCATACGGATAATCTTTGCCGTAATCCCTACATCCTTAAGAATCGGGATTGCACGCAGTGCTGCTTTCGTCCCTGCCTCATCACTGTCGTAAGTCAGATATACTTCCTTCACGTAACGCTTGATCAGTGAAGCATGTCCCGGTGTCAATGCAGTTCCTAAAGATGCAACCGCATTGGTAAATCCTGCCTGATGCAACGAAATCACATCCATATACCCTTCACACAGAAGAAAATATGGCTTTCTTGTGCTTCTTGCACGATTCAATCCGTACAAGTTCCTGCTCTTGTCAAAAATCAGTGTCTCCGGAGAGTTCAGATATTTTGGTTTCGCATCTCCCATCACGCGACCGCCAAATCCAATCACACGGCTGTTCACATCCATGATTGGGAACATCACACGGTTCCAGAACTTGTCATGCGCACCATGCCGCTCATCAATACTGATCAAACCAGCCTTCGCAATCATCTCGTCCTTATATCCTCTTTCTTTCAGGTAACGGTACAAATCGTCGCTATACTTATTGGAATATCCCAGCCCAAAAGCCTTAATCGTATCATCCGACAGTTCCCGCCTCTTTAAATAAGAAAGTCCGGCTTCTCCTTTTGAACTCTTAAGCTGTACATAAAAATACTGTGCTGCGATCTTATTGATCTCAAGCAGAATTGCCTTCAGATCAGCTCTCTCCTTCGCCTGTGCAGAATATTCCGTTTCCGGAAGTTCTACCCCGGCCTTGTCAGCCAGATATTTCAGTGCTTCCTGAAAAGTATAATTTTCATACTCCATCAAAAATGTAAATACATTCCCACCTGCACCACAGCCAAAGCAATAATACATCTGCTTCCCGCGGCTTACTGAAAATGATGGAGACTTCTCATTGTGAAAAGGACACAGACCGAAATAAGAGCTGCCCTTTTTTTGTAATTTCACATAGCTGGAAATCACATCCACAATGTCATTGCGGGATCTGACTTCCTCTATAATCTCATCAGAATAATACATATACTCCGCCCTTTTTCTTTGTCTTAAAAATACCCTCATGCTAAATATTCAACAAAGAACTTTGATTTCCTTTTAATATTTCCAAGATTCTGGGATAAAATATTCCTGAAACTTCTTTACGGCATAGTTATCCGTCATTCCAGCAATATAATCACACACGATCATTTCTTCCGGCTCACCTCGTTCTTCCAGAATGGTCAGAAATTCTTCCGGCATTGCCTCCAGATGTTCCATATAATACTGATACAGACTGGTGATCATATGAATGGCTTTTCCTTCCTCACCTTTTGCATCCTGATTTGTATAAACACGTTCAAACAAAAATTCTCTGAGTCCGCTCATCGCATCCTGGATCTCCGGTGACATCACGATCTTATCACGATCCATACTGGATATGATCACATCATGCACCATCGTATTCAGCCTTTCTCTTGTCGTCATTCCGAGAATATCCGTATAACACTTCGGAATATCTTTTATCCTCAGGATTCCTCCACGGATCGCATCATCAATATCGTGATTGACGTACGCAATTTTATCCGACAATCTCACAATCTGTCCTTCCAGCGTATGCGGATTTCCACTAGTCTTATGATTTTCAATCCCATCAACTACTTCCCAGGTCAGATTCAGTCCCTGTCCCTGTTTTTCCAGATATTCTACTACACGCACACTCTGTATATTATGACTGAATCCAGATGGACTGACACTGGCAAGCGCACGTTCCCCTGCGTGTCCGAACGGTGTATGCCCCAGATCATGTCCCAATGCGATTGCCTCCACCAGATCTTCGTTCAGTCTCAGCGCTTTCGCGATTGTTCTTGCATTCTGCGATACTTCCAATGTATGTGTAAGTCTTGTCCGGTAATGATCCCCCTTCGGATAAAGAAAGACCTGCGTCTTCTGTTTTAACCTGCGGAATGCTTTACAATGTAAGATTCGGTCTCTGTCTCTTTGAAATACCGGTCTGAGATCACACTGTGGTTCCGGTCTTTTTCTTCCCCGTGATGCAATACTTTTCGCTGCATAAGAACTTAAATATTCTAATTCACGCTCTTCGAGCTGCTCTCTGATCGTCATAACAGTACCCTCCTTGACTCTTCCCGCATATTTACAACAACCTATTTCAATGCTATATTACTTTTAAAAATAAAAACTTACTAAATTTCTGATTATCTTTTCATAAGTTGGTAAATGCCGATATATCCCGTATTTTAGGGCTTTATCGGTATTTTCTTTTCGGAAGATACCTTGCATAAGCTGGCATTTACCAGCATGAAAATGCAACCAAAAGTAGTAAATGAGTAGTAAATATAAGCTCCGATATTAACAAGCCAGCCTTTCCAGTTCTGCTTTTGCAGATTGAAATGTGCCGTGTGCATAATAGCCAAGTGTCATGGTTATGTTAGCGTGTCCCATGAGATATTGCAGAGTGTTTGGGTTCATTCCTCTGTTTGCCATATTCGTACAATAAGTATGTCTGAATGAATGTGGCGTGATGTTCGGTAACTTGTCCGTGTGATACTTGTTATACTTCTTAATCAGTCCTCGCACCATGCCCTCATAGTTTCCTGCAACTTTAGGCAAGCCCTCACGATTTAGGAATAGGAAATTGCTGTAACCACCTACAATCAGCGGTTGTGCCTTTCCTCTGTTCTTTAGTATTCTTTGGATTGCTTGATAAGCCCGTTCTGTCAATGGAAGTTCCCGTTTTCCGTTTTTGGTCTTTGGTGTTTCAATATAGTAGCCCATTTCGCTATCTTTCAATAACTGGTGGTCTATATTGAGTATTCTGTTCTGCATATCAATATGCGTCGTCAGTCCGCAAAATTCAGAAATACGAAGTCCCGTTTCCAGCAGAAGCACAACCTCATCATAATACTTACTGTAAATCTTGTCCTTTTCCATAAAGGCAAGCAGGTGTTCTTCCTGCTCTGGTGTAAGGATAACTTTCTGTTCGGTATCATCTTCCAGAACATCACTTAACTTAAATTCAAATGGGTTCTTTCTGATACAGTCGTCTTGTATTGCCATGTAAAATGACGCTTTCAAGGAACGTTTATAGTTATCAATCGTTTTATAGGCATATCCTTTTTCGCTCATTCTGATAGCCCATTCTTTAGCGTCCGACTGCTTAACCGTATCAATCGCCCTCATACCTAATGGGTCATTTTTCAAAGCGTTCATAAGATACTGTCGTCCTTTTTCAGTAGCCCTTTTGATGTTCTTTCTTTGACTGTTCTTCTTGTCGTAGAGCTGGCAGACTGTCATTTTACCGCCGACTGTGTCGATACCGTCGTTAAGGTCTTTTTTTATCTGTGCTTCTTTTTCCCTCAACGATATATCATCACGCTTTCCAGCAGGTGTCTTGTCTGTCGGTACAAGTTTCCAAGAATAGATAAATTGTGGCTTTCCGTATATATCGGTATATTTATAAACGTATCTTCCGTCTTTTCGCTGGCTCTCTCCATTACGCAAATTGCGATTTTTACTGTCTTTTCGTTTCACATTAGACATAGTGTAAAGCTCCTTTCCGTCATGGAATGAGCCGTGATACGCTACTAATATTATACCATATCTACGGCTCAATGACATTAGATTTCGTCCAATGTATCTATGATTTTTTCAAATTGTTTTCGCTTAATCTGAATACGATTACCGTTCACGATAACCCAGCCAGCGTCAAGATTTTCTTCGGCTAATTTACGCAATTTCTTTTCGCCAATACGGAAGTATTTAGACGCTTCTTCAATCGTCAGCGTATATTTTTCCCAGATAGGCACATCAGTATTGTTCATAATCTATGCACCCCCTTTACTGTGTGTCATTTTTTTACAAGCAGACAAACGGCTTTGGAAAGCTCCGTTAGTATCTCAACTATTCCCATTCTTGTGGGCAGAACCGCACCATGCGGACGTATCATTATTCTGTGAGGATAGGTCGTGGCAAAACGACTATTCCAACAGTCGCTCTCGGATCACTGCGTGGGTCGCTCGCTTTCTTTTGGAAAGGTCATGGCGTACAGTCCCCGTGGCTTGCTATCTCACAAACGTATCTGTCTGCTTTATTCAGTTGTCAAAGACCAGACGGGCATAATCAATCCCAATATGAATTAGAAGCGTTTAATATCAAAGTTTAAGATTTTACGAATAATCGCTTCTTTGATAAAACCTTTCATTTCCAAATCTACCGCAAGACGTAAGTTGTTGTTATCGTCGTAAAACGGACGCATACAGCACTGATTGATATATGGGTCATAAAATTCCAAGATTTTTGAAATTGCTGTTTCGTCGCCGTCGCAGGCTTTGGAAATAACCGTGAAAGTCGGTGTCAGCTCTTTTGGCATTTTTCTTTTTCCTCCTCAATCAGTTGCTTTAACTTGTCTAGTGCTTGTATTCTGCACTGAATATTACGGTGCGGCAGAGCCGCCAGTCCGGTGTGGCGAGAGCCACC
>NZ_QUCZ01000009.1:0-152835 GCF_003473885.1 Dorea sp. AM13-35
AACTCTTTGTCAATAATTATTTTAATCTTTTTTGCAACTCATTTCTGAGTTATTCTGCTCTCTTGCAATAGCCTATCTAATATATCACAGTATAAATTTTCCTGTCAACAACTTTTTCTAATTTTCTTTTGATTGTTCTTTTCTTTTTATACTGTTATAATTTCAATGAAAACAAAAAGCAAAGATTGAAACCTACATATATTTTCACTATTATTTCTATTGGAGGTCTTCATTATGAAAATACATATTTTATCTACATTAAGAAATTATGACAAAAATTATTTAAAACAGGATATTTTCTCCGGAATTATCATTGCTGCTGTATCTATTCCTATTTCTATGGGTTATGCACAGATTTCAGGGCTGCCCGCGGTATATGGTTTATACGGTTCTGTTTTACCTATTTTATTATTTGCAATTTTTTCCACTTCACGCCAGTTTATTTTCGGTGTGGATGCTGCACCTGCTGCCCTCGCCGGAAGCGCTCTCCTTACACTCGGCATCACTCCGGGTTCCAGAGAAGCTCTAAACTATGTTTCGGCACTGGCACTATTTACAGGATTGTGGCTGCTCTTTTTTTATTTTATCCGGGCAGACCGAATGGTCGGCTTCATCTCTACGCCTGTCATGGGTGGATTTATCAGCGGTATCGCTTTGACGATTATTTTAATGCAAATACCAAAGCTTATGGGAAGTTCCGCGGGATCCGGTGAAATCATCGAGCTGGCTGAATATATTTATTCCGCTGCAAGAAACATTCACTGGCTTTCCTTATTATTAGGAATTATTACTTTGCTTGTCATAAGACTTTGCAAAAAATTCATTCCGAAATTTCCGATTGCTATTTTGGTTATGTTTCTCGCAGTTTTATGTACTATTTTCCTGCATATTGATACATATGGTGTGCAGTTACTCGCCTCCGTAAACCGTGGACTTCCGGCTCTTACTTTTCCGGATTTCAGTCAGATTGACCTTACACAGGCTGCCGGGCGTGGACTCATGATCTCACTTGTCGTAATGGCTGAAACTTTACTTGCTGAAAATAATTTTGCTTTCCGGAATGGCTATCCGCTGGAAGATCGTCAGGAAATTCTGGCATGTGCTGCCGGTAATATTGCTTCCGCTATTGTTGGCTCCTGCCCTGTAAATGGAAGTATTTCCCGTACATCAATGAACGAACAATATAGTGGACATTCACAGGTTGTTTCTATTACAGCCGGTATAACAATGACATTTTTACTTTTGTTTTTTACAGGATTTATTGGATTTCTTCCTGTTCCTATTCTGACCGCTATTGTTATTTCTGCATTAATGGATGTCGTTGAAATTCATTTATGTATTCGGCTCTTTCACCAGAGCAAACAGGAATTTCATATATTTATGGCTGCCTGCATCAGTGTATTATGCCTGGGTACTATTTATGGCGTATTGATCGGTGTACTGCTTTCCTTCTTCGCTGTCATCACAAAAGCCGCGAATCCAAACCGTTTTTTCCTTGGTATTATACCTGGCAAAGAAGGCTATCATGATCTGAGCAGAAACATACATGCCTATCCAATAAAAGGAGTTCTTCTGTATCGTTTCAACGAAAATCTCTTTTTTGCAAATATTAATGTACTTCAGTCAGATCTGGAAAATGCAATTAAAGAAGACACGAAAGTCATTATTATCGATGCACGCGCAGTTAACAGCATGGATATCACTGCTGCCGATCATCTAGAAGAACTGACGGCAAGTTTTTCAAAGAAAAATATAAAATTCTATATTACAGAGCATACAGAACAACTGAATCTGCAGATGCGCCAGCTCGGAATAGAACATCTGATCCGTGAAGGTCATGTACGAAGGACAATTCTTGCGGCACTTCATGATGCAGAAATCCTGCCGCCATATACACTGGATGTTCCGGAAGAAGAGCGTGAATTCGTTACACGTCGTCTTAGCTTTCTTCCTGCCGAAGAAGAAAATACACTGGAAGAATTTGCCTGGGCTTACGGTGATCAGGTTGTTGAGGAAATCGAGCATGAAGTTCATCATATTTTAAATCATATTCACGGTTTGAAAGATATTGAAGAAATTATTGAAAATGGTCTGGAAGATCATCTGGAAAGCTGGCATTCACTTGGAGCTTTTGATGAAGACGAAATCTTACGCCGTATTGAACTGCATGTAGATGAAATGCCAAAGAGTCTTACTGACAATAAACATCTCATTTACCAGCTGATTGAAAAGCGAAGACGTATACTGAAAGACAAAATATTACGTGAGCATCCGGAAATTTTTGAAAAACTGGAAAAGCATCGCAAAAAGCTGGAAGAACGTCTGGAACACCAGAGAAAACATCTTGGCAAATCAGACTCTTAGATTCGGCAGCAAAAGCTCAGAATACAATAAACTTTTACTCTCATAGTTACCCGCATGGCCCGCCACTGGCAACTTTTTCCATATCCTATGGCAGTCAAAATGAGCGCCTGCAGTATTATACATTTGCAGACGCTCATTTTCCATTAATGATATCTTTATTTTTTATATTTGCCTGAATCTTAAAGTGTATCTGAATCCAAAACTATCGTAAACGGTCCGTCATTTACCAGACTTACTTTCATATCTGCTCCAAACTGTCCGCGCTCTACAACCGGTACCTGTTCTTTGCATTTCTCAACAATGTACTCATACATATCCGATGCCATATCCGGTGCACCCGCTTCGATGAAGCTTGGACGGTTTCCTCTCTTACAGTTTGCATATAACGTAAACTGAGAAATCAGAAGGAGCTCTCCGTCTACGCTTTCCAGAGAAAGATTCGTTTTGCCCTGTTCATCCTCAAAAATGCGCAGTCCAAGCATTTTTTTCACCATCTTATCTGCTACTTCTTTTGTATCGGAATCGCTGACACCGATCAGTACCATGAACCCTTTTCCAATCTTGCCCAGACTCTCACCGTCTACCTTTACTTCACTTTCTAATACTCTCTGAATTACAAATCTCATGTTTTCTTTCCTTTCTATGTTAAATAGTTTCTATACTCTTACAAAGCACCAGTTACTGTATTTTTAGTTTGTATCTGCACTGCTCTTTTTGTCTGGAATCTGCGCCAGAATGATTGCCGCAAACATCATAATACATCCTATTGTCTCTCTTGCCGATAACCGCTCTCCCAAAATTACCCAGCCAGATAATACAGAAAAGCAGGATTCCAAACTTAAAATCAGCGATGCAATCGCCGGATTAACATTCTTCTGTCCAAGGATCTGCAAAGTATATGCAATTCCGCAGGAAAATACCCCGGCATAAATCAACGGGAACCAGCTTGTCATCATATTTCCCATCTTTGGACTTTCTAATATCAACATAAATGGAATGGATACAATACCAGCGACCAAGAACTGTATACATGATAATTTTACTCCATCTACTTTTGGTGCATAATGATCTACAACTAATATGTGAACCGAGAAGATCAATGCACATAAAAACACGTAAATATCTCCAACTCCAATGGTAAATGCCTCTGTAATACACAAGAAATAAAGTCCTGCCAGTGCTATTGCAACGGCTGTCCATACTTTCCATCCTATCTTTTTATGAAGGAAAATGCCAAATACTGGAACAAGTACAATATAAAAGGCTGTGATAAATCCGGCCTTACCAGCTGCTGTATATACCAGACCGATTTGTTGCAGACTGCTTGCTGCAAACAGTAAAATACCGCAGGCAATTCCGCCCTTAATTAAATCTCTTTTTGCATTTTCATCATTTATTTTATTCTCTTTTTCTTTTCCACGATTAAAGAACCAGATACACGGTAGCAATGCAATTGCTCCGATCAGGCATCTTACACCGTTAAACGTAAATGGTTCCAAATAGTCCATTCCCACACTTTGTGCAACAAATGCAGTTCCCCATATAAATGCTGTCAGCAACAACATACATGCATTTTTCGGTCTCATCTTATATCCTCCCTCAAAAAATCTCTGCGAATTTTTATTATAGCATATTTATTCGCGTAAGTGTATAAAAATGTATTATCGGCTCATATCTATAAATGCGATACATTATTGATTTTTCGCAAGAATGTTGCATTTTCCATCTACATTTGTTACGGTATAATCAATTAAAAAGGAGGTTCTATTATGTTATTAGAAGAATTTTTACAGCAACCGGGATTTATATATGAAATCAATGGAAAATACTATTTTCTTGGAAAATGGATTTGTAAAGAATGTACGGAATTAGATGCTACCGATAGCGTATCTATGTATCAGATGTGCCGGAACCAGCAAGAAGAAAAAGAAACAAACATGTATTTCCAGAAAATCCGCGCATATAGCGACTTCGCTCTGGAAGTTCCATATAATCCAGAAAAAATTAAATCTGACATGCAGGCTATTCTTGAAACTCTTTCTGATGAAAACACTGCCGCTCTTTCTGAACAGCTCGCCGGATTCAAGAAAGATCTTGCTAAATATTGTGAATAATATGTAATATTATCGCAGCAGATCCAGTGCATTCCTTAAGGACATCACACAAGGGTCTGCTGCGATTATTGTTTTCAAGCATACACCTTCCCGGTCAATCACACCAATCGAAAGCACTGCTTTTTCAAGCACCCTTATCGATTCACAAGCCCTGCAAGAAGAGCTTCGCATCCTTCTCTCACATCACGATAAGTCGCATCAAAATTTCCTGTGTACCATGGATCGGCAATATCCTCACCCTTCCGGTCTGTAAAATCCAGTAATTTATAAATTTTCTGTTCCGGATCATCTCCGACAATTCGTAACATGTTGCGGATATTCCAGCTTTCCATTCCTATCAGATAATCAAATTCATCGTAATCTCTTCTTGTCATCTGGCGTGCACGGTGATCCCCGCAAGGGATGCCAACTTCTTTTAATTTCTTTCTTGTACCACGGTGTACACCATTACCAATCTCCTCCCGGCTGGTCGCCGCAGAATCAATGTAGAAGTCGGCAGAAAGCTCTGCCTGCTCTACTAAATATTTCATAACGTATTCTGCCATGGTTGAACGGCAGATATTTCCGTGGCAAATAAATAATACTCTAATCATCTATATAAAACTCCTTGAATTTACTGTATTTCCTTGATATATCGGCATTTTCTTCCGCTTGCTGTTTCCTCTCATTCGTGGCATATCGTAGCATAAATTAGCACATCTTTTACCTCAAAAGTAGTACAAAAAGTAGTAAATTAAAAGCTAACTCCGTATTTTACTACTCCCCATTTACTACCCGTTTCAGTTCTTCTTTTGCGTCGTCATAGCCTATATGTGTATAGGTGTTTAACGTAACGCTTATATCCGAATGTCCCATGAGGTACTGTAAAGTTTTAGGGTTCATGCCGCTTTTAGCCATATTAGAACAAAAAGTGTGTCTGCAAACGTGTGGCGTAACCTTTGGCATTTGCACTCTATAAATGCTATTATACTTCTCGCAAATATGCTGAAAGTATTTCTCCCAATGCAAGGCTACCATAGGCATATCATTTTTATCCAAATATAAGAAGCCGCATTTACCTCCTACAATAGGTTCAACCCTCGGTTTCTTTCTATTGGAAATAATACGTTGAAAGCACTCATAAACTTCATCTGTCATAGGGATTTCTCTTGTACCACAAGAAGTCTTTGTATCTTCAATTACATATTCCATATTTCTTTTTCTTTGTAGCTGATGATTGACACTGATTTTTCTATTCTGCATATCCAAATCTGATAATGTCAATCCCACAAACTCTGAAATACGAAGCCCTGTTTTGAATAAAAGAAAAATTCCCTCATAATATCTGCAAAAGTGCTTGTCATTTGCCACAAATTCAAGAAATGCCCGTTCTTGCTTTCTTGTAATTGCTTCTCTTGTTACGCTGTCGTTTACAACAACCGTAGCAAGCTGAAATTCAAACGGATTTTTGCGTATCAAATCATCATCTACCGCCATTTGAAAAGCTGGTCTTACAACACCTCTGATAGAATGAATGGAACTATATCCACGTCCGTCCTGCTGTAACTTTATCAGCCAACACTTTGCGTCGGACAGCTTCACTTTATCTATTCGCTTTTTACCAAAGTCCTCTTTCTTGATAATATTGAGAACAAAATTATAATTTGCTTCGGTGTTATGTCGTACTCCCGTTTTTTGTAAAAGATATTTCTTTACCAATTCTAAAACGGTCATCTCTCCACCGCGCGGGACAATTTCATCATCAATCGCTTTCATTATCTGCTTTTCTTTTTCTCTTAATGAAAGGTCGTCGCGTTTTCCTTGCGGTGTCTTATCGGTCTTTTCTAATTTCCAACTATAAACAAACTGCGGTTTACCTGTTGTATCAATATATTTGAACGCATATCGTCCGTCCCGGCGTTGGCTCTCTCCATTGCGAAGAATACGATTTTTGCTATCTCGTCTTTTTCCGCTCATGTCTATGCTCCTTTCGTACAAAAAGAGCCTCGCCACGATATATTAAATTATATCATAAGCAAAGCCCTTTTTCTATCCTTTTATCAAGCAGCACTCAAAGCGGAAACGACTATATAGCCTATCCGATATGGCTACTGATTATCGTATATTTGTTAAATTGCTGTCAGGTCATTCAGAAAATCTTCAAATCGTTTCCTTTTGATAAGAAACTTCACTCCATTTTGAATAATAAAACCGGAGTCCAAATTATCTGCAACAAGTTTTCTTAATTTCTTTTCTCCAATATTAAAATAAATTACTGCTTCATCAATCGTTAAACAAAACTTATTTTGTATCTGTACCTGTGTTTCATTATTCATTTATTCTCTCCCCTTTCTTGAACTATAAAACTATTGTAAAATTATAAAGGCTCATCAGACGGTTTTAGCAAACCTCACAAGAATTTCACTTCCGCATGGTTCTCATGCAGCTCTACCCGTTGTCTGCGACGCTTTTAACGCTCGGACTACGGCGGTAAAGGAGTATCATTATACCGATATATGGATTGTGGCGACAGAGTTGCTAAGTCTGCTATGGAACGCTGATAGTTCTCGCTCGTTTTGTCCCTCCTTTCAGTCATGGCGTATCAGCCCAACGGCTCCCCATATATCGAATGTATCTGATTTGTCCTATGCTGCGTCGCCGTTCTATTGCGCCGCTTTCTTTGTCAAAGAGCAGAGGGCTGTTCTGCGATATGGAACGGAAAAGGGGGAAGCGTTCCAATACCGCGTTGCTTTATTCAGCCCTAAATGTGAGGATTGCCCTCATCAGTTTTGCTTGCAGCCTTTCGCGTATTTCTTTGTCTACTCCAAAATAAACATTTCCTCGCTCATCATAGAGCTTCCGCATGGAAAGACTTGCTATGTAGCCGCTGAAATGCTGCAATACAATCTTCATTGCATCCGGGTCGCCTTTGCTCGCCGCCAAAATAACGGGATAGGGAACAAGGGCATTTTCCGGGTACTCGGTCGGTTTACCATTCAATCCATTCATCAGCGTTTTCCTCCAAATATTTTTTTAACTGCTCAAAGGAGCTTGTCCGGCGATACTGTACCGTACTTCTTGAGATATTGAGCTGCTTTCCGATTTCTACATCAGTCAATCCCTCAAAGTAATACATCAGTACAATTTTGCGCCGTTCTTCGGGTAAAGCCCGGATAGCTTCAAGCAGCAGTTTTGGGGTTATTTCTTTTCCTGCCATTTGATAAGACGGCTCTGCTTCTTCGTCTTGAAAATACTTATCGACGGTATAAAGCTGCCGTTCCTCATACAAGGCAAGGTCGGAAAAAGTAACTTCCCGAACTCTGCGCCGACGAATTTCTTCATGGGCGTTGCACGCTTCATTGTGCAGCACTGATTTACAGAACTTTTGAAACGTACATTGCTTTTCAAATTCCCTGCGATTAGGTGTCATGGTGTTCACCTCCTTTCTGCCGAAAGGCGGTAGTACCTCCCCTTTTCGCGGGATAATACAGGCGACTTTTTGCTTTGCCAAAAAGAGGGCAAAGTTTTTGAAAAATCTTCTGTAAAATGCGAAATGCGCCTGCCTGCAAAATGCAGACAGACGCATAGGAAATAACAGCAGTATTTAATTGATTTGATAGTTCATCTACATAGCCGGAATACCCCGTCGGTGGATAATGGCTTTTTTTGATAGTAACCCATTAGGGTATAGAAAAAAGGACATGACAATACCTCCCGGATACCGCCGTGTCCTTAGAAAAGGGCGACTTCAACACACCCCCCGCAAATCCATTTTTTAAAAAGGAAAACGGCGGCTTTGATTGTTATTTCAAAACCGCCGTTATAGAGGCATGAGTACTTTCTACTTCATAAGCGGTTTTTTTTGTTTCCTGCTTATGGAGTAGATATTTCTTATTTGATTGTAAATTCACAAGATAAATTGTATGTGTCGTAATCCCAATCTCTCTCATGCTCAAAGAAAGCAAATTGTTTAATCAAGCGATAGTGTCCAGCGGGCAGCTCTCCATAAAAACTTTTGACATCTATTTTTAATGGTAACTGTTCATCGGGCTTAATAATACAATCTGTTTCATTATTCTTTGAGGGGTCATTAAGCTGTTTTAGCTGATACCAAGTACCGGATTGTTCGGCTTCTATTTCAAAATATTCTGGTGAATATCGGTATTCCTTATCAGAAGTATTTTCGATTAGAAAAGAAAGCTGTTTCAAATCTAAATCATTTTCTGTACTCAATGAAATCTTTAAATCTTTCAAAGTGTCAAGTTCTTCTTCATTTCCATAAGGAGAAACCTCATATTCTTCGGAATAATCCTGCACTAATTGATTACCACTATCCTCTGCTTGACTGCACCCAACAATACACACCAATAATGATAACATAATAAACATACATATTATTTTTTTCATTTGTCCTTATCTCCTTTCTTTTGAGTATATCTTAGCAACTAAATATCTATTTTCAATCAACTTTCACTATAATTTATTCTTACGGTAACACAAGCTCCACCTGTTTCGTTATTGGAAATTTGAATATTTCCACCATGCCTTTCACTTAAAATCTTACAAATATTCAGACCCAATCCTAAATGTTCAGTAGATATTTCTTTTGATGATTTATAAAATGGCAAAGTTGCTTTTTCGATATCGCTAATTTTAAAACCACAACCATCGTCCGAAACAGATATAACTAAATCATTATTTTGTATTTCTATTCCGATAGTAATATTATTTTTTGCATATCTGATACTATTGGAAAGTAAATTTTCATATATCTGCATGACCGTATCTAAGTTAATAAACAAGGCTATATCATCATTTTTTGATGTGATCGTAAAGCGTTTGTCACAACAAAGGGCTTCTGCTGTTTCATTCAAGCTGTTTATTAGTGAATGGAATTGAATATACTGGCGTGGCATTTCAATTTCTTCCAATCTATATAAGTTTGTCATGGCATTTACATATTTTTCAAGCCGCACAACATTTTTTGACATAACAGATATTTCTTCCATTATTTCTTCCTGTGATACTAAGCCTTTTGGGATAAAGGAAAGCAACGTAGAAGCATGACCTTTTAGTAAGGTTAAAGGAGTGCGTAAATCATGTGAAAAGGCAGCATTTAAACGTCGTTGTTCAGCAAATTGCCGTAACATTATTTCGTTGTTTTTTGCTAAACAATCTTTCATTTTTTCAAAAGCACAACAAAGTTTTCCCATTTCATCATTCAAGGGATATGATAACGCAAAATCCAAGTCATTTGCTTCAATTTTATGATACGCATTAGTTAATAGCTTAATGGGTTTTGATAATTTTTTTTTATAAAAAAATGTTACACAACATATCATACTAATAGATAATACGATAGGAATAATTGCAATATTTAATGAACCTAAAGCACTGTCAATAAGCCTATCCCGGCTTGTAAAATTAGGTAAAACTTCGATATATGAAACATGGTTCGGATAGACATATTCGTGTACTGGGCGTTCTTTTTGATAATCAACATTGAACTTGCATATCTCGTTTCCTTTCGTGTCAAATATTGTATATTTTGTTTGGTCATTACTATAAGTGGCGGTAAATGAGCCATTTTCCGGTATATCATACCTTGTTGACATATTTTCATACTTATAGTTTAAATTTATTCTGTATCTGTCAACCATTGAAATTAAAAATATACAAATAATTATTCCAATCAACAACGAAAACAAAGCATAAAGAACAAAGGACATTCTAATACTCATGCTATTTAACCGATTGAACAATCTGCTTCTCTTTAATTTTTCCATTTATATCCGCACCCCCAAACAGTTTCAATGTAAGGTCTATCGCCTAAAGATAAAAATTTTGCCCTAATACGTCTGATATGTTCTGTAACAACTGTATTATCACCAATGCCGTCTAATCCCCAAACTTTTTCATAAATAGTTTCCCGGTCAAAAACAATTCCTTTGTTTTGCGAAAGGAAAGATATTATATCAAATTCTTTTTTGGTAAAAGCCATATCCTTATTATGATAAAACACAATACGTGAGGAATAATCTATAACCATATCTTCATCAAATTGCACCTTTAAAGATGTATTGTGTCTTTTTTCTCTGCGAAGATGTGCTGCAATGCGAGCTTCTAATTCATCAACAGAAAATGGTTTTATTACATAGTCGTCTGCGCCAATAGAAAATCCTTTTATTTTATCACTATCTTCAATGCGTGCTGTTAAAAAAATTATAGGGCATGAAACATAATCCCGTATTCTTTCACAAACAGTAAATCCATCAATATCTGGCATATTAACGTCTAACAAAATAATGTCAGGTTTTTTTTCTACTTCTTTTAATGCAGCATTTCCTGCTGTTGCAGTATATACCGTATATCCAAGTTTGCTGAAATAGTAATACAGCATTGATACAATTTCTTTTTCATCGTCTACAATTAAAATACTCTGCGCCATAAATATACCTCCCTTGTAAATATCTGATTTAAGATTATCAAACAAAAATCTATTTCTAATCAATTTCTTTAATTTTCGATGTCATTAGATATTATATATGGCAGTATGAGTGATAGCAACCTTACTCTGCATGTTTTATGCTCTATTACTATCAATACTATGATATGTGTACTCATATCTTGAAAGAAAGGTGAACGGTAAAATGTAACTGGGTGAAATGATTATGAAGCAGAGTAAAGAGAAATTTGATTTTAAGGCTTTCGGACAAGCCATTAAAGCAGCAAGAAAAGCAAAGGGAATATCACGCAATCAGTTAGCCGACACGCTGAATATTGCGCCCCGATATATCGCGTCCATTGAGAACAGCGGGCAGCACCCAAGTTTACAGATTTTGTATGAGCTTGTAACCCTGCTTGACGTATCAGTAGACCAGTTCTTTTTCCCGGAACGGGAACAGGAGAAGTCCACACGCCGCCGTCAGCTCGATACCATGCTTGACACTATGAGCGAAACGGACTTAAAAATCATGTCTGCTACTGCAAAAGGCATAGAGGAAGCCAACAACGACAGGACGGGGGAATAAAGTTCCCTCGTTTTTGTCTGCATAAAGTGATTGAAGCGTCGCAGGATTGCGGCGTTTTTCTTTTGCACTTTTTTGGCATACTGGAAGTTTCGTTGTAGTGGTAAGTGAGGAAAAAACTTTCTTAGCAAGCATAGGAAAAGAGTACCCTTTTCCGTATTTTCGCCCTCCCGTCCTGCGGTGTGTCGGTTGAAAATTGCTTGTTGGGAAGTGTCCCAAACCCTCGGAATGGAAAGGAGCGATTGCATGAACGGACGCAAAAGAAAAATACAAATCAAATTCTATGTAACAGAGGAAGAAAGGGCATTGATTGAACAGAAAATGAAGCTCGTCCCCACCCGGAACATGGCGGCGTATCTTCGCAAGATTGCCATTGACGGGTATATCATTCAGACAGACCATAGCGACATAAAAGCCATGACAGCAGAGATACAGAAAATCGGGGTCAACATCAATCAGATTGCAAAGCGTGTCAATGCGACAGGCAGCGTCTACCAAGAGGACATAGAGGAAATAAAGGGGGTGCTTGCGGAGATATGGCGGTTACAAAGATTAAGCCTATTAAAAGCACGTTGAGCAAAGCCCTTGACTATATCCAAAACCCGGATAAAACAGACGGGAAAATGCTTGTGTCCTCCTTTGGGTGCAGCTATGAAACGGCAGACATTGAGTTCGGATTTACGCTTGCACAAGCCATAGAGAAAGGGAACAATCTCGCCCACCATTTGATACAGTCCTTTGAGCCGGGAGAAGTAGACTATGAGAAAGCCCACGAAATCGGAAAGCAGCTTGCCGACGCGGTAACAAAGGGACAGCATGAATACGTCTTAACTACCCACATAGACAAAGGGCATATCCATAACCATATCATTTTTTGTGCGGTCAATTTTGTTGACTACCATAAGTACAATTCCAACAAACGCAGTTACTACGGCATACGGAACATGAGCGATAAGCTGTGCCGGGAAAACGGGCTGTCTGTTGTCGTTCCGGGCAAAGGCAGCAAGGGAAAAAGCTATGCAGAATATCAAGCGGAAAAGGTCGGTACAAGTTGGAAAGGCAAGCTGAAAATTGCCGTTGATACGCTTATCCCCCAAGTAGCAAGTTTTGAAGAATTGTTGCAGCGGTTACAGGCAGCGGGTTATGAGATAAAGCCGGGAAAATATATCTCCTGCCGCGCTCCCGGACAGGAACGCTTTACCCGCTTAAAAACTCTCGGTGTAGATTATACAGAAGAAGCCATAAGAGAACGGATAGAGGGCAAGCGCACAAAGGCGACGAAAGCTCCCAAAGAGCAGCGCGGCGTATCGCTGCTTATCGACATTGAAAACAGTATCAAGGCACAAGAGAGCCGGGGCTATGAACAGTGGGCGAAAATCCATAATCTGAAACTGGCTGCAAAGACTATGAATTTCTTGACGGAACATAAGATTGAGCAGTACGCAGATTTAGTCAGCCGGATTGAGGAAATAAATGCGGAAAATGTAAAGACAGCAGACGCATTAAAGAGCGTGGAGAAGCATCTTGCAGACATGGCAGTGCTGATGAAGCACGTTACCACCTACCAAAAGACAAAGCCTGTTTATGAAGCATACCGCAGGGCAAAGGATAAGGACGCGTACCGGGCAAAGCAGGAAAGCAGTCTGATACTCCACAAAGCAGCAGTAAAGACACTGAAAGCGGCGGGCGTTACTAAACTTCCCAACCTTGCCGCCATGCAGGAAGAATACGGGAAACTACAAGCGCAAAAAGAAGTCCTTTACACTGATTATGGCAAGCTGAAAAAACAGGTCAAGGAATACGACGTTATCAAACAGAACATAGACAGTATTTTGCGGCAGGGCAAAGAACAGGAACGGGGCAAGGAACCAGAGCGTGGATAGCCTTCTATGGTGGATTTATTCATAATTTTATAGTATAATTAAAAAAATAGAAAGGATGTGAAGGACATTGAGATTTTCAGAAATAATGAATAGGCTTACAGGTATTAGTTGCCCTATTTTTGGATTATCGTGGAACCCTGTTGATACTGAAAGAAGTATTGCTCGGCGCATAATTGTATTTCTTGAACCTCGCAGGGTGTTGTATTCTGCATATGAATATGAATCTGTATGTCCGTGTATTACATCAGTTACAGAAATAAAGAATTATCTTACATCTGAACTTCAGCAAATTGATGAAAATTCAGAACTTAATTCTTATGTTCGAGCAATGCGTAACGCTTGTAATAAGTTTTTAAGTAAATGTCCAGACCGTAAAGATTTCCGCTGCTATGCTTGCCAAAGCGGAAATATTGACAACTGGATTTTCACTTCTGCGGTTGGTGAATTACGCGGTGTTTTTGGCATTATGATAGGACAAATTGCTAAATCTTATGGGCTTGATGTAGAGGACGATTTAGCACAGATTATTCCAGAGTAATCCCTATTACAAAAAGAAAATGAAAGGATATTTAATTATGTCAGACTTCAAAGATATTGATTTATCAAAATTTAGTCTGGATTTGACAAAAACCATGCAATATGTAAATCCGGTACAAGACCAAATGGCACGAATACAAAGAGAACAGGAACAAACCATTAGAAGCATTCAAAAAGCGCGAGAAGAAAAAGAAGCCGAGGAATTACGCAGACATAACGAAATAGTCGCTGCCTTGAAAGAAGCTGGAGAAAAAGGAGCAACAATAGTTATCGGAGATAACGCTAATGGAATACAAATACAGCAAAATTCCGATGGTGCTACGCAAGAAATGACTAACTCACAGACATTCAATTATGACAAGGCTCTTGAAGTTTTAAAAGAGATAAGGGAATATGTTGATTTTCCTCAATTTCAAACAACTTTCAAAGAAAATTCTGAAAATGTAAAAACAATTATTGAGGACACAATTAAAGCAGTTGAAAGTAAAGAAGATGTCGGTATCGTGAAAAAGTCTTTGCGTATTCTCAAAGACTTAGCCGTTGGTGCAAGCGGAAGCTTAATAGCATCTGGAATAATCGCATTGTTAGGTACATTACCTCTATAATGCAAAAAGAACGGGGCGCAGACAGCCAGTAAATGACTGTCCGCGCCCCATTTCTTGTAGGTGCGTTTTAAGTATGTGTTACGCAGTAAAAGTCCTATTTTGAGGGGAAAGGTATTTAATCCCTTACCGCCTTAGAAAACGGCTGTCAGAGCCGCATAAAATAAGGCTTTTTTTGCCCCTACTGCGTAACAAGGGCGCGTCGTTTCCTCATGCGCTCCGCTGCCTGTCTGCGGGTAATACGCTTCCGGCAGTCCGGGCAGTATTTTACACTGTTAGAGGTGGACGCAAAAGAAACTCCGCACTCGGTACAACGCTTTTTATCCTCGGTCTTGAAAAGCTCTGCATACAGCAGCTTATCAAGAGGAAGTACGGCAGTCTGAAACCATTCGCATAGAAGCGAATAGGAAATAAGCTGCGGGCAGACACATTCCTCCCCGTCGTCCAGTAAAATACAGTGTCCGTTATCGCAGTTGCAGCACTCCTTTTTTACAAGGCTGTTGACTTTTCGGCTTTGGGGCGGCGTAAGCCGCTTACCCCCGGTCATACCTCATCAGCGGCGAAAATAGCAAGCTCCGCATACTCATTTTCTGTCAGAGGTGCGATTTTTGCAAGGGTGCGCTTCGCCAGTTCCCGCATATCCTCGTCCATGAACGGCAGCGCAGCGTTGATGTTCTCCATAAGCCCGCGCTTACCGCCCTCATTGTAAATGCTCAACAGGTTCGTTTCTTCAACGGTCAGTCTAATCATGCTCATACCTCCAATTCGTGATTTTTTGATTTTGTCGCTTTTTTCTGTGCGGTCTTTTCTTTATCTGCTTTAAGCTGCGCCCGGATAGAGGGCTTCTTTTCCGTTTTTGCTGCCTTTCCGCATTCCTTATCAGCCTTGACAGCTTCCGCAAGGTCAACAAGGGAAATGGTTTCTCCTGCCTTTACCTTTGCTTCCAGTTCTGCAACGGTCGGGGTGTTGTTTATCTGCCCGTCAATCATGTTGTAGTTTTGCTCGGTGGTCTGCTCAGCAGCTTTCAGATAGTTTTCCGGCTGCTCTGCGAAAATGGCAAACGCCCGCGTTCCGTTCCCCATAATTAAATATTTTCCGTCGTCGGACTGGTGGTGCAATCCATATCCGGCAGCTTCCAGTTGCTCTCGGCTCATGGCGGTTACATAGAAAGTCCCCCTCAGTGTTTTGACTGTTTCGCCCGTTTCCAAGTTGTCGGGAATGAGTGCTTTTTCCTGCTCCTTGAAAAACTCCGGCACTTCCTTATAACCGAAGCTGTCTACATAGTGGGCGGTGTCCTGCCCGTTCTGATGAAGCACCACCACGTCAGAAACGGAAAGGCTATGTCCCTTAAAATCTTTCGGGTGGTCGATATTAAAGCGGGTGTAAATATCTTCAAGGGAAGTCCCCGGCGTAAGCTCTGCGGAATAGACAAGCGCATAGTTTTTCGGGTCTACCCGGTGTCCTGTGGCAGTCAGACGGTCGTAAGGTTCAAAGCGCAAGTCCCTTGTTTCGTCCCCGCCTTTTATCTGAAAAATGGAAAAGGTGTCTTTGTCCTGTGGGGCTTCCTGTTCCGGCTGCTCCTGTGCGGGGGCTGCCTGTTCCTTGTCCTGCTCCTTTTGGATTTGTGCGATATGTTCATCTATACTGTTGATTATCTCGGCAGCGGTGCTTCTGATTGTTTCAAGAGAGCCTTTCAGCTCCGCAAGTTCCCGCCCGCTGCTCCAACCGGCGACATATCCAAAGGAATAATCAGACGTATCAAGTCCGTAATGTTGGCAGACAGTATAGGCTACGCTTTCTGCTTCCACCTCGCGGGTACGGCGGTCAACGCGGGGCTGCTGCTCGTCTTTCGGGGCGTTTAAGTCAATATCATGCAGCTTTGCGTGGGCGATTTCATGGATAGCGGTTTTGAGGGTCTGCAACTCGCTCATGCTCTCATCAATAGCGATACGCTTATCCTCCAAGTGATAGTAGCCATGTGCGCCACCTGTGATTTTTTCAAAACCAATAGGGACAGGAGAAGTCTTTTCAAGGGCTATGAAAAAGTCCTTGTAACGGTCAACGTCCCCAGTCAGCTCGTCAACCGCAATATCCGGCAATTCTTTTCCCTCGGTCTGCGACACATCAAAGACAGATACCACCTTATAAGCGGGTATGGTGACTTCCTTTTCCTCCATGACAGGTTTCCCGTCTTTCCCCATAACAGGCTTCCTTGTATGTGGGTCGATTTTCTCCGTTTGCTGTTTTACCTTGAACGGCGACGGGGCAATAATCTTGATACCCTTTTCTCCTTTTATTACGTTGCGCTGAAAGTTATTTTTCCAAGCTGTAAATCCTGCCACAAGGGAAGCGTCGGGTTTCTGCATGGCGATAAGCAGCGTATTGTTAAAGCTGTAATTGTGGAAGCGGGACATAACTTTGAGATATTCTTTGTAGCGTTCACTGTCAAAGAGTTCTGTAATGCCCTGCTCCAAACGGTCGGTAATCTCTTTCATCTTTTCTGCGGGTTTTTCGCTTGTCAGCACGATAGGGATAACCGGGCGGGGCTTTTGCGGCTCTATGGCTGTCGCCGGGGCGGTTTGTTCTGTGGCGGCTGCGTCCATAAAAATCTTGTCCTGTTCGCTTTGTTCCGGCTTCGGATAACTCATAATGCGGTATTCCTCCGGCAATTCGCGCCCCTCAAAATGGCGTTCCCATTCGTCGCCGCTTTTCACAAGGTAGCCATAAGGGGTAAAGCTGCCCTGCTCCTGCTCGGCAGCATTTTTTCCAAAAGCAGCAAGGTCAACGCCGTTTTTCCATTCTTCGGGCATTTGCACCATGCCGGATTTGTTAAGGTAATAGTCGCCCAAGTCGCGGGACGTGTTCACTCCGAGGATATGTACGAAATAGTCCACGTTGTAAGTAAAATCAATTATCTGTCCGATATTTTCAAATCCCTGTTTCTGCTGCAAGGCTGCGTTGAGCTTTGGAAGCTCTGCGGGGTCAAGCTGTGCGATACGCGCTGCAAGAAGATTAAGGCTGTCAATGTCAGCGGCGCATACCATGTCATAGGGTAAGGCAATATGCCTGTTTTCATTATCAGAATATCCGTTAATAAAAAAGTCCTGTGGATTGTCAGCGGTAATGCCGACAGTTCTCATAGCTTCGTGAAGCTGCTCCTTTGTGGTCGGCATGGAAAGCCACACGCCGCCCGGTTCGCCTGTTTCAAAACGGCTGCGGCTGTTAATCAGAATTGCAAATTGTTCCGGCTCGTTCCTTTGCCCTATGTTCTGCGGTGGCTCTGTCGGGACGGGTGCTGCCTGTTCAGTGGTCGGCTGTTCCCGTTCCTCGCCCTCAATCGTGTAGTTCGGTAAAAGCTGCCCGTTTATCTTGAAATGGTAGGCATATTCTTTCGGAATAGGCGGCGATATTTCAGTAAATAAATGCTGATAGGCTTTGATACGCCCATTCAGATATTTTTCCATAGCTGCCTTGTCTGCAAATTTCTTTTCCTGTCCGGCGATTTTTGCTTGATTGTAACCGTCCGGGCTGTTGGTGTAAACGTTCCATGAGAGCGTCCACGCATAGGGAACGGATTGTTCCTTTTCCCGGTCATAGCGGGTATTCTCATAAATGTGGTAGCGCATTTGATAAACGCGGTTGCTAATGATATGGCGGTCATTTTCTGCGGCTTCCCACTGGTTAGCGGTATGCTTGACTTCGGGTGTCCTCACATACTCAATGGCTTTATCAACGGCAAGGGTCTGTCCTGCCTGTGCTTCCCATGCAGCCGCCCGCTGTTTCAAATCTTCATAAATTGTCTGTTCAGCCGCCGCGCTTTCCTCGCGGATTTCCCGTAGCTGTTCCATAGATAAGACAGTCAACCCGGAAATATCGGCTTTGTCCTGTTCAAAATATAGCTTGCGTTCTATCCTCATACTGTCTGCCGGGTCTAAGCGGTCATGGTCGTATGTGGAATATCCTGTTTTTATTTCTGCCATGCGTTCACTCCTTTCGTTTTCAATCATGCGGTGCATAAGTTCGTAGTCCTCAATGCTCATGCTCCCGTCAAATAGATAGGGGTCGGGTTCTTCGCCATCCCGGTAGGCTTTTTCAGAGAACGGAAGCGCCGCAGCGTGGGCGGCGGCTCTTGCTTCCTCGATAAGCTCCGGCGGCAGCCTGTCGTCGTGGACTTCGATAAATTCCCCGATATTGCTATATCCGTTTTCGTAGTGGCGGTGCACCCCGGCGGTCAGCTCGTCAAGGTTCATATCCTCGCCAAGATAGCCGGAATAATAGCCGTTTACCACAACGGCGGCAGGGTCAGCCTGTTTGATTTCTTCCATGCGGCTTCTGTCCTCCGGGTAAAGGTAGTCGCTCATTTCAAGGTGGAAATATTCGGCGTTCCAAGAACGTCCCGTTTTCCAAAACGCCACCCAAGCGATACCGTCCCTTAATTCTTCTTGATAGTCCTTTACGGTGTCCCGTAAACTTACCATGTGTAACCTCCTTTCTGCTGTTTCAGAGGGTTTGGGAAACTTCCCAACAAGCAAAAATCCCCGCCGTTCTCGGTAGAGAAAGCAGGGATTTTACGGAAAAGGGTACTCTTTTCCTATGCTTGCTATTCAGTTATTTTTTCTTCGGCAGTTCAATGCGATAGTTGACATATTTCCCGCCCGTATCAGCCAATACGATAGTTCCGTCGTAGGTTTTGCCCGTCTTTGGGGAATAGAGCTTTTTCACATTTACCTTGCCGGACTGTAAGAGTGCAGCGGCAATCTTCGGGGTAAAGGTTACTTTTCGTTCTTCAAAGAAATGGTCATTTTTCCACATGGTAAAGATACAGTCCTTGTTGCTGCAATAGTAGTTTTTCTTTCCCTCATAGACAGGAGAACCGCAGCGGGGGCAGCTTCCCAACACCTCCCGTTCCGGCTTGAACATCTGCGCTTTATCATCAGAAAGAAACGGATAGGTCTTTACCAGTTCCCGCGCCATATTTTCGATACCCTCCATAAATGCAGCGGGGTCTGCCTTGCCTTTTGCAATCTGCGTCAGATTGTTTTCCCATTCTGCGGTAAGCTGCGGGCTTGTCAATGTGTCCGGCAGGACGCACACAAGGTTGATACCGTCTTTTGTGGGAAGTAGCTGCTTGCCTTTTCGCTCCACAAAGCCCCCCTTTACCAGTTTTTCAATGACGGCGGCGCGGGTGGCGGGAGTTCCAAGCCCTTTGCGTTCTGCGTCCGGGTCGGTGTCCTCACTTCCGGCACGCTCCATAGCAGAGAGCAGCGACGCTTCGTTGTGAGGTTTCGGCGGTGTTGTGTCATGCTCCGTTACCGTTGCCGCCGGATTTTCAAAGGTCTGTCCCTCGGTAAATGGCGGCAGAGTCTTTTCTGTGTCGCTGTCTGCGTCGTCCGTTTCGGTCTTGTTCTTTAAGGCTGCCCTGTATTTTCGGTCAATCTCTTTCCACCCGTCGAACAGTACCGTTTTTCTCCTTGCGGTAAAGGACTGTCCGGCACATTCAAAGATTGCCGTAACCGCTTCAAAGGTATGCGGTGCAGCGGTCGCCATAAGTAGACGCGCCCCGGCAAGGGTAAGGATATTCCTTTCGCTTTCCGGCAGCGCGGCAAGGTCGGTCTTTGCAAGTTCCATAGTCGGGATAATGGCATGGTGGTCTGATACCTTTTTACTGTTCAGCACCTTTCCAAGCTCCGGCGTGAAGTCTTTTCCCGCCATAAAAGAAAACTTTCCACAAAGCAGTTTGATAATGCCCGCCGCTGTGTCGCCCATGTCGTCGGTCAGAAATGCGCTGTCGGTTCTCGGATAAGTAAGAAGTCTTTTTTCATACAGGGCTTGTGCAAGGTCAAGGGTCTGCTTTGCCGTATATCCGAACAGGCGGTTTGCTTCCCTCTGTAAAGAAGTAAGGTCAAAGAGCTTCGGCGGGGCTGCGGTCTTTTTCTCTTTCACAAGGGAAGTACAGACTGCTTTTGACACTTCGCAAGTCGTTTTTAATGCGTCGGCTTCTGCCTTATCTGAAATTCTTTCACTTGCAGCTTCCGCGCCGGATAAGGCAAGGCGCACATGGTAGTATTTTTCTTTCTTGAAAGTGGTAATCGCTGCGTCCCGGTCAACAAGCATTTTTAAGGTCGGGATCTGTACGCGCCCCACGTTCAAGGTATGATTATAAAGGACAGAGAAAAGGCGGGTGGCATTGATACCAATTAACCAGTCAGCCTTTGCCCTGCATAATGCGGAAGCAAAGAGCGCGTCGTATTCCTCGCCGTTCTTCAGACGGGAAAAGCCCTCTTTGATTGCGCTGTCCTCCATAGAGGAAATCCAAAGGCGGCGCATAGGTTTCTTGCAGCCCGCCATTTCATAGACAAAACGGAAAATGAGTTCTCCCTCGCGCCCTGCGTCGCAGGCATTGACGACTTCGGAAACGTCTGCCCGGTGCATAAGCTCCTTTAAGGTTTTGAATTGCTTTTCCTTGTCAGCCGAAACGGTGTACTTCCATTCCTGCGGCAAAATCGGTAAGCTGTCATAGCTCCACTTTTTATACTGCTCCCCGTAGGCGGCAGCTTCGGAAAGCCCTACCAAATGTCCTACGCACCAAGAAACGATATAGCCGCTTCCTGTGAGAAATCCGTCTTTCTTTTCCTTTGCCCCAAGTACGGCAGCGATTGTTTGCGCCACACTGGGCTTTTCTGCGACAACTAAAATCAAATAAAATTTCCTCCTTTCAGGCATAAAAAAACGACAAACTTCTAAAAGAAATTTGTCGCTATCAACATGATTTTTTTACAGAGTTTTCATTATTTGTTCAATGTTGATATATTCAATAATGTTGTTAAAAGTAGAGTAATCAACATAAAAACTTTTTCTTAAATAATTTCTTTCTATTGACCTTAACCATTCAAATATTTTCGTTTTAATCTCTTTATCCTGTGGATTAGAAAGATAAAAATGTGTTCCATTTGCTTGAATATTTTGGATAAAATGTTTTTGCTTACTATCTGCATAATATACTTTATCAAGAGAGCAATATATATCAAACCAAACATCATGCTTAGAAACAGAAATTTTTATATAGCCTATAATTTGATTATATTCCCATAGACTTCGTGGAAAGCTAAATTTTGATACATAATATTTCGTATCTTCCTCAGAATGACCATGACTAATGTATGTATCATATAAGGTCTTTTTTTGCTTATCCCACCTTTTATTAAATTCTTTCTTGCTCATAGCATAAATAGGTATTTCAAACAAAGTTTTTTTCTCCATAGGCTATACTCCCTTTTCTTTTTATCTTATCATATTTGAATAATTGCGTCTATTTAGAAGTTTTCAAAGACAAATTTTTGACACAGTACCCCACACAAGGGGACTGTCCCTTGTAAGGGCAGGAAGTGCAAGCCGGGGGATAAGGAACAGGCGGCGCATTATCACGCCGCCCGTTCGGTTTCTGTATCATCATCTTTTCAAAGGGATTGTCGGTAAACAGGGTCATAGGGTTTCTTCCTCCATTTCTTCATCTTCGGGAGTTTCCCCGGTATCTGCTTCCGGCTCGTCCTCGTCGTAGTCCTCAAATTCAAAATCTTCAAGGTCGGTATCGCCCTTTACATTCTGCTTCGGCTTCATAAACTTAAAGTAGTAGAACGCTGCGCCGCCACCAAGCAGGGCAAAGAGGACTAAGGCAAGCACCACACCGGGATTGCCGCCTTTTTCTTTCGGTTCTTCCGGCTGCTCCGTTGGTGTTGGGGTGGGTTCTTTGCCTGTGCAGCCTGTCATACTGGTAACACATACCGGGCAGGACGTGTTTACCTTTCCGGCTTCGCATTTTTCCGTACAGTTACAGATTTCCGGCTTTTTGGCAGCTTCGCCGTTTTCGGTCAGTGCCATAAGGTCGGCTTCGTCCACTTGATTTAGGAAATGTACGGTCTGTTCGCCCTCGGCGGCGCGGTCAATGAGGATATAGAAATAGTTGCCGCTTTTGGTGGTAACAGTGATAAGCTGCTTATTGCCGCCGTAATCGTCAACCAGTGTTGCGTTTCCCTTTGGGGTAAGGGGCGACGTTTCCTCTTTTTCCTCCACAACTACGTTGCTGTCGTTGGTCGCGTCCCCGGCGGTCGGCTCTGTGGCTGCGCCCTGTGCATAGGCAGGGACAGAAAAACCGCCCATAAGGATAAGGGCGGTACAAAGGGCAGTCATGGTCTTTTTCAGTTTATTCTTCATCTGCATTTTCCTCCTGTTCGTTTTCTTCTGCGGGTGCGGCAGTCATGCCGGGAATACCGCCGCCGGACAGCATAGCGTTCAGTTCCTGCGGGGTCAGACGCATAGCTCGTACAAGCTGTACGATTTCAAGGTTTTCCGCTTCGGTTTTCTGCGCTTCCAGTCCTTTTAACTTGTTCTGATACTCTGTGATTTTCTCGCGGGTCTTTGCGATTTCCTTATTGATACGGTCGATTTTATTGTTTGCCATAGGTCATTTCTCCTTTCTTTTTTGGGCTGCTTTACCAGTTCATCAGCCCGTAGCCTTTGATACATTGATAGTTAAGGTCATAGCTCTTTATCTTGCAAGCGTCGCCGGAATTGCCCTCAACGGTATAGACGCGGCTGCCGTCCCTGCCAAGCACAAGCCCCACATGGTCGGCAACGCCGTCTAAATCCCAATCGAAAAAGATAGCGTCGCCCGGTGCGATATTCTCATAGCCGCGTGCGCCCCATTGTCCCCTTGACTGAAACCAAGGGACACCCTGCCATTCGCAGCCCGCAAAGCGCGGTTCGCTTTTTCCGGCTTGATTGTAGCACCATGATACAAAACAGGCACACCATTCCACGCGGCTGTTAAAGCCGTACCAAGACCAGTAAGGGTAGCCGCCCACATTTCCGACTTGCTGCTTTGCAAGCTCCATAAGCTCTTGATTTCCGGGGCGCGTACCGTTTACAAACTCCACGCCGCTTAAATCCTCGGACGGGCTTCCGTCGGGAGAACCGCCGCCAAAAATCAGCGGTTTGTTGCCGCTTGTTTCCAAATACACCCGGTACATTTCAAGCTGCTCCGGCGTAAGAAGTTTCTCCGCAAGCTCGGAAATAGGCTTGTTTGTTAGTTTCACATTCAAGATGTAATACTCATAAGGGACTTCCTCGGTGGTGGTTTCCCCGGTTTCCGGGTCGGTGCTTGTTTCGGTGCGGTAGCGTATTTCCACTTCCTCGGTCAGCGTCAAGGTGTATTGCATGGCAAAGATACGTTCAAGCTCTGCCTGTGCGCTCTGCGGGGTGTAGCTCTGTAAGAGGGCGGTCAAGTAAGACGCTAATTCGTGGGGGTTATGCCCGATACTGTCAAGGTCGTAGCGGTATTCATCATAGCCGGGGTGGGTGCTTTCGATATTGTCGATCTCACTTTGCAGGGCATTTTCCATAGCGGTGTAGTTCTGTTCCGTTGCCACAAGGTCGCTGTCCTCGGACGTGTAGGACGTGCCAAGTACCCCGTTTGTCAAGCCCGAAAACATAGCCCCGCAAGAGGACAGCCCTGCGGAAATCATAATAAAGAGAAGCAGCGCGGCAACTGCAATCAAAATGCCCGCCGGGTGTCTTGCCGCAAATGCGGCGGCTTTCCTCGTTTCCTCGGCGGTTTTCTTCGCCGTCTTTCTTGTGGCTTCCGCTGCGGCTTTTGCCCCTCCTTTCTTTGCCGCCTTTGCATACTGGCGTTTTATCTGCTGTTTCTGCATGAAACGGGAAAGCGGGTTAGAGGTAAGCTGCGGGTTCTCATGCAGCGTCTTGTGATACTGGAAGTTGACGTTTGCCTTAAATGCTGCCTTTTCTGCATTTGCTGCTTCCCGGTAGGGTTTGAGCTTATGGCTGCGGTAGCCCTGTTTTAACTTCCGCGCTCCGTATTTCGCGCCGCGCTCGGCAAGTTCCTCTGATTTATGCGCCCCCTCAACGCCGGAATTGTCCTTTTCAACGGAATGTATCTTGTTATGGACGAAAATCCCTGCTTCCTGTGCAGGGCGGGACAGCGGGTTTCCCTTTTTGCCGCCGGGTATCGGTTTTTCCTGTTCTTCAAAGCGTAAGCGGGTCTTTGCCTTGCCTGCGGCTTCGTCAAAGGTGCGCTTCTTAACCAGTTTCTTTTGCTTTGGGATAGCTGCCTTTGCCGCGTCCAGTCGGTCAGCGGCTTTTTCCGATTTTTTGATGTAAGGTTCCAGTTCCGGCGTTGCCCGTTCCTCATCGGTAAACTGTAAGCGGGAAGTGGAAGTACGCAAAGCAGTAGCTTCCTGCTCTTTCTTGACAGCCTTTTTGTTTCCCTTTCGAGTATGTGCTGTGTCAAGATGTTCTATGATGCGTTCCGCTGCGGCACTGTCCGGCTGTGAAAAGTCGCTGTCTGCTTCCCGGCTGCTGATACGCTCGGCGGTCTGCTGTGTTTCGTTTACTTCCACCACGCCGTCGCGGGTCATTTTCTGTGTGATTTTATCGCGTGGTTTTAATTGCTTGATAGTCCTGCACCTCCAATCCGCGCCCTCGCAAGGGCGCAATACTCTACATTTAATTCAATCCCGATATAATGGCGGTCAAGGCTTTTTGCTGCAAATCCTGTGGTACCGCTTCCGAAAAACGGGTCTATGACAATCCCGCCTTTGGGACAGCCTGCCAAGATACAGGTTTCCGCTAATTTCGGGGGAAAAGCTGCAAAATGCGCCCCTTTATATGGGACAGTGTTAATCAGCCACACGTCCCGCTTGTTCCGCGTGGTCGGCATGAGCGCGTCGTCATAGTAGCCACCGTCCCGCGGTCGGTTTAGTCCCTGTACCTTTCCTTGTCCGGGGATTTCCTGTGTGTATTTGCTGTTGGTGCTGCGCGCTCTGCGATACCGTTCTGCGGTAGTAGGTGCTAAGGGTTCCGCAATGGCGGCAGCGTCATAGTAATATTTCTTTTCTTTTGAAAGCAGGAAGATATGTTCATAGCAGCGTGTCGGGCGGTCTTTACAGCTTTCCGGCATAGGATTTTGTTTCTGCCATATAATATCGCTCCGAAGATACCACCCCTGTTCCCGCAGGGAAAACGCCAGGAGCCAGGGAATACCGATTAAGTCCTTTTGCTTGCAGCCGGTAACGCGGCTGTTCCTTGCAATCCGCTGTCCGGTGCGCCCCTTTGGATTTTTCGGGTCAGCATAGCCGCCTTTATTTCCTGTGCCGCAATAGGTGTCTGCGATATTCAGCCATAACGTACCGTCCTTTCTAAGCACCCGGTAAAGCTCGCCAAAAACAGAGGTCAGCCTGTCAATATACTGTTCCGGCGTGTCCTCCTGTCCGATTTGTGCGTCAAGCCCATAGTCCCGCAGCGCATAGTACGGCGGGCTTGTAACGCAGCAATGGACGCTTTCAGAGGGCAGTTCTTTTAAGGCGGCAAGCGCGTCCCGGTTGATAATCACATCTGTTTTCATAGGCTGCTCACTTCCTCTGGCTTCGTCGTCATTACCCTGTAAAGCTCGGTATCTTTCGGGAAGCGGTCTACAAAAGGCAACACCACATTTCCATAGAAAATAAGCCCCTCGCCCGCTTCGGTGTGGGTAACATACTTCATCTGCTGCGGGGAAATATTAAGCTGCTTTGCAAGGATAGTACGGTCGCCCTGCGCTTGATTGAGCATAAGGACAAAATCGCTGTTTTCAAAGATATTTTCCACCTCGCGGCTTGCCAAAAGGTCTTTGACGTTCTGCGTAATGGCTGTGGGGATACCGCCCCATTTACGGAAACGCTTCCAAATCTCCACGCTGTAAGCGGCGGTCTGTTCCTCTTTTAAGAGCAAATGAAACTCGTCCATATAGTAACGGGTGGATTTCTTTTCTGCCCGGTTTATCGTTACCCTGTTCCATGTCTGGTCTTGCACAATGAGCATACCTAACTTTTTAAGCTGCTTCCCAAGCTGCTTTATATCAAAGCAGACAAGGCGGTTAGAAAGCTCCACGTTGGTTCTGTGGTTGAATACGTTAAGGCTGCCGGAAACATACAGCTCCAACGCCGCCGCGATACGGGCAGCTTCCGGCTCCGGCTGTCTTAACAGCTCGTCGTAAAGGTCGCCCAAGATAGGCATTTTTGCCGGGTCGGGGTCTGCAAGGAACGGACGGTACACATTTCTTACAGCCCTGTCAATGACGGTCTTATCGACAGGCTGCAAACCCTCCTTGCCGCCAATGACAAGCTCGCAGAGGGAAAGGATAAAATCAGATTTCAAGGCTAACGGGTTGTCGTCCTCGGAATAGTTAAGGTTTATATCCATAGGGTTTACATACTGGGGCTTGCCGTCAATGCCCCTGCCCGTAGGGGAAAGCCGTATCACTTGCCCGTTCAGACGCTGCACAAGGGAAAAATACTCGGCTTCCGGGTCGCAGATGATAATGTCGTCGTCAGTAATGAGGAAAGCATTTGTCATTTCCCTTTTGGCGGCGAAACTCTTACCGCTTCCCGGCGTTCCCAAGATAAGCCCGTTTGGGTTTTTGAGCTGCTTTCTGTCGCAGAGTATCATATTGTTAGAAAGGGCGTTCAAGCCATAGTACAGGGCTTGCCCCGTCTGAAAAAGCTCCTGCGTGATAAAGGGAATGAAAATAGCGGTGCTTGATGTGGTAAGCCCCCGCTGTATCGGGATAAGGTTTTTCCCAATCGGCACACTGGATAAAAGCCCCGCTTCCTGCTGATAGTCAAGGCGTGTCAGGCGGCAGTTGTATTTCTGTGCGATACCCGCCGCAGCGAAAATGTCATTTTCCAGTTTCCGCTTCGTGTCTGCCATGTTTACCACAAGGAATGTAAGGAGAAACATTCGCTCGTTGCGGCTCTGTAAGTCCTGCAACAAGTTCTTTGCTTCGCTGCCAAAGGTGGCAAGGTCGGACGGGATTATATCCATGTCATAGCCGCTTCTAACCGCTTTTTTCTGTTCCTCAATCTTCATCTTGTCAAGGTCTGTGATTTTGCGCTTAATGGTCTTGATTGCTTCCGACTGGTCGATACTGCGGATATGTAAGTTGACGATTACACCTGTTTCCAAGTCCAGTATGTCAGCAAGCATACGGTCGTTGAGTTCCGGCGCAAGGATTTCAAGGAAGCTCGCCGCGCCGATTTTACGCCCCATGCGGAAATATCTGCCCTCGCCAAAACGGAAAGAGGACGGGGCGATAAAATCCTTTGTAGACAGCCCCGACGGGGTAAGCCAGTCAAAGGAAAAGGAGAACGGCTCGCCCTCCGGGTGGAATACCCCATGCAGCACCTTTAAGCGTTCATAGCCGGATAAGGGGCGGGCGGTTACGCCAAGCACCTTGAAATTGTTAAGCACGTCGGTTTCGATACGGGAAAGCCTTGACTTTGCAGCCGCCTTGTTATCGGCTTCAACAGTAACGGTAATGTATTTGTGCTTCACAAGCCCGTTGTTGCCTTTACTAAGCTGATTTTTCAGCATATCCGAATACTCGGTGCGGATAGAGTTAAAAGCATCCTCCTGTGCGGGGATAGAGATTGCTTTTTCTGCTTGTTCCCGCTGCGTTCCTTGATTGATGAAAGAAAGCTGCACGCTCACGCTCGCGTCAAAGTAGTTGAGGAAATCGCACCAGTTTTCAAAAATGGCGGTCTTATCGTCTGCCTGTGCAAGCTGATAATTGATATCCTCGAACATGACGCACTTTGAATATCTTTTTTCCGTAACCTTGCAGATACCGTCCGGGTACATGGCAAGGTAGGGAATGGTCTGCTGTGCGGTGCGGGCTTTGCCGTCGCCTTTTGCCTTTCGGATAGCTTCGGCAATCTGTTTCTTTTCGGCGCGGGTCAGCTTACGCCTGTTTCCTGCGGCTTCCCGCGTCTTTTTTGTTTGTCCTTTTGACAATCGCTGATACCTCCTTTTCTAAGTTTCGCTGCTTTTCCAAGACAGCGTATAGGTTTTCGGTTCTGTAAGGTCGCTCCTTTGGGCGGGTAAACTTTGTCTGAATGACATTTCTTACCACCACTTCAAGGGGCTGCCCATGTTTTTCATACATGGCAAGCAGGAAACAGGGGAGCATGACGACAATCATCGCCATAGCCGCAAGGTTTGTCCCTGCGCTGCCTTTGAGCAAAAAAAACAGCGGCAGTCCGATTAAGAGAGCCGCCGCAAAACAAACGATTTGCCGCTTTGTCAGATTGAAAGCGACTTTTGTTTTGACTTTGGATAGGTCTTTTGGTACAGGTACATACGCCAAGAAAAAACCTCCTTTCTGCCCTTAGTGGGCGTTGAATATGGATTTTGCCAGTGTGCCGGATTTGAACAGGGAAAAACAGAGGATAACCGTATAGGCGGCAAGGGAAAATACCGCGCTGTGCAGATTGTCTGCGATTATCATATCGTTTACCAGTACGGCGTAAATACCGACACATATCATAATGAGGAAGCCTTGAAAACCAAGAGCGAACAGCCCTTTTAGGTAGTTGTTCCCAATCTGTCCCCATTCTCTGTTGGTCATAGTCGCAAATGGAATAGGCGATACCGAACAGTAAAGGTAAATCTCTATCATTCTGCCGTAGAGGATAACGGTTATCAGTACGGACATGATTTTCATGCAAAGGCTCACAAGGCTTGTTTCAAGCACAAGTAAGAGCAGTTCGGGGATTTCCATATCTTCAAGCCCCTCCTGCATGGCGGCAAGGGCTTCGGCAACGTCGATATTCGTATCGCCGCCGATAACCCCCGCTGCGCCGGAAACGATATGCTGCGCCATATCAAAGACCGCCATTGTGATGTTGAACGTGTTGGTTACGATAAACACCGCGACAAAGGCTTTGAATATCCACTTAAAGAACATGAATGTTTCTATGTCGTGCATATTGTTCTTTTCCGTTACCATGCTGATAAGCTCGTAGCATAGGACATAGGTAATGACAAGCCCCGCAATCGGGACGATTACATTTTCAGAAAGGGTCTGTATCATATTGAAAATGTTTGCGTTCCACCCCTGCGGGGTCTGTCCTACCTCGTTTGCGATAGTCCCGACTTTTTCGTTTACGTCCCCGAACATAGTTGACAGATTACCGTTTATCGCTCCGATAAGGATTTCCTTTATCCATTCGTTAATCGCGTCAAGTATGCTCTGCATAGGCAGCTACCCGCGCTTAACCGAACAAGCCGGAAAGCAGAGGTACAAGGATAGTGCCGATAAGGGCAACACCGCCGCCTGCCATGAGCTGCTTAATGCCCTGTGATTTTGCTCAAGTGAGATAAAGAAGTAAAAGAAGTGTAAAAAATTTTGCCGTTCCTATCCGGCACTTGCGCATTGTGTCGGATAGGTCGGGCGGTTATTCGGGCAAGTCCACCTTGCCAACAAAAGAATAATAAATCTCAATGTCCTGTCTGCGGGTCTTGTTCTCGTCATAGCTGCACTCATGCACAACGATTTTCTCTACAAACTCCCGCAGCAGAGTAGGGGTAAGTTCTTCAAAGCTGGTATGCCGCCGGACAACATTCATAAACTTTTCTGCGTTCACGGTGGCTTCCTGTGCTTTGGAAAGCTCCGCTTGGATAGCGGCGGCTCTTTCTTTCAGCTCCCGTTGTTCTGCTTCATAGTCTGCCGACAGCTCTGTGAAACGCTCGTCTGATATGCGCCCGGTCACGCTGTCCTCATACAGCCGCTTGAAGATAGCGGATAACTCGGCTATGCGTTTCTCGGCGGCTTCCAGTTCCTTTTTCTTGGCGGCGTTCCTGCGCTTGCCCCCGTCCTCGTTCTGCTCAATCAAGAGCTTCATAAACCGGGCTTCATGCTTTGCCGCATAGCTTGTCACTTTCCGCAGATTGGAGAGTACACCAGCGGTCAAGAGGTCGGTGCGGATAAAGTGCGCCGTACAGTCATGGGTGCGCTTCTTGTAGTTGCCGCAGATATAACAGTCCTGCTTGCGCTTGTCCGTCTGGTATCGCTGCTGATACATCACGCTGCCGCAGTCCGCACAGAACAGTATGCCGGAGAACAAACCCACTTCATCATAGCGGTTGGGGCGTTTGCGCTGTTTGCGAAGCTCCTGCACCCGTTCCCATGTTTGGGTGTCTATGATAGGCTCGTGGTGGTTCTCGAAAATCACTTGCTTTTCCAGGGGATTTTCTACACTGTGCTTGACTTTGTAAGAAAGTTTTTCTGTCTTGAAATTTACCAGACAGCCTGTGTATTCCCGGTTTTCAAGGATATGCACTACGGTATTAGTCGCCCACTTGCACTCATAGCCGGGGTGGTAGCGGCGGGTGCTGCCCGTCCTGCGGTATTCCAGCGTCCCCGGCGTGGGGATTTGCTGCTCTGTGAGCATACGGGCTATCTTAGTCGGACCATTCCCAGCAAGGCAGAGGTTGTATATCTGCTTGACTACGGGTGCAGCTTCCTCGTCAATAATAAAATTTTCGTCCTCGTCCATGAGGTAGCCATACACAGGCTTGCTTGTGATGGGCTTGCCACTCATACCTTTTGAGCGTTTTACTGCTTTGATTTTCTTGCTCGTATCTCTCACCAGCCATTCGTTAAATATATTCCGCAACGGGGCAAAGTCATTGTCGCCCTGTGCGCTGTCCACTCCGTCATTGATAGCGATGAAGCGGACACCTTTCTGTGGGAAAATCATTTCTGTGTACATTCCCACTTGCAGGTAGTTTCGCCCTAACCTCGACATATCCTTTACGATAACTGTCCCGACTTTTCCGGCTTCAATGTCCGCAAGCATGGCTTGAAAACCGGGTCTTTGAAAGTTCGCACCAGAATAACCGTCGTCCGTGTACCAGCGCAGATTGGAAAAGCCGTTCTGCTTTGCATAGGTTTCAAGGATACGCTTCTGATTGGAAATGGAATTGCTCTCGCCTTGCAGCTCGTCCTCATGGGAAAGTCTTGGGTAAAGGGCGGTAATTGGTTGTTGGTTGGTCTGTCTTAACATAAAATCCTCCGTTTCCGACAGCCAGCCCCACTATTCCGTACCTTGATTGTACCACATGGGGCGGCTGTCTGTATAGCGGCAAAAGCGTCAAATCTGCTTCTTTATGGTCGGTCAAATCGCCGTTTTTTGTGTAGCAGCTTCCGCTTCCAGCACTTTCATCATCTTGTCGGCTGCGGTGTCGGTTGCGCCCTGCTTGAAGAAGCCGGAAACGGTAAGGACGGAGTTGCCCATGCGGATTTCCGTTACACAGTCCGGGCGGCGGTCTGTTTTGGTGGTGCTTGTCTGTTTCGTTTCTGTCATAGGCTCTCCTTTCGCTGCTTCATCAGCTGCTTTAAGCGTTCCAGCTTTTCCTGTGCGGTTTCCTTTCGGAAGTTGCTGCCCGTGAAGCGGACAGGGGCGCACATGGAAGTCAGCCTGTCATAGATACGGGCGTGGGGTGTGTCCTGCGGGTGCTGCAATTCCTCCAGCGTGAGGTTGGTCGTGGCGATCAGCGGCTTGCCGCTTCGGTAACGGCTGTCAATCACGCTGTAAACCTGTTCCAGCCCGTATTCTGTCCCTCGCTCCATACCGAAATCATCAAGTATCAGCAGGGGGTAGCTGCAAAGGCGGGAAATATATTCGTTCCTGCCCTCAAAGCTGGCAGCAAGGTCATTGAGTATCGTTGCAAAGTTTGTCATGCGAACGGCAACCTCTTTTTCCATAAGGGCGTTGGCGATACAGGCGGCAAGGTAGCTTTTTCCTGTCCCCACGCCTCCCCAAAACAGGTAGCCGATATTTTCAGCCTGCATGGTTTCCCAGCTCTCCACATAAAAGCGGGCGGTTTCGGTCTGTGGGTTTCTGCCGTTGTCATGCTCAAATGTCCAGTTCCGCATAGCGGGGTCGGCAAAGCCCCGGCGTTTCAAGTCCTCCACTGTTTCAAGGTGCTTCTGTCGGCTTTCGGCGGCTTGCTGCTTTTCACGGGCTGCCCGCTGGCAGTCGCAGTCTGTTGGGTGTCGGTCATGCCCTAACCATTGGGCGGTTTCTTTTGAAAAGTAGGCTTCTTTGGGCGTATGGCACTTGCCGCAGTATAAAAGCCCGTCCTCGCCTGTGTAGTCCTCCGCTTCGGCGGTAGTGGTTGTAATATCCGTAATCATAGCTTCAATCTCGTTTTTCATAAGCTCTCGCCCTCCTTACATGAATAATCGGGTATGCCCTGTTTCGGGGCAGCCTTGCCTTTGGCAGCGTCCTCCTGCGCCCACTTGTAAATGGTGGCTGCATGGCTCTGGTACTGCTTCCCGGTGGAAGCGATATGGCAGGAAAGCCGGTCAATATAATACTCCCACTTGTCGGGCAGCTCTGTTTTCAGCCCGGAAAGCTCTGTATCGGTCAGTATCACATTGTTGTATCTGCCATAAGCGGCGGGGGCGGGGTGTCCCGTTTCTCCCTCTCTCTCTTTTTCTATCTCTTTCTCTAACTCTATCTCTATCTCTGGTGGACGAATGTCGGACAAATGTCCGCCTTTTGTCCGGGGCGGTAAAAGTGCCTTGTTTTCCAGCCTTGCAGCCCGTTTTCTCTCGGCTTCGGTAGAGGACTGTCCTATCATCAGCTCAATATCGGTCATATAAAAAGCCCCGCTGTCAAGCTGCTCCACAAGCCCCAACTGCCGGAAAATCTCTAAAGCCCTCTCAACTGTCCCTATCTGGTGGCGGGTCAGTGTCGCTATCATCTGCGCTGTGTAGGGGATATGCTCGTCAAGCTGCAATTTCCCGCCGTTTTTCAGCGATTTTAAGTACAGCTTCAAGAGGATATTGGAATATAAAATCCCGTCTTTCATATCTTCCAGCAGCACAATGGAGTCGCTGTCAAAAAAGTTCTCTTTCAGCTTGAGGTAGTAATACTTGCGGTTATCTGCCATTGTCCCTGTCCTCCTTTTTCCGGCGTTTGGAGTAGTAGTGGGGGCAGAGTATGATAATCGCCCGGAAGCTCTGCTTGCAGCTATGGGTACAGCCCCGGCAGAGGTCGTTGTATGTGATACGGTCGCAGGTGGTATTCCCGACTTTTACTTGCCGCAGGAAAAAAGACCATTCCAGCCGCCGTTTCTTGCTCATTCTTGGCATGGGTGCGCTCCTTTCTGCCGTTTCCGCTGGTGTGGCGGTATCGACGGTAATTCTGTATCATCTCGGTATCATTTTCGGGGTTTTTCTGCCCTGTAAGCCCGTTAAAAAATCCTTTGGTATTGCGGGTAGAGTACGGGGCAGCCCCCTTGTTCTGTATGGGTTCGGGTACATTTTGGGGTGGTTTTTATCGTTCCTGTTCCTGCCTTTTCACAGGCTTGCGCTCCCGGCGTAAAATCTGGTCGATATTGCCCTTGACAGTCTGTAAGCGGCGGTATTCCTCCCGTTTTGCCCGGTAATCGTTGTAGCCGCTGTTTTTCTCTTTGATAAGGGCTTCAATCTCTGCTTGCAGGGCTTTATAGCTCGGCAGCTTGGAAATGCCGTTCTCCTTGAAATAACGGGCGGCTGCGTCTGCTATGATAAAGTCGCTTTCGTGCTTCTGTCGGTAGGCTGCTTTTGCTTTGGCGTTTTTCTGCTGTTTCAGCCCGTCCCGGACAGGGCGGGTCTTGGAATAGGCAAGCACCTGCCGTTGCAGCTCCTTTTTCCCGTTCAGCGTCTTTTCCACCTGCTTCAGCTCTGTAAGGCTTTCCTGCATGGCGGCATAAGCGGCAGAACAGGCTTCGTCCAGTTCCTCCGGGGAAGAAAAGCCGTACTGTTGATAGGCGGTAACAGTAGCTGCCATTTGCTTTAGGTTGTGCTTTGCCGCCCAGCGGTCATAGCCCACGCCCTTGCCCTCGGCTCGCTTGGCTTCCCGGTCAACCATGCGCTGCAAGGTGTTGTCTGCCGGGGTGGTTTTTGCGGCTTTTTCCTCCCGCAAGCGTCCCTTTTGGGTGTGGGGGTATTCGGGTATGGCTTTGGTCTGTTCGGCGGCTCTGTGGGCGTTCTGCGTGAGCAGGGCAAGGACAGCAGCCTTGTCAAAATCGTCCCCCAGCTTCCGGGCTGTGATAGGCTTTGTCCTGTCCGGCGTGAGGTAGGAAAGCCGCCCCCGGCTCTCCTTGACAGTTACGCCCTCCCGCAGCAAAAGGGAAGAAAACTCGTCAAAGCTGCCAGCTTGGGAAAGTGCCTGCCGTATCGTCCGGCGCAGCTTCGCCTTGTCCGTTTCAAACTTGGTGGGCTTGGTCGGCTGTCCTGCGGCTTCTCTGACAGCGTTCTCTTTATCAAGGGCAAGCTGCCCTTTCTTTGCCGCCCAGTATTCCCGTTCCGTTATCCGTTCCTTGCTGCCGTTCAAGAGGTCGATTTGGTAAAGCCCCTCCCGGTGGCACATCTCCATGACTTCACTCTTGAAATATTCCATAGCGGCGTTGGTGCAGCGGTGCTTGCAGCCCGCCCGTGTGTCGGCTGGTCTGTCCATGTAGGGCAGAAGCGGGACTTCGTAAATCCGCAGGGAGTTGATGACGATATGCACATGGATATTGCCGCTGTGGTTATGCCCGTCCGGGTGGGTGCATACAAGGGCTTGGTGTCCGGGGAAATGCTCTTTGCAGAACTGCTCGCCCAGCTCCTGCGCCCGGTCTACGGTCAAGCCGTTGTCTGTCCCGTCCCGTGGGTCAAAACTGATGATATAGTGGTGGCTTTTCACATCTTCCCGTTTTTGGTTTTTCTCATAGCGGAGATTGGCTCGCATACAGGCAACGGCGAAATCCTCGCCCCCGCAGTTGAGGGAAGAAATGCGGTAATCCTCCCTCGGTATCAGCCGCCCGTTTTCATCAAGGGTGGGCTTCATGGTAAACTCGTCATGCTCAAATGTGAGGTAGGCTTCCGCTGCGCCATAGTCGGCATTTTTAGAGCTGATATGTTTGAATGTTGCCAACAGCGTCACCCACTTTCTGCAAGACTTCAAACTTTAGGGCAGCAAGGTCGGAAATCGCCGCCCGTACCTCCCCGGCAAGCTGCGGGTAGGGGCTGTGCCACTCATTCAGCGTCCGGGCTATCTGGTTTAAGTTGCCGCCGATCCTGCCGTATTCGGCGGTCAGCTTCCCGACAGCGGCAAGCAGCTCGTCATTGACGGGGGAAACGGTTATGATGGGGCGTATGGCTGCCCCGGTTATGGCTTGCCGGATAAACTCGGCTTGGCTCATGTGGTAAGCAGAAAGCCTTTCCGCAAACTCGGCGTATTCTTCCTCGGTCATGCGTGTCTTGACTACCCGGCTGCGGTGCGGTGTGTTGTATCTTTTCATGGTCGGCAGACCTCCTTTCTGTGCGTGGTGTTCTCTCACTAATAGGAGAAAAACAGGGGGTAAAACGGAACTGTTTTTGAAAAAATCCGAAAAAATATTTTGAGGGATTTTTAAGCGGCGCAAGCCGCATAAGCAGGGTTTGGGGAAGGCACTCCCCAACAAGATTCCCGCAGGGGCAAAATGAGCGAAAAGCGAATTTTGGCACCTCGGTAGAATCTTGCTCTAAGAAAACGGCGAAACTCCCCCTTTACTCCTTACTACGCAGAGAAATGCAAATATGGCAAAGTTTTGAAAAACTTTTTGATAAAACTTTTCGACAAAGCTGGAAAATCAGCGCGGTTTTTGGTGCAAAAAAACAGGAAACCTTTTCTGATTTCCTGTCATGGTATGCCGCTGTAACGGGCGGCGGTTATTCTGTTGTCATTCCCCGGAAGCAAACTTGTAGCCCATACCTAAAACGGTTTTTATGTAAATGGGCTTGCGGCTGTCCGACTCTATTTTTTTCCGCAGGTTGTAAATCACATTTGCAACGCTTGACTGGCAGCTTTCACTTTCCATGTTCCAAACGGCTTCAAATATTTGTGTCCGTGTGAGGACAATGCCGGGGTTGGAAGCAAGATATACAAGGGTACTGTATTCAAGGCGGGTAAGGCTTACTTCCTCCCCGTCTTGAAATACCTGGCGTTGGTTCTGCTTTATTTCCAGTCCCGGAAAAGATAACACGGAAGCGGTTGTGATCTGCATGGGTTCAATCTGTATATAATCAGATATTGCCGATATGATTTTGTCAATCGCTGTTTCCTCTTGTTCGTTAAGTGTCAGCAGTAGTAATTTCCCCATGTTCATTACCTCTTTTATCCGTTGAATTTAAACTATATTTTTCTGTCGTGTTTTTGACAGTAAGCAACAAATATATATGATAGAGAGCGTAATGTCAATTTAATGCCATTAAAAGAGAAAGATGGTCTGTCTAATTATTATCATTTTGTTCATATGCACTTACGCTGCGTTTGGCATTTAGGCAATTCAATATATTGTAAATTTATCTATATCAGCGGGCTAACCTCATTTTCACAAAATAAGCTAAGTTTGTGAAGCGCTCTTGTGCAGGCAACATATAAGAGGTTTTTATCATCTTCATCATGGTAGTTTTGGCTATCTGCATCACAAATTAAGACAGTATCAAATTCTAATCCCTTTGACATATATACTGGTAAGATAAACACGCCTTGTAAATCTGATACGCTCCCATTTTTAATTAATTGAATATCAAGTTTGTGTTTAATTTTATTAAATAGATAGGTTGAATTTTTTTCGGTTTTACAAATTAAGCATATCGACTGAAACCCTTTCTCTTGGCATAATTTTATTTCCTTAACAATTTCATCAATGAAGATTTCGGAATTATCAGCAATATATACTTTTGGGCTATCGCCATTCCGATTAAAACTTTTTATCTGTGAACTTTGTTCAATGAACTTTAAACTAAAATTTAAAATTTCATTCGTACAACGGAAACTTTTATCCAACATAATAAGAGAAGATTTTTTCTTGTTCAATATTTTTTGAATTTGTTCGTAGAAAGAAATATCTTCTTTTTTGGCAAGAGTCTGTTTCATATCTCCTAAAATAGTAAATTTGGCATTAGAAAAAAGAAAATTAAATATTTCATATTGGAGAGGGTAGTAGTCCTGTGCTTCATCAATGACTACCTGCTTAATATTTTTATATTTATTTGTTCCGTATATTTTTAAATACAAATAAGCGATTGCTATTGCGTCATCATAATACAAGCTGTCTGCTTCCAAATTTTCCTTAGTATATTTCCAAATATTTTTTATGTTTTGTGACGGATTGCTATTTTGCAGCAGGCTATAAAAATAGGCTTCATTGCTAAATAATATTTTATATAATTCAACAATGTCAATTTTTATAAATTTCTGTATTTCCTGCTTGATTAGATTTTTTTCTTCTTTATGCCCCCGCCCTTTTCCTGTTCCAAATATTTGTTCTAAAATATAATCTTCTAATTGTTCTAATTTTATGCCTAATGGTGTTTCTGGTCTTCCTAATATCTTGTCTTTTAGAATTTGCCCGCTTACAACGCATTTTCCCTCATAATAAACATCTTCAAATTCTATCCACTGGCGGGGTATATCAATGAGAAATTGGTCTAAAATTTCCCTAAAAAAACTTGACGTTTTAAATTCTATACTATTTCTTGAAATTTCCTTGTATTTTGAATTGACAATCAAGTTTTCTAAAAAATCATTTCTTGACTGAATTTTCCTGCCATTTAATAACTCACTAAGTATATCTTCAAACACGGAAGAAATAACATTATCTTCTCCCAATTCGGGCAATACATTTGAAATATATTGCTCAAATATAGAATTTGGGGAAATAATCATAATGTTATTTGCGGACAGCTTTGTTTGTAAACCTTGATACATAAGATAAGCAGCCCGGTGGAGAGCAATAGAGGTTTTTCCACTTCCCGCTACACCCTGTACCATTAGCAGGTCATTTTCCATATCTCTAATAACCACGTCCTGTTCATGCTGAATTGTTTCAACAATAGCTTTCATTTTAGCAGTAGTGTTTTGTGACAGTAATTGCCTTAAAAATTCATCAACAATCTGAACATCTGAATCAAAAAAATATTCCAGTGTTCCGTTTTTTATTTCATATTGGCGTTTCAAATTGAGTTCGCCTGTTACTCGTCCACATGGAGCGTCATAAAACGCTTCGCCTGTCATAAAACGATAGAAAACACTGGCAATCGGCGATCTCCAATCATAAACATACATCTCTTGATAGCTGTTTTTTCGTAGAGAAGAACGTCCAATGTATATTTTTTCAAATTCGTCCTCATCATCAAATTTAAAATCAATTCGGGCAAAATAGGGCGATTTTATCATCTTTTCTAACAGAAGTATTTTATGTTCTTCTTCTTCATAATCTATAATTTTGTCTGTAACAGGATTGATATATTGGCTTAATTCAACAAGTGCCTCGAAACCGTCTGATGTGTACAGTGATGTAATGCCGTGTTCTGTATTTTCACGCACATCTTTTTTGGCTTCGATAATTTCTGATTTTTTTTTGTCTGCCGCTTCTTTTGCCTGCTTTAATTGTTCCTCGGCTAAAGAGATTGTTTGTGCTAATCTTTTTTCTTCAAACGCTTTTTCTGTCTGATTATTCCCCATAATGATTATGACCTCCTTGAAAAATGAAAGAAAGTTTTACTGAAACATTGCTAGGCTAGTTTAGCATGTGTCAGCTTATATAAACAGTCTTGTATTCATAAAATTTGTATGGTATTATTACAGTGGGAGGAATTATGTTAGATATTTGATTTCTGCAAGCATATCAATTCTAATACGGGTAATTTAAACAATAAACAAATTGGGACAAAGAGTTATACCATTATGTCCCAATTTGTTATTACTCCATATCTTCAGCAGACAGAAACACAAGCCCGGCAAATTCTTCCTCAATCAGTTTCTTCAACTTTTCCGCTGTGCTCTATGCAGGTTCCCTTATCTCCATTCCAACCTATAATCTCTTTCTGTAAAAGCAAATCTTGTTCTGTGAAAAAATGATTTGGATTCCGTAGTAGTCGGCATTGTGCGTAATGTGTATAACTGGCTGTATCATGGAATTGTGGGTAACTCTGTTTGCAGGACGTGGGAAAGCTGCACTTTAGCTTTTCCATGTGCTGTGAATAGAGTTATCCATGATTCCATAGCCAGTTATGCACATTTCCATAATGCTTGTCTTTTGGTCTTTATCAAAATGAGCATATTGGTTATTAAGAAAAGCCCTGCATATTATCATATACAGAGCCATTCTAATCTTTTTACCCTCTACATAGAGCGTTTTCTTTCTGCAAAATTCATTTTACAGAATGATACCCGCTTTTTTTGCAAAATAGCCTTTTCTCCCGGTAAGTTCCGACTGTTTTTCCTTTGGCAGATTATTGAATAAATCCTCATAAAGAATATCGTCTAACTGCATTTCCCTAGCAAGTAAAAACACATTTAGACTAAGCCATTCCTCCCAAAGCCCTTCAAATAAACTATGGCTGTCTGTATAGGTGTCAAGTTCTTCAAAGCCATATGACGGTGTATAGCACTGCAATTTAACAAAACCGTACCTACCAACATCAACCACTAAAATATCTTCATCTTCCATTTCGTACAGTTCCGCAAACGCACCAATTACTTTGTAGCACATTTCCCGTTCTTTCTCTGTGATATATACTGTTTTTTCCATGCTCATTTACCTCTATCCTTTCAAATCGTGGAATACGGTTTTCAGTTTTCTTCTACTTCTAAACCACATATTTGAAATGCCACATACGCCATTTTATACGGAATAGAGGTTGGCTGTCTGCATTTATCGGTGTGTTACTTTATGGCACATGAGCATTTGCGCCCGGATTGTCGTTTCCATATCCCTCTAAGAGATTGATAACGCCCCAAATGCCAAGTCCTGCTCCAAGAGCGATAACCAAAGTCTGTAATACGCCGATTGCGCTGTTGAAAAATTCCATAAAACTCCTTTCTGCCGCAAATGCGGCTTGCCCCGTAAAAGGGTATAAAAAACGGCGGTCAGTTTTCAAACTGCCGCGGTCATAAGTCCCCGCGCTGCGTAAGTGTCTGCCACGCGGCGGTATTCAGTTGTCAGTGTGGGCGATAGGAATTTTTGTAGGGGCGCGTATCATGCAAGTTGTCTTTTCCTTTGTTACTGCGTCAATTCCTCCTTTCTTTTCGCTGCTGCTCATACAGGGCTTCACACCGTTTCACAAATTGCCGGATAGCAGCCTGCCGCTGCTGTTCCCGTCGTTCAGCAATCGAAACAAGCCCGTTTATGGCTTCTGTGATTTTCTTGTCCTTTTTCTTTCTGATACGTCTATTCATGGTCGGTGTCCTCCTGCAAATCGCTTTCGCTGATTTCGTAGTAGTCAAATACTTCGTCCGGCTTCACAAGGGCGGGTCTGCGCCTTAAATGCTTCTCCATATCAAAAGTATTTTTCTTGTCATAGTCGGAAAGATATTTATAGTTGGGGTGTTTTGTAATGTCGTACTTATCGGAAAAGAACGGGCGCACCCCTCTAAGCTGTAAAATACATTTCCCGCCGTCCATAACCGCTATTTCATCTTCCGTCATAAGCTGCTTGCCTAACTTCTGATAGTTCAGCCCATGCGATACCTCGCGCCCCCGGTTCTCGGAAGTGTTGAAGCTGTCAATGGTTTCTTTCCCCAAGATTTCCGACATTTCTTTGAGGGTGGTTTTCTCCTTGCCGCCCAAGAAAAGGGTGGTGTCGCAGTTGCCGACTATGGTATCGGCGTTGTCCTTATAGATTGCCTTTAACTGGCTTTGCGACTGCAAGATAATCGACGCGGAGATTTCCCGGCTTCGTATGGTGGCTATGAGCTTTTCAAACTTCGGTATCTGCCCGATATTTGCAAATTCGTCTAACAGACAGCGCACATGGACTGGCAGCCTGCCGCCGTATTCATCATCTGCCTTGTCGCAAAGGAGATTGAAAAGCTGTGTGTAAAGGATTGATACCACAAAGTTAAAGGTATCGTCGGTGTCGCTGATGATAACAAACAAGGCTGTCTTGCGGTCGCCTATGGTGTCAAGCTCCATTTCGTCGGTTTCCATAAGGTCGCGCAACTCCTTAATGTCAAAAGGGGCAAGCCGCGCACCGCAGGAAATGAGGATAGAGCTTCGTGTCTTTCCCGCAGATAACAGGAATTTCTTATATTGCCGGACGGCAAAGTGTTCCGGGTCTTTTTCCTCCAACCGTTCAAACATGAGGTCAACGGGGGACTGAAATTCCGAGTCGTCCTCGCGGGCTTCACTGGCATTTATCATTTCAAGTAGCGTCGTGAAGTTCTTTTCTTCCTCCGGGGCTTCGTACCAAATGTAGCCGATAAGGGCGCAGTAAAAGAGCTGTTCCGATTTTACCCAAAAATCCTCCCCGGCTTTTTCCCCGTCCCCTTTGGTGTTGGCAATCAAGGTATTTACCAGTTTCAAAATGTCTTTTTCGCTGCGGAGATAGGCAAAGGGATTGTAACGCATGGATTTCTTAAAATTTATCGTGTTCAGCACCTTTATCCGATACCCGCCACGCTGTAAGAGCTTCCCACACTCGACTAAAACCGTTCCTTTCGGGTCGGTTACAACGTAGCTTGAGTGCATTTGCATTAAGTTGGGCTTCACGAAAAATCTCGTCTTGCCGCTGCCGCTTCCCCCGATAACAAGGATATTTTTATTCCTTGCATACTTCGGCTGCTTCGGGCGGCTGTTCATGGTAAGCCGTTCCGTCTGTGTCAGCAGCACGTTATTTTGAAATACCGGGTCGGTATAGGGCTTTATATCTTCGACGTTGCCCCAACGGGCAGAACCGTATTCGATGCCTTTTCGATATTTCTTTGCGTTCTTGCCTTTGAAATACACCATAAGCCGGATAAGGACAGCCCCCGCAATACCGATAAGCAAATCCATAGGGGCAAGGCTCGGAAGCGGATTTGAAAAGGCAGCGGAAAAGCCGTCTGCAAGGGAAAGCACCTTGCCGGAAAGGTCAGCCCCCGGAGAGAGCCGCACCGCCTGTCCGATTTTATCAAAGAGATAGACAAAGAGCAGATAGGGGGCATTTAGGATAAGCAGCTTTTTAAGTTCCGGCTTCATAGCGATACCTCCCTGTCCTTTTTCTTCACTTTGTCCCTCTGTGCGTTCAGAGCTGCCGCCTTGTCTTTCAGAGTGGAAAGCAGCTTGCGGATAGAGGGTTTTTTATCCCTGCCTAATTTCTTTGCGGTAAATTCCCGAAACGCTTCGGTCATAACGTCAATATCCTTGCCCCTAAAAGACACAAGATAGGTCGGCGGCTTGCCGTTCTCAATCTTCTTGACGTTGTAATCAAGCCCGTTTTTCCTTGCGATAGGGTCAAAGGCTTTGATATTTTGGTCGGTAATCTCAATGTTGGAAACCTTTTCTCCCGGCTTCATAAGCTGCCGCATAGTGATTTTCCCATGCGAGGCTTTGGTTATCTGCCCTTTGCCTTTGGCAAGCAGGGCTTTCATAGCCTTTTGCAGCACTTCGGCGGTCAGTTTAGATGTTTTGATTGCTAAAGACACGACTTTTTCGTTGACTTCATCTTGCATGAAATCCCTCCTTTCGTGGTTTTGTTAGGGTGGTGTGCCGCTTCGGGGCATAAAAATAAGGCGTACATTTTTCATGCCGCCTTTAGATACGCACCCGCAGCCCGTTCAAATCCGAAGCCCTTACACCTACAAGATACCAGTTGTCCCCGTACTCCATGCGGGTCGGCTTCCATTTGCCGCGTACAAACACTTCAAGGCAATCCCCACAATGCAATCCTCCGTAGTAGTCGTTAAGGTCAAAGCGAATGTCGTAACGGTCTGCCGTTTCATCAAAAATCAAAGCTCCTGTTTTTTGTGTCATATTAAAATCCTCCTGTTTTTAATAGCCGCCGTACATATCGTGATTGACAAGAGCGGTGTAATAGCTGTCAATGGTGTTGGGTGCGTTGAAAAGTACCGCTTTCAGATATTGCTTGATGTTGCGGATTTTCGTGGTGTTCTCTTTCATGCAGTCAAAGACAAATTCAATGTGGCTGCTGTTCAGCTTCATAAACTTTGCTTTGACAAGCTCTGCCGGATAATCGTCCCCGGCGATACGAATTGTCTTTCGTTTGGTGCAGACAGTTTCAAGGATAAGGGACACAATCTCGTCCAAGCGTTCCCTGTCAATGTTAGTATGCTTGATAAAATGCTCATACTCGATATTGTCCTTGATGATTTCCTCATACACTCGGTATGCGTCTGCCGCTTCCTTTCGCTTCCGTTCCGGCGGCTCTGCCGTTTCCTCCCTCAAAGGAGAGGGGTTAGGGGAAAGGATAGGAATGGAATGGTTATTTGATAAATCCGTATTTGATTTTTCTTTTTTTGATAAGTCAGTCTTTTGTATATCCTTATTTAATTGCATTGGATTTTCCAACGTCGGGTTATCCGCTGTCGGATTTTCCAATATCGGGTTATCCGCTGTTGGATTTTCCAATACCGGACAATCCAATGCCGGGGGCTGTGGCTGTTCGTAAATGGTGTACTCGATAGCGGTCATTTTACCTTTCTCGTCGCGTCCCTGCCGTCTTGTGATATATCCGGCTTTTTCAAGCTCCCATACAGCAGTGCGGATAGCGTCGATACTTTCCCGGTTGATATAGGACAGCCCCGCAAGGGTGTAGTCCCAATCCTCCGGCAAGGACAGCATTTGTGATAACAGCCCTTTTGCTTTTAGGGAAAGCTCCTTATTGCGTAAATGGTGGTTACTCATAACCGTATATCCTGTGTTTCTCTCCACGCGGAAAACTGCCATACCTTCATCAACTCCTTTGCTTCATATTTGTTACGCAGTAGAACAGCGATTTTGAGGGTTTAGGTATCAATCCCTTACCCTGTGAAAACCACACCCGCAAAGCCTTATGTAGCAAGGCTCTTTTTGCCCCTACTGCGTAACATGAGGGTAAAAAAATAGCGGCGTTCCTTGTTTCCCTGTTGGGATAAGGTAACGTCGCTTATGCGAATAATGTTCAATTTTATTTATATCGTGGCAAGGCAATCAACAATTTTAGTAAGTAGTAAATAAGTAGTAAATTTTCTCTGTTAGCTTCAAAAAGTCAAGGAATATCAAGGGTTTCCGCGCTCGATTAGTGTACTGCCGTGGCAAATAAAAAGTACGCGAATGCTCATAATTTCTCCTTTCAAAAGGCGCTTTCCTACTGTCATTTGCAGCGTTTTGCGCGGTGTTAATTTTTCTTTATGTATTGGTCATTTCTGTACATAAAATGCAAATCTTAGCAAAATTTTGCAAGATGTGTACAGCAAACGTAGTAAAAGGTGGGGTTACTACTTCTCTCTTACTGCAAATATACCATTCTTTGGGGTAAGTCAAGATACGCACCTATCTGCTTGGCTAATTTTTCTAGTTCCTTATAAATTGACTTTTTTATGGTATAATAATCCTCTCCAAATATTTTTTCTGTTAGGCCAAACATTGCATCGCTAATTATCAAATTGCTCTCCTTTAACACTATTCCCAACTTGTAGTGTGCCATAGAATTTCTAAATCTATCTCATTTCCATTTCGAATTAATTTTTAAAGCGATGCCTAACTTTTGATTTATTTGTTCAATCACACTTATTAAAGAATAATATAAAAAATATCCAAATCTCAGCTTCGTAGGTATCTCATTGTTTATCCATTTTTCAATCCCATATAACAAGAAATTTATCTGGCACAAGATTGACATTAAAACAAACTTGTCACTATATACATTACCAACTGGTGATTTTATAAATCCTCCGTAATCTTGAACCCCAAACTGCAATTCATTATTTACCTGAAAATCAGTCGTTGCATGGAACAAATTAATATATCTACCACCAACTTCACTCATTACCTTTATATACTCACCATTATTCTCACTGTATGAAAAAAACGGTGAATAGCAATGGCACAGAATAGTATTCCCACAAATCACTCCATTTATAGTATCCATTCCATATATATCATATAGCTTAAGAACTTTAGCAATTGGCTTACAGACACTTCCAAAATAATAATCACTTTTACTATAAGCGTTTCCTAACGAAATATATATTTCGTTATAATCCTGCTGCCACATCTTAATGCTATTTCTGATTTGTTCATAAAAAATAGTTTGTGATTCATTAAATAATGGCATGCAGAATTTACATTTACTTGAATTTTTAATAGCCTTTAGCCAATCCTCTGCTCCATCTATAACAACACCCAAATACGGAAGCATAGAAGGTATGTAATTAGATGCTTTCGAATTTATATTTTTTATAACCGTATAAATATATCGAAGGTCTTGCTGAATCAAAGAAAATGCTGCCTTCTGTACAGGATTTAATTTCAAGCTATCCACACCAATTCACTCCTTAAAACATGTTATTCTTCTTATGTTTCGGTGATTTGTGTTTAATGATTTTTCAAATACATTTGTTCCTCAATATATTTCTCATATAATTCGATAATATAGGTACACGCCTCCGAGATATGATCTAATTTACATTGTAAATCATTAACCGAAACTTCACGTCCCACCTCTTTTGGAGTTTTATTCCCATGTGCAATATAATTCCTATTATCAACCATTTCCTGAATGTTTCCTCCAATTTCCGCCCTAGGAAGAATTGCATTATGAATACCAAAAGATTTTGCGATACTCTCTAATTGTCTATATCGTAGGTTTTTGCCATCAGTAGGTACTATTTCATTTGGAATAGAAACGATAGGATTCCGAGTTAATTTATCTGAAATATTCCACCTTTTTTCCCACTTATGTTCATTACCCACACCATATATACTGTCGTATTCCGCGGAAAAAATGAGCGTATACAGCTCATATATACACTCATCAATTTTTACAGATTTAGCATTTAATTCCTCTATCGTTTTCTGAACGACAGTTCTAACTGTTTCTTCATAAATCCCATATATATACACGTAAAACAAACCCTTATTAATTGCTGAAAAATCATCGCTATCATTAATATTACTAAGCCATAATCTTAGTTCGCATATTTTACGAGTCAATTCCTCTTTTATTTCATTAAACACTTTTATCCCTCAAATTTTTTTCTACAGAACTCAATTCTACCTATTACTCTCGGTTTCGAATTTGTAGCTCCTGTAATATATTTTAATAATTCTTTATCTTTTAGCCATTCATCTATTCCTACAGTGTTTATTTTTCCATTATCCATATATGCTAATGCAGCTCCTACTGACACAGCCTCAAAAAGATTAAGTGGTGTATTTTTCCTTCCTTTACTTATACCATGAGGCAAGGCATCATTCAATATTTTGAATACTATTCTGAATAATTTATCATTTTCACTATAATTAAATCCTTTGTCAGCCTTTGACATATAATTATTTAAGAAGTCTTTTACACTATGCTCAAACGAATCCAAATCATACAAATACGCAAAAAATCTCAAAACAAGTTCTTCTCTCGTACCATCATTTTCTTGACTCTCAGATAAATGCACGCAATTCTTAAAATTAGAATCTTTGGATAACTCTTTTAAAAAATCATTAAACCCGCCTCGATAAACACAGCTACGAATTTCCTGAGGTGTAAGATTTACGCCTCCTTTATTCAATCGTTCAAACAAATCAAAGCGCACGTCTTTATCACTTTTATCACTCAACGTAATAACTTTAATACTAGTCAGTTTAAACTTATTTTGTACACCTACCGGAAGATCAGCAAATCTCTTATCATTAAAATTAGCTAGTTTTGATAATCCTTTCAATTTTAAGGGCTCAACTTTTTTAGCATTGACTTTCTCTCGTACATTATCATCTCCTGCAAAACAAATCATTGTACTAAGTCTCTGCACTCCATCAATCACTTCCCAAGTTCCATCCACATTTGTTGCCATAAAAAGACTTGGAACCGGAATTCCCAAAAAGAGAGATTCAACTAAACTTGACTGGCGTTCAACATCCCATCTAAACTGTCGCTGATATTCTGGTGCTATATTTATCAGTCCATCATTTACCATACTTAACAACTCTTTAACAGATAAGTCATAGGTATTAAAATCAACTTTCATTTTTTGCTCCATTAATTCTGAGTTTAAATCTATCATAAATATATTCTCCTTTTGTCGTAAAAATATACGTGAATACTCTTATGATAATTATAACATTATTCATTGATTTTTCATAGCATTTTAATCTCCATAGCATTTATGATTATTTCCACATTCACCTCCATCCTTATCAGGTAAATTCAAAAAAAAGCTGAGCATCTAGCCCAGCTCAAATTTAACCATTCTCCTATATTGCTTTAAACATCTTCTGTGACACCGGCTTCTCCCCTTGCGTCCGTTCCAGTTCTTTTCTGGCATTCTGCAAGTCCTCCAGCCTTCTCAATTCATCCTCTGCATCCTCAAGGCCTAAATGCGTATAGGTATTAAGTGTAACTCCTATATCACTATGTCCCATAAGATACTGCAGCGTTTTTGGATTCATACCGGATTTCGCCATATTGCTGCAATACGTGCGCCGGCAAACATGCGGCGTAATATTCGGCATCTGTACCCGATAGATATCGTTGTACCGCTTCACCATGTGGTTAAAGCGATGTTCCCAATGCATTGCCACTAATGGCAGACCTTTGTCATCCAAAAACAGGAACCCGGTATATCCATCCACCACTTTTTCTACCTTTGGTTTCTCCCGGTCTTCGATGATGGCTTGAAAGCATTTTGCAACCTCCTCTGTTACCGGAAGTTTTCTTGTTCCAGCGGAAGTTTTTGTTGGCTCAATAACCAACGTCATATCGGATAATCTCTGAAGCTGGTGATCGATATTTACAATTCGATTTTCTAAATCAACATCTTTAATTGTAAGGCCACAAAATTCCGAAATGCGCATACCTGTATGAAAAAGTATATACACAACTTCATAATACTTGCAGTATACATTATCATCATGAACAAATTTAAGAAACTTTCGCATTTGATCTCGCGTTAACGCTTCCCTAGTAACACTGTCATTTACAACCACTCCCGCAAGTTCAAATCCAAATGGATTTTTATGGAGCACATCGTCATCCACCGCCATTTGAAAAGCCGGCCTTAATACGCCCCGGACTGTTTTCACTGTACTATATCTTTTCCCATCCTGCTGCAGCTTTATCAGAAACAGCTTTGCATCTGAGGTTTTGACATCGCCAATTTTCTTATAATAAAAATCTTCTTTCTTCATGAGATTCTTTACAAAATTGTAATTGGCTTTTGTATTTAGCTTTACACCAATTCTAGTAGAAAGATATCGTTCCACCAGTTCCTCTACCGTCATACTTCTTCCTTCTGGATGCATTTGAGAATCCAAATCGTAGCCGATTTGCTTTTCAAGTTCTCTAAGTGATAAGCATGGTTTCTTTCCTGCCGGAAGTTTATCTGTTGGCTCAAGGCGCCAGCTATATACAAAATGCGCCTTGCCATTTACATGATATTTAAATTGATATTTTCCATCCCACCGAATTGACTCCCCTCTGCGTAACACTCGGTGTTTTGAGTCTCTTCTAATTCCTGTCTTTGCCATTTAACATCGCCTCCTTAAATCTGGATGCGCTTCCAGATATCTTGCAAACGCTGTGCGAATAATCATCTTGCGTTCCTTATAAAATACAAGGAAATTCTTCTGTTCATCCGATTTCAGTAAATCATAAAATTTCCTACGACTAAGCCCCAAATAATCAATTGCCTCTGTCGGTGTAATTATATTCTTCACTCCTGGACTTGGATTTTTCATTCTTCTTCGTCCTCCCCTCCACGGCTCAAATTCACAATATACTGCTCAAAACGTTCTCTTATAACAAGGTATCTATTTCCCATATAAATAGCAAATTCGCCTTCGTTATCCTCTGCTAAACGTCTCATTTTCTTGATTCCAATATTGAAATATTTTGCTGCTTCCTTAATCGTAAGCATATACTTTTCAGATACTGCCATTGGCTTTTTTCCTTCTCTCATTATGCCATCCTCCTTTCTTTGCATACCATATATCCCTCTTTCTGCCCTAATAGTCCAGTAGTATTTGGCAGATAAAAGCAATTATATCTCCGAAAATTCATCGATAAACTTTTCAAATTTTGTGCGAATTATCAAATACATATTGCCGCTAAACACAGCAAATCTATCTGTATTTTCTTCTGCAAGCCTTCGTAACTTTTTCGTTCCTACATTAAAATAAGCCGCTGCTTCCTTAATCGTAAGTGTGTATTTTTCACACACTGGAACAATCACGTTCTTTTTATCGTCTTCAAATGCAAAAACGCCGGTGTTAGAACAGGTATTATTGTCATCCTTACACCTTTTTGTAATGGTGCTAGTTGCACTTACCTGATCTTTCACTGGCGTTGCCATTATTTTATTGTACATTTCTCAAATCCTCCTTCCTGCAAATATATAACCTTTTTACCGGAAGGACTTGTAATAAAAAACAGTTCCTTTATCCTTTTACTTTAATTGTTAATTGATAATTTTCTCTTGGCAGTAACGTCTCATCCGCTTTACACATATTGAATTCTGCATTAATAAGAGCATCTACAGCCGCCTTTCCTCTTTCATCTAATCTTAAGTATTTCATCATAATTTCCATATAATCTTCTTCCAAAGACCATAATCCTAACTTCTGAATTTCGTTTTCTCCCAATTCTGGTGAACTAGGATCATCTGACTCTCCTAAAATATATGACATTGTTCTATCAAATACAATTGACAACTGTTCCAATGCTTCAAAACTGGGATTTCTCTTCCCCATTTCCCACATTGCTACAGTTCCTTTTGCCACACCTAATACATTAGCTAAATCTGCCTGCGTCATATGTCTTTCTTTTCTTAACTGTTTAAGTCTCTCTGATAAGGTCATTCTATTCACCTCCACATGTTGTGCTCACATTGTATAACATGTTGTTTGCTTTTATCAACCATTTTTTACTCACACGCATTATTACTCCACATCGTTTATAAGTGTTATTTACTTTTATATTCACAAGATACAAGCACATAATGTTTTATTGTGTTATACATAACTTCGTTCTTTACATTTTTATTTGTGTTATCTTGTTGAATATAACAACACTCACTTTTAAAGGAGGTGATTATATGTCCGCCACGCCAACCATGATGACAATTCGTGAAATTGCCAGAACCGGACTTTTATCGGAGCATGCATTACGACTTCTATTAAAAGAAGGAAAGCTCCCTGCTATCTATGTTGGAAACAAAGCACTCGTTAACTATGACAAGTTGTGCGAGCAGCTTCACAACTTAGATCCTGAAAATGCATTGACACCACAAACAGAAAGCCAATAGGAAGGAGGAACTACAATGGAAAACACACGCATGTTAACCATGTATTATGCTGACTGTACAGGGAACGCCAAGAACAACAAATATTCCCACAAAATAGATGTTGTAGACGCCGCTTCCTTTATAGAATGCGTAAGTCACGATTATGTCTGTGCAAAATTTTCAAATTATCGACGCAGCAACGCCAACTTTATACAAAGCAATTGTGCAGGCTTTGATATCGATAATGAATTTTCTGACAATCCGGATAACTGGATTACTGCTGAAAAAATTGCGCAGGAATTCGAACCTTTGACTTATGCCATCCATTACAGTCGTAACCATATGAAATGCAAAGGCAGCCAATCGGCTCGTCCAAGATTTCATATTATCTTTGCAACAGATACAATCACCTCTGCTGCAGAACACAAGCAATTGAAGGAACAACTCAGTAAATATTTTCCTTTTGTTGATCCAAACGCTGTCGACGCATCCAGATTTTTCTTTGGAACTACAGCTCCTGATGTAGAATATCATGCCGGCACTATGTCATTAAATACTTTTCTTGTGGAAAATGATGATAGCTGGTGTAGAGATTTCGAAGAAATACCAGAAGGGCAGCGCAACGCAACCTTATCTCATACAGCAGGTATATTAATAAAGCGTTATGGTGCTACAGAGGCGGCAAAGCAATTATACTTAGCCGAGGTAGACAAATGCAGCTCTCCTCTCCCCCAAGAAGAAATTGACCACATCTGGGACAGCGCAACCAACTTTGGAAAACAGATTGCAAAGCAAGAAGATTATATTCCACCGGAGATTTACAACTTTAAACCGTCTCTTATGCCGAATGATTTTTCAGATGTCGGGCAGGCAGAAATCTTAAGCAGGGAGCATAAAAATGAACTGGTTTTTACCACAGCAACAGGATATCTTAGGTATAATGGCATCCTCTGGGAAGCATCCGATGAAAAGGCCCAGGCTGTTGTACAGGACTTGACTGCTTCACAACTTGATGCTGCCGAAGGCTATCGCCTGAAAGTAATGGAGCTAATGAAGCAAAATGGTGCTTTATCGATTCTTGCCGGCATGAGTAAATCAAAGGCACTGAACCTTTTTACCCCGGAGCAAAAACATTCATACAGCATGTTTGAAGAAGCTATGAATTACAGGAACTTTGTAATAAAGCGTCGTGATTCCAAATACATTTCTTCTGCATTAAAAGAAGCCAGGCCGATGTTGTTAAAAGTCCCGGCGGATTTAGATGCAAATGCGGATGATTTGAATACACCAACTGCAACTTACCACCTTCCGGATGGTATCGCAGGTGCAAGGCCTCACAATGCCAGTGATCTTATGACAAAGGTTACTGCAGTCTCACCGGATAATAATGGAAATGAGATATGGATGAATGCCTTAAATAAATTCTTTTGCAATGACACAGAGCTTATCCGATATGTACAGATGATTGTCGGACTTGCTGCTATCGGAAAAGTATATGTAGAAGCCTTGATTATCGCTTATGGAGAAGGCCGGAATGGTAAATCTACCTTCTGGAATACCATAGCAAAAGTCCTGGGAACATACAGCGGTAACATATCCGCTGACGCACTTACCGTTGGATGTCGTAGAAATGTAAAACCAGAACTTGCTGAAATCAAAGGAAAGCGTATTCTTATTGCATCCGAGTTAGAAGAAGGGACGCGTCTTAATACAGCCACAATCAAGCAACTATGCTCTACCGTCCAGATTTATGGTGAAAAAAATATAAAGATCCACTTAGTTTCACACCAAGTCATCTTACTGTTCTTTATACCAATCATCTTCCAAAGATTGGTGCTACTGATCCAGGTACTTGGCGTAGGTTGATTGTCATTCCTTTTAACGCAAAGATTGAAGGCAAATCTGATATTAAGAATTATGCTGACTATCTTTTTGAAAATGCCGGAGGTGCAGCTCTCACCTGGATTATTGAAGGTGCCCAAATGGTATATCAGAATAACTTCCAGATTGATCCACCGGAATGTGTGCAGAATGCAATCAAATCATATCGGGAAGAAAATGACTGGCTTGATGATTTCTTATGTGAATGTTGTGAAATCGATGACAGCTATAAAGAGAAATCCGGTGAGCTGTATTCTTCTTATACCGCGGTCACTGCATGAGTACAGGAGAATATATCAGGGGAACAGCAGACTTTTATGCCGCAATTGAACATGCCGGTTTTGAGCGTAAACGTGATAAATCAGGAAGGTATGTAAAAGGACTTCGTTTGAAATCTATTTTTGCAGCATAACATCCATTTCATGGGTGGTGTCAGTCGGTGACACTCTTATATACAACTTTTTTATAAGAGAAAAATTTATTGTATATAAAAAGTTATGTAATTGACCGTCATAGAGTGACACACCAAAATTGGATGCACCCTATAAGGAAGGAGGAAACCATTTGATTGATGAAAACTTAAAGAGGTATCTGTGGTCAGGATTAGATTATGATCGTTATGAAGTAATCAAAATCATACCCCAAACCACAAATTTTGCAGCCATTGTTATGAAAAGCCGTAACACCATAGATACCCCCTGGTGTCTGGAATACTGTGGTACTGGTCACTATTTTGACACCTATGAAGAATTACAGAAATTTTACTTTAAACATTTTAAGAAAAGATTGGAGGATTAATATAATGTCTCAACCATGTTACGCGTCCTGCTTCGTTCCAAGTAATTTAGGTACAGCACAATACGATGTGATATCGCTCATGGCAACACCAAATGGTCATCCGGTTGCTGTTATGAGAAGTAACGCACCATCAGAATATAGCTGGTGTGTCTTATGTGGATTTTCCACTGTATTTTTTGCAAGCAGAACAGATGTAGAAAATTATTGTTGCAAACATCAATTCACAAATTTCAGAGGAGGTAGAAAACATGAGTAAATTTATTTTCCCATTACAAACGTCAACAACTGACGGAAAGTATCACAATTATTTTGGAGAATTCAGTCAGGGTTCTCTTATGAAAGATGGTAGCTACGAATTTGGTATTTCAGAGTCCCACAGCGGTCTGTTCCATCTTGAAGGCTTATCGCAAAAAAAGATTCCTGCTGCCAAACACCTGCAGATTATCTGTCCGCACCATTGCCAGCATGAACTTGAAGCAATTAACCATAACACGCTAATCTGTAGTCAATGCGATCCAAGACTGGCCAATATCGAAGGAGGTATGTAATATGTTAACATCAAGCGATTATAATTACGAATTTAGCAATGCTATCCGGAACAAAAGAAGAAATGAGAAAATTTTATATGAAGGATATGACAAGGGCTCCGACAGCTATATGTTTCCTTCTGGCAGTTTCAACGACTTTTCAGATGCCGTTGTAAAAGAAAACTTATTCCGCAGACTCGGAACTGTTCTTCATGCCCCAACCAAAGAAGGTCTCATTCAAACAGTATTCTCTACTGCTAATACAGCCATTGTAGATGAAGCTACTGCCTTTCCAGAGGATAACGATTCTTTTGACAAAGCATCCTTTTCTTCTTACAAGGTAGCTGCTGTATCAAAATTAAATAACCGATTCATTGAGGATATGCACTTCAATGTAGAAAAGTATTTAACAAATGAATTTGCTCGCAGATTTGGCAGAGCCGAAGAACAGGTTTTCATCAACGGAACCGGTGTAAACGAGCCAACAGGCCTTTTAATAACCGCCGAGACAGGACGTTCTATTGATACTGCCGATAGTTTATCTTATGATGATATTATCGTCTTATACTTTGCCACCAAGCCAGAATTCAGGAAGAATGGCGTCTGATTAATGAATGACAATACATCATTAACCCTCAGAACATTAAAAGACAAGGATGACAATTATCTGTGGCGTCAGTTAGATGACACGATTTTAAGCAGGCCAGTGATTATATCTCCCTATATGCCGGATATAGCAGACAGCAGCGTTCCTGTCGCATTTGAAGATCTGTCCTACTTCTGGATATTAGAGCGACAGCCCCTTTCTGTGAAAGTCTTGACAGAACTGTATGCCCGCGAAAATCTAACCGGATACGCAGCTTATGAGCGTATCGATGGCAAGCTCATCCGTCCAGAAGCCATACAGCTTCTTAAAATAAAATAATACAGGGCATCTCTGCGACACCCTACACCAAAGAATAGCATTATTTTATGCTTTGCGAAATGCTGAATTTCCAGAAAGATTTTGAAGAAGAATCCGGCGAGCATTCTTGCTATCGTCTCCGATAAATCCCAAGCGTAAGAGGAAACATCGGAATGCGTATTTTTCATTCTCAACTTCTTTATCCGTCAGTGATACTCGTTTTAGCTTTATTGCTAATTCGCACAGTTTGGAAATAAATTCTGTATAAGTATTTACCGCATCCGGCTCAGACGCAAGTGGAAACCAGGGAAATGAAACCTGATTCTCGGTAATAACAACCTCCAACTGCTCTGTCAGGAATGCGTGTTTAAAAAGTGTTTGCTTCCCTTCTATCAACTTCTGCAAATTTTCCAGCTTACCATCTGTAAACATGTTTCTTGGAACTGATATGCTTAATACATCTGCTTCCTCAGTTTCATCCTCCCGCTGCTCTGATTGTTGAATAGGCTCGCCTTTGTAAAACCGTTCTAAAACCAATTCCAACATGCTTTCTGTCATATCCTCGGATGCATGAAACACTCCATTCTTATCCAAAACGTTGCTTCCAATCAGATAATCAAACTTTGGTGTTCTGGTATACTTTACTGGCGTTCCAAACAATTCAACGATGGCATAAGCCAGCTTCTTTCGTTCCTCACCTTTAACCCTAAAATCAATTTCCGTAATCATCGCACATACCACCTTTCTTTTTGGTATGTACATATATCACTCTACCGGATAAATTAGTCAACACAATATTTGAAAAAGAGCTGCCCTATTTCAAGGCAGCCCTACTTCTACACAAATTGGCAATACTTTTCGCGCACAGCATTTCTATATTTTCTCTTAATTTCAGCCATTCGAGTTGCTAAAACCTAGTTAACACAATACCCCCTGTGTAATTTCGCGAAAATATGCGTGAGAGGGGGCATCGGTCTTTAGGAAGAAAGGGTGTAGAGATTTAACCTCCCCCAGTATGTAGCATAAAAGCTTAAATAATAGCTCCCATAAATTTTTCTCTCCATTCAATATCAAAGTTTATCTTGTCAACCTCGAATAGTTTATGTACCTTTGATATGATTTCATCGTACTCTGATGACTTATCTATCAATGAAGACAATTCGTCTGTGTTAACAGGCATGATAACAACATTATCCGTAAACTTATCTTTATCATTAGAAGACTGAAGTGGCACTGCAGCAACAGCTTTCCAAATATTAATGGTATTGTAATCAAAGCTATCCGCAATGAAGAATGATGTCACTTCCCTACCCGTGTTAGCAGTTTCCTCCTCGACTTTCAAATTAATAGAATGTCTAAGCACAGGTTCCCATTCTCCACGTTTTTGACTACTTGCATTCATCAATGTGGCTTCTAGCATAACAACCTTATCAGCCTCATATATTACAATATCACCTTGTCCTCCACCAGCATGTACTAAAGGTTCAAAGTTTGCGGACAACGTCAAATTATAACTACTCAGAATATCAACTATTTTTCCCGAAAAATAGTACCAGGCAATACCAACGACATACTCATAGATAGTTGGAACTGTTGCATCCAGACTAACTATGTCTTTAATAAACTTATCATTACTTCGATTACTAAATAGTCCAAGAATTTCCTTAACCTTCTCTGCAGGATAATTCTTATCTATAAATTCAGCAAACTCCTTTCTTCGTTTATCTGCAACCATAACTGGAATCTCTTCAATAGTTGCACCCGGAAATTCTTTTTGAATATTATCTTCAACTTGTTTAGTTTCTTCTTCATAATATTCCAGTATTTGTGACAAAGAAGTTACATCACAATAAAAACTGTTTATTCCTTCTTCGTATTCTGCATAACAATCATAATATGAATGCAACTCTTCGCTTATACTTCCAGCTATTCTATTTTTAATTATTTCTTCCTCAAATATGCATGCACACAATTCTCGGTAGGCTAATTCAACAAACCCATTATCAAAACTAATAATACCGGTTGCCTTAAAAATACGTTTTGTAGTATCTGAATACTCACGAATTTGATCAAGTATCTTTGACAATGAAAACTGTTTAAAAATATAAATATTTAAATTTCCTTCAAACATTTTCTTGTATTGCTTAGCAAATTCAATTGTTGTCGGCCTATCTCCCGTTTTTTGTGTAAAAATATTCTGACCACACCCAAATGCCTTATTAAGCATTGCCTTGTTATTTTCAAAAAATGTAAGCAATTTATCTATTGTTGCAGAGGATGGATTCTCTAAATAATCAAATAGAAGATTATAATACACCCAGTATATATCAACTCCAGCATTACTTTTTCTATTTTTATAATTGTCTCGAAATACAGTTTCTGATACTCTTTCATTTGTATGTATCTCTGCCGGAATATCAATCGAAACACCAGAAACAATATCACCTTCTCTATAATTTAAAACATATTGTTCGATATCCGAAAAATCCGAATACGGACTTAACCCCTGAACAAGCTCAGAAAACTCATTTTCCGACAACCTATGGCGTTTTAATAACGCAAAAATAGCCAAATTAAATGGTGAATAGTATCTTTCTCCTTCAGTATCAAATAATCGCAATTTCATTAACTGACGCAAATAAACTATATTAACTCCATCTATCGGGAGCATAGTTTCTAAATCATCTTTTCTCAGCTTTTTCAAATCAAGAAGAAGCTCTCCAACAGGCGAAATTTCTCTACCTTCATCTGTGAATCCCAATTTCACCAAATTACTTGTATAATGCCTAGCTCTATCTTCTATTCCTAAATCAAATTGCTTAACAAGACTTTGAAACATAAAACTATTCTTTTGAATCCATTCCATATCTTGAGTTTGAACGGCTGTTGCGAAATCTTTATTTCTTTCCAGTGTTTCAGCAAGTTTATCATATGGTCCATGCTTTCCAAAAACCTCAGGTGATAATTCTATAGCCTGTCTATAAAACTCGTACTGCGCCAAGCTCTCCGGCATAGAGGCCCAATTCATTTTTTGCTCGTTCTGAATATCATCTAAGATTGTTAAATAACCTTGCAAAGCATTGATTACATCATTTCTTCTTCCATTTGTATCCATCAGATTAAAAATCTGACCTTCTTTTATTCTCATATTAGCCTCCTAATAATTTACAACAAGAATTTCCCTAGTTTTTTGTTCCTTATTTTGTCTATGATAATTTGCATTATTATATGAATAATTCAAATCTACCATTTTGTAGTTTGGTCTAGATTCAATCCATTTTCTCAACAAAACATTTTCTCTTCCCTTGGATTCCAAAACATTAGATAATGCAAATTTAATCCCTCTTTGTGATAAATCATCGAGCTTTTGAAGTAAATCCTCTTCGTCAACTTCTGACCACCCCCCTTGCTCATTATAAGCAGCGCAAGTAATTAAATATGGTGGGTCAGCATACACAAAATCTTTATCCGTAAGTTTATCAATTTCTATCTCTCTAAAATCACTATGTATAAATGTAGCATTTTGATTTTGAAGCAATTCTATAAAGTTTTCAACTTTACTATGCATTTTCTGATTGAAATCTCTTTTGCCCGGTGGTAAATTAAATTCTCCATTTCTATTGAATCTTATTTGATTATTAAATGCATATACAATAAGTACATACAACATAACATAATAATCAACATTTCTTTCTTTCAATGCGTTAAAATCCGCTCTAAGCTTCATGTATTTATCCCTATTATATACCCCCAATCCATCTGAACTATTACAGTTATAGAAATCATACCCATATAGTTTTACATCCGATAGACCATATCTTTTTATTACAGTTTCTATTTTTTCTATAAAGCTTGCTGAATCTAAAGTCTGCATAACAGAATAGAGATTAATCAATGGCTCACAGCTATCATTATAAACATATTTTTTTGCGCAAACATTAATTCCGACATTGCAACCACCACAAAACAAATCGACAAAACAATTTATATCTTTAGGAAAAAGTGGCAGAATTTGTGGCAACAACTTGTATTTTCCGCCAGTATAATTTAATGGCGATTGAATCATTTTATTCCTCCTCATTACATATGCATAAAAATAATCTCTCTTGATTATCTTCTATATCAGATTTCCCAGTTGTAAAAGCTTTATATTCCTCAGAGAATACCTTTACTTTTCCTTTAGCACAAAGGATTCTGAAGATATCATCATCTGATATCCTTGCATTAGAACGATCATTTCCTTTTTTTGCCATATTATTATAAGACAGCACAATATACCTACACTTCAATTGCTTAATTAAATCATCGAAAGCTTCTGCTGCACTTTTGGTACAATATTTACTCTTCAATGCCGTCCTATCCATTTTCTTTGCAACGCCAAAGACTTCTGGCTTTTCCCATCTGGCTACATTCTCAAGCAAATGATATGCATCGCAATACTGCCTTGAATTATATGGTGGATCGATATATACTAAATCAGCAACAATTTTACCCGCTAAATCATTCGAATCTATATTGTAACACTTATTTTTTTTATTATTCGTTATACTCGCTTCCGGTAACAATAATTCTAAATGCATATCAAATTCTACACCTTGACGGTACGCATCGTAATGTCCGCAAGTCTTCGCTATTTTATCCATCGCATAGAGAAGTGAAGTTATCAATAATGCCCTTTCCCTCTCGTTTATTTCTTTGTTTGCATATTTAGTCTCTATATCCTCTCGGATAAATCCAATTTTCGAACAATCATCATGACTGAAATATGTATTAGAAAAATTTATGGTCATATAATTCTCTTCATTAATTACCATAGCGTTATACTCATCAATTATGGTTTCTATTTTTTTTCTACTATACTTTCGTGGTGAAAACCATGCAAAGTTAGAAATATAATTACTGTACAAAATATCGTTAGTTATCAACTGCTTGTCCTGAAAAGCTGAGGCAACTGCACCAGTTCCCGAAAAAATATCTACAACAATTTCAATATCTGTACACTCTGAATCGACAACCTTTTTAATAAATGGTAAAAGTTTATATTTATTTCCAAGGTACCTTCTATTATTTATATTTGTAGACTTAGCCATTTGTACTACCTCTTTCAATATTAATATCTACCGAAAATTCAACATTATTCTTTTCGCAGTATTCTTTTATAGTGCGTAAAGCTTTATATGTTGGCTGTGTTTTCCCCGTTTCCCAACGATTAACAGTTGCGAAAGAAACACCTAGTTCCTTTGCAAATGCCTCTTGACTAAGTAAACGCTCTTGTCTTAAATTTTTTATTTTCTCTGAAAAGCCCATGTTTTCACCTCAAAAAGATCAATAATAAACAATTAAAAGCTATAGCAAAATTATAACATTATTATAACATATTATCAACAAGAAAAAGCCACATTCCCCGGCACATTTCTTCCTAGGTTTTATGGCCTAATCATCCATTTATGTGTTTAAGTAGTCCGTTACTACTAAGGATTTCTCCCAACACATTTGTCTTTATCCCAATTCTACCTATGTTCCTTAGTAGTCCAAATTGTAGAATTCATGCGGTTATTCGCCACATTGCACTCTACTATGTCCAATCTTGCAGAATCATGTTTTACAGTAAATTTGAAATTCTATGACCATATGTTGAAGCAGGCATTTTCGCACCTGCTTCAACATATGGTCAACTATTTTTTACTCGTCCGTATAAAAACCGTAGTCCCTTTCCTATCACCTCACCACGATTTGCCCTGCTTTATCGCACTTCATCGCCGCATATAGCTGTACTCAAAGCCCTGCCGTGGCAGATAAATAGTACTTTAATCATAATTTGTTTCTCCTTGTTTTGCCTTAGAATGCCCTGTTTTGCAAGGGAGGCTAGGATTCGTGTAGTTTGCTCTGAAATTACAGATTGCGGCAAATCAGAGTAGAATTAAGCAAATTGTTACTACCTGTTAGTAGTAAAATTGGTAGTAAAAGGAAGTATCCCACCTATAAACAGTGGAAACAAGCTAAGTCTAAAATCATCATTCATTAAATCTACCAATCTACTCTTCAGAACTATATAACTAATATTTTCATCAGATTGTGTCGTATCAAAATATGCATTTCTGTTTTTCTCATCTATATCATCAAGTGTGAATAACATATCAAAATTTGTTATTTCATCGCCTTTTGAATATGGTTTATCTCCCACATAGATTTCTTTCGGCATAGCAATATCTTTTCGTTCTGGATGAAAATAATTTCTTTTATCATAAAAACAAGTTTTTCTTCTGTACGGAATTATACCTGAGCCAATCGTGATTAACATCTCTATTTTTTTATAATCTAACATAAATTCTTCTAAACTTGTTTCTGTGTTATAACTAAAAACAATTTCTATGTATTGTTCTAACTCTAGCTTTTTCTCTATTACTGCACTACCTTTTCCACCTTTACAAATAGGAATATTTCTGTCATAACAAAATCCTCTCTCTATGTTTCCTGTCTGCTTTTCCCATGCATCTGGAAGGCAATTACAGCCAGTTTTCCAGAACATCATTCAACTTATTCATATCCAGCGGTTTCGCGATATGTCCATTCATGCCTGTATTTTTGGCTAACTGTACATCTTCTGCAAAAGCATTGGCAGTCATGGCAACAATAGGCAGTTTTCCCTTTTCACCCGGAAGGCTCCTGATTGCTGCAGTTGCCTCATAACCATTCATGACAGGCATTTGGATATCCATAAAAACAAGATCATACAATCCTTCCGGATAAGCTTCCACTTTTTCAACTGCGATTTTTCCATTTTCTGCTGTTTCCACTTCTGCCCCTGTCATCTGCAAAATTTCACCAGCAATTTCTCTGTTCAACTCATTATCCTCAACCAGCAGAATCCTTTTTCCTGTGTAGTCTGCTTCTGACAGCTTCTCCAGATAATTTCTCGCTGTTTTTTCTTTTCTTCCTGAAGTAAACTGCCGCAGTGTTGCCGTCAGCCGGGAACGGAACAGCGGTTTTGCAATAAAAGCATCTACACCTGCAGCCTTTGCTTCTTCTTCAATTTCGCTGAATTCATAGGATGTCAATACAATGATGGTAATCTCTTTCCCGATCCGTTTCCGGATCTGTCTGGCAGTTTCTATACCATCCATCTCCGGCATCTTCCAGTCTAAAATAACAGCAAAGTAATCATCTTTCAACTCATGCCGTGCATAACAGCGCTCAACCGCTTCCCTGCCAGAGAGAACCCATTCACCCATAATACCGATTTCCTTCAGTGTGGCAACTGTACTTTCACAGCATGTCTTATCATCATCCACTACCAGAACCGGCAGATTCATCAGATTTTTGTCCTGTTCTTTTTCTTTTTCCTGAAGCTCCAGATAAATTGTTACTGTGATTTTAGTTCCCTTGTGCAAGGTACTGTCCACTTTAATAGTGCCATTCATCAGGTTCACAATATTTCTGCTGATTGCCATTCCCAGACCAGTTCCCTGGACTCTGGTTGTACGTTGGTCATCCGCGCGGCTGAAAGGATCAAACATGATTTTCTGGAATTCCGGTGACATACCGATCCCATTATCCTCAATCGTAAATTCATAGCATCCAAGTTCTGAAAATCCATTTGGCTTTTCCTCTATGGAAAAAATAATATTTCCACCATCCGTTGTATACTTGATCGCATTACTCATCAGATTCACAAATACCTGCTGAATCCTCAAGCTGTCACCACAGACAGCCTCATGTTCAATATGATTGATGTGTATATCAAAATTATGTTTATGTTCATCAAGCACCGGTTTCGTAAGTGTAATAAGATTATCTACCAGCTCTGACAGATTGAAATCTTCCTGTGCCAGTGTCATTTTTCCACTTTCAATACGTGCCATATCCAATACTTCATTAATCAGCCCCAGCAGATGGCGGCTTGATTCTGTGATCTTGCCGAGGCATTCAATGACTCTGTCCTGGCTCTCAACATTTGCTCCTGCGATTGCCGTCAGACCCACAATCGCATTCATTGGTGTCCGGATATCATGAGACATATTGGAAAGGAATTCTGTTTTCGCACGATTTGCATTTTCTGCGGACCGGTAAGCTTCTATCAGTGCCTGACGGGATTCAATCTCTGCTTTCTTTTCCTGTGTCACATCCATGGATGCCAGCAATACCTTTTCCAGCTTTCCATTCTTCCATTCCAAGGGAATATAAGAAGCGATTTTATAAGTCTTTTCATCCAGGCTGCAATACTCAAACTTATAAATATCATTTTCACTTTTCAGTTTTTTCCGGATATTATCCGGGGCTATCAGGATATCTATAGCTTCTAATGGTTCCAGTGTCTTATATTTTTCAAGAACCTGCATCTGAAAATCATGATAAAATCCCAGAGGTTTATATATCATCTGTCCATTCAGGTTGTAGAATTCATATCTGTCATTTTCCAGATCACAGACAACAAAACGGTCAACCAGACGCACAATGCTCTGGATCAGCTGCTCCATGGAAGCATTGTCCGCTGCCATCTGCAGATGCCGTGCGCTCTCTACCTTAGCCTCCGTGATATCACGCAGAAAGATCATGGCATATTCTGAATCCTCTATCTCGCCACGTATAATCACATTGCGTACCCATCGTTCTTCTCCATCCAGAGTGATTCGGCACTCTAAAGATAATTCTGTTTCCAGACCTTTCAGTTTTTCTGCAATATAACCACGGTCATAAAAAGCAGCTACCGCTTTCTTATCTGTTTCCACAACATAGGAATCCACAAAATGCCGGATCAGTTCATCCCATGTACGACTCTGTTCAAAAACTGTCATCAGGGACGGTTCAACCTTAAAGGTATCAAAAGTATTCGCTTCCAGATTTACATAATACTCGCACAGATCTGTTTTCGTAAAAGCCCGGTGGAAAGCAGCAGATTTTTGTGCCTGCATGGTTTCTTTTTTCTCCCTATCAATGTTAATAAAAATCCCGGCAATCCTGCTGGCAGAACCATCCAGACGGCGTATTACTTCTGCAGATGCCCGAAACCACTGGTATTGATTATCCTTCATTCTCATACGATACTCTACCTGGTATTTTATCTGGTTCGTCTTATCCTTAATTGCCGCCTGAAGCTGCACCATTACTCTTTCTTTATCCTGTGGATGCAGAAGATCTGACCAGGATTCCAGTTTATTCGGAAAGTCCAGAGTGTCATGATAGCCAAGCATTTTTCGGAATTCATGACTCCAGTTTGCATACACAATCTCACTGTTTTCGTCACAGTCAAAATACCAGAAGCCGGAATAGATAGCCTCATTGAGCAGTGCCAAATTTACATGATCCCAGTTGACCTGTACGGACATAACCCAGATCTGTCTGCCCGCCTCATCTGTCGCATCCTCTTTACAAAGCCGTACATTATTCACTGTACCGTCTGCTGCAAGGATTTGTGCTTCCCCTGTTCCGTGAAGCTGCAAAAAACGGTCTCGCTCCAGTATATCTTCCTCGTCATAAAAGAAGTTTTTCAATGAGCCTTTTGTATGTTCCATGAAAGTATCGAATGTATATCCTGTACTATGCAACAGCAGATTATCCACAGACAAAATAGACAGGTTTTGGTCATAAGATCCTGTCATTATACCTACCCCGCCATTATTTTCCAGTGTTTTCTGTACGGCCTGTGACATGGCCTGTGTCTGCCCCGTTACAGTCTCACCTAATGAATATATTTTGTCTTCATAATTTTTCATTTTATAAAAGTCCTCTCTTCGTCTTATGCCTTCTTCATCCTGCTTTTATCTGTATACAGAGAACCTATCCCTGCCAGTTTTCGTACCCATTTTGGCATATAAAAAGGATACTTGCCCAAATATGCCCGTATCCCTACTACATTTCTTTAGAATCACTCATCGATATAGTATATAAGTTATCGAGATTTCTTCCGCTTTCACATCTTTTCCATATATGATATAGGAACAGTTGCAACCGGCAGACCTGGTCAAACTTTCTGACTTTAGCCTCTTCTGGCTTTGCGTCCCAGACTTTCATCTGGTTTGTCGTTTTCCTTATTATAGCCTTTAAACTTATGCAATAAAACCGGATTTATTATACTATAGTGCTCTGCTGTACACAAGAAAAACATTACCATTTTTACGTTCAAAAACAAAAAAAGAACAGCCGATACATATACTCGAACTGTTCTCGTCTCTCCTTCACGCCTTTTTCTTCCAGACTGCAAAAGCTCTGCAGATACGGCAGTACATGGTTCTGCATATCCGTCAGATCTTCCATATACTTCTGATCGAAAGCATTTACAAATACTGTCCACTCCTCATCAGATAAACGCAGGTACTTCATCGCCAGTAAGATTTGATACAAGCCATTACTTTAATTATACTGGATATACATTTGTAGTCTTCATCTTCGGTAACGGAAATTCCCCCTCTCGGAATAACAGTACGGGGCAGCAACATTCCTTGCGGTTCCCCCTCGTATTGCCTACCACCAAAGGTGGTCGGGGCTATCAATGGCTGCCCCCAACACAATCTTCTTCCTGTAAAATTACTTTTTCTCCTTCGCCACATGGTTCTTGAAAATCGTTATAATGATGCTCTAGTATCTCATTTGTTATTATGAATGGAGAATTAGCATTCAAAGACTGATTCCTTTTATACAATCTTTTTTGTAAGGTTTCTTTACTAGCCTTCATATAAACAAGTTCTGGTGTACCGCCAGCTTTTTCTATAAGCCTTTTATAATACGCTCTATTTGCCTTATTCCAAAAGCTGAAATCAAGGACTACATGTTTTCCTTGTTGAATGAGAGACAGGAGCTCCTTCTGGAGTGCCATTTCCACTATTTCTGAGAGTTTCTCATACTGTTCGTTTGGATAATCAATCCCCTTTCTCCCGTAAGTTTTCCACATTTCCTCATCAATGGACAAGCGAACATAGCCTTCTTTTTCTTTCTGCTTTGCATAAGTTGTTTTCCCGGAACCACATATTCCACACATCATAATAACTTTAATCATAAAAATCTCCTTGTTTTACTAATCAATACAGCCTTCTATTGATACTATACCTTCTACACCAGATTTATTTTGTATCTCTTCAATTGCCATTTCATTATTTTATTTCTATATTACCGATTCATTTTCTCGTCTGTCAGATTTTTCATCTTTTAAACAATACCAAATCCACTGTTCTCTGTCAAAAAATCCTACTTATTTCCGAACTTCTTCCACCTTGCATTCAAACGGCGCCAGTGTCACACCTGCATTTTGCGCCTCGAATGCATTGTGGTTCATGGTGATCTTAATCTTTCTGTCTTCGCTCTCTCGGTATACGATCTCAACGCCATCAGTTGAATGCTCAGATATGATTTCCTGTTCGTCTACCATTTTCTTGAGAAGCTGTTTTAAAATAGTTTCATCCAATCCGCATCCAAGGTAATATACATATCCATCTTTCTGCTTCTTCTTTGTCACTGCTGCGTAGTCCTTAAAGAATACATCATTGTAACGGAACAGCACTTCTGCATCTGTCACACTGAGCAGGTCACGGAAAATTCCTCCCTCTCCCTGTGTACAACTGAAATCTTCTTCGCCTGCAAGCGGGAATTCCTGTCCTTCCTGAAGACTTTCAGTCTCTGTCACATAGATTCCCGCAAACTCATCAAAGTCAACCGGAAGTACCTTTTTAAACAACAGATTGTTATTTTCATCTTTTACAAAATCACGGAAAGTCAGAACCAGCGTTCCGCCGTTCTCGGTAAATTCTTTCACCTGCTTCTGGAAATCCGGTTTCGCAATGATCATCTGTGGAAGAATCACGATCTTATAACCAGAAAGAGTACTTCCCGCCGAAATTACATCCACCGGAACATTTGCATCAAAGAATACTTTATGGAACTTCTTCATCTCTGCTTCGCAGTCGAGAAGGAAACTTTGTCTCTGGATACGGAATGCTGCAAGCGAATCATAATCATATACGATTGCAACTTCACTTTTAACCGGTGCGCTCAGTTCTTTTTCGTAATTCTTAATCTCATTAAAGAATTCCTGTACTTCGTGAAACTTTCTACGTTTAACATTATCTGCATCCAAGATTCCATAACAGAACTGCTCTGCCCCTTTTGTTGCACCTCTGTATCGGAAATACATCAGCGATTCGCAACCTCTCGCCATACTCTGATAAGACCAGAGCTTTGCCTGATTCGGGCGTGGAGCAAATCCGGTTACATCATGTCCCTGTGCTCCCATGATCGCTTCTGTGATCCAGAAATTTTCCCGTTTGAGCCCACGGATATAATCCAGTCCAAATGCAATTTCATTTGCAGGAAGCGGCTCTTTCTGCCCACCCCATACCGGGTAATTGTTGTAAGCTACCACATCCAGATTCTTTGCAACTTCTGAATAATCTACGTGCTTTCCAAGTCCTCCGCCCGGGAAGTCATGCATCACAACCGCATCTGGAATGATTTCCTTAAGAAGCGCTGTCTGGAAGTTTGCAAATTTTACAATGCTTTCGCTGCGGAATCTTTCCCAGTCCAGACGAAGTGCCGGATTGTGTGTGGTAATGGTCTTGGATGGAAGTGGGATCTCATCAAATCCGTTGTATTCCTGTGACCAGAATGTGGTTCCGTAAATTTCGTTCAACTTATCAATATTTCCCTCGAATTTCTGCTCAAGGAATCCTTGGAATGCGCAGCGGCATTTCGGACAATAGCAGATGTCACTGTCTTCATGTCCCAGCTCATTGTCAATCTGCCATGCCACGATCGCATCTTCATTTTTATAATGCTCAGCCTGTGCGCGGATGATCTTCTCTGAGTACTCATACATCACATCGCTGTTAAAGCAATATACATGGCGTCCACCAAAAGTGCGGACGGTTCCGTCTTCAAACTCTGACAGGATATCCGGATGCTTTTTCACAAGCCATGCCGGAATGGTCGCTGTCGGAGTTCCCATGATCACCTTCAGACCTTTTTCTTTTGCCTTTTCAATTACACGGTCAAAAAAGGAAAAATCATAATTTCCTTCTGTTTTTTCCATCAGATGCCATGCGAACTCTGCGATACGGATCACATTGCATCCAAGCTCACAGATATTTTCCAAATCTTCTTCTAAAAAAGCCTCATCCCACTGTTCCGGATAATAATCAACTCCACGCCACATATTACTGTTCCTTTCTCTTACGAAGTTCGTCACGAATCATTTTATAAGTTTCTCCATCTCTCTACTCCTTATTTAGTAGAATTTTGCTTTCGCTTTTCCATACGTTTTTACGCATTTTCTTTTGTTTTATTGCGTTTATTTTTCGTATCTTGTGAAATGAATATATCAGCGTAAAAATATTTAGTCAATATTTTTACGCAAATTTTTACTTAAAGAAAACTATTTTCATGAAATGTTTACTAAATTGGCTTGTCGTTTTTGTGGAAATTGCCGCATAGAAAATGTAGCCTGACACATTCTCACTTCAAGTGCATTGTGGAGTACCAGCGACATCTCTATCCATTTTATACGCTTCCTCTGTCCACTAGACTGCACGGAACAATAATCTTCTTCGGAAGTGAATTCTTCTTCCACAGAAGTTCCATACACATCACTGTCGACTCCACGCTTTCTCTCATATATACTTCGACCGAAGAAAGCGGCGGATTAGAAAACTCCGAGAAGCTGGTGTTGTTAAATGTAATGACACCTATTTGTCCCGGAAGCAGAATCTCCCTTTCATGCAACGCCTTTACAAGTCCCGGCGCTACCGCATCACTCGATGCAAAAATCGCGTCCGGATACTCCTTCGGTGTGTGGCTGTCCAGATACTCCAGCACTTTCTGGCAGCTGCTTCTCGAATTCATCTCGCAGTCTATGACCAGACTCTCATCAAACCGATTCTGATTATTCAGTGTATTTTTATAATAGTAATAACGTGGGTCCATCGTCAGCTTCTTGTCGTCACCAAGGGTATCCACACTTCCAAGATATGCAATCCGCTCTTTGCCTTTTGCCTCAAAGCATTGCAGTACTTCACGGATTGCCAGGTGATAATTCGGCACAATACTGTAATACTTCATATCATCCGGTGAAGAATCCAAAAATACGATGTTGTCCGTATATTGATGGAAATCCTGAATCTCCTCCGGACTGAATCTTCCGATTGCAATCAGTCCGTCAATCGGACGGTCATCATTCTTGGTAAATCTTTTCTTCTCATCCCGGTAAAGCATGACAGTCGTCCATTTCTTTTCAAAACATGCTTCATCCAAACGGTTCTTCAGCATAATATAATAGATATCTTCCATCTGCTCCTGCATCTCGAACATCTGCGCAATCCCGATTCTGCGCTCCGGAAGGTTCTGGCTTTCCGTCATCTCTTCTACTGATGCCTTTTTTCCTGTATCTCCCTGACGCTTACTATATCTCTGACTTACCGTCTTATATCCAAGCTCACATGCCACGGTAACTATATTTTCTCTGGTCTCATCTGACACATTTAAGTTCGGATCACCATTCAGAACTCTTGAAACCGTGCTTTGAGAAACCTTTACCTTTTCAGCGATATCTTTTAATGTAGCCACATCATTTACCCCTTTGACTAAAATCTTTACTTAAATAATATCACACTTTCAGGGTTTCCAAAAGATATTTTTACAAACTGCCTGCTACACCGATGTTGCTGTTTGTGATCATATTTTATTATCCTTTTTATCATATTCAATATTTGAATTTCCGACGGATTTCTCTCTTTTTTCTGAGGAACATTCCGAGGGACATCCTGAGAGACATTGTAATTCAAATTTGGCATCACAACTGTAAACCGGTACCGATCTGATCTAAAAGACGGCTTACACTTATATAGTACTAAATGGAGCTATTGCTCCATAAATTGATATGCTCCCTACTAAATAAACAAGATTTTATTATTTCTCTTGTCTACTTAGAAGGGAGCATATCAGAATCTGTCTTTGCTGTATTTTTTAATTTCATACAGGATATCCTCACTCTTGATAAATCTGCTGTTTTCAGGGAATCTCCTAAATGCATTGCCAAATTCATCCTCTCCATAACTAAACTGGCACTCTGATGAAAATTTTCCGCAATAGTCCACAATTCCAAAAGAATTACTGGTCGCATACTCTTTCCCTGTTAGCATGAGTTTATTTGCTATGATATTCAAAATAATAGATTTTCCAGAACCATTATTCCCATATAACACGGTGATTGGTGCAAATATGAACGGATCTATGTCTTTTCGATGAAACACATTATATGGATATATATTAGGATTTTTAATGCTTCTGTCACTTAATTTAAAACTGCTGAGATATATCATTAAAAAATCCCCCTTCATCTATAAACTTATATTTTTCAAATCAGCAAACCATTCTTTTACCCTTCAGCACAAATTTCATCATAATCTTCATACATAATTCGTATTCCACACTCCTCACTTTCTACATGGTAATGTCCCGCATACCACTCTGTAAAATCTAACCTGTCATAAATCTTCTGTAGCCATTTTTCCGTTGTCTTGTCCACTGCTGATTGATCAAGCCCTGGAATAAACGCCCACACTGGTTCCGCTTCAATCGGTACTGTATGCGAGAGTACGATATCCACATTCCACTTAGCTTTATCTAACTGCTGTTCCACATATTCTTTTATCACTTCATCCGGCTGTTCTGATTCAAACCATGGTAATCCGTTTCGTATCCTATAATATTTGTCAACGCTGTATGCACCACCGATTGGCATCACTTTCTTTCCATGAAAATTATATATTTCTCCATCTTTTGCGAACAAAATATTCGGATACTGTTCTTCCACTTTTGCGCTACGATATACAGCGAGCTGTAGACGTAAACTTTCTATAATAAATGAAAAAAACGAATAAACAACATGCATAAATTTTTTATTGAAAATCAGAGAAAATTAATACTTAATCCAAAAATATTCTATTTTATTTTCCTCCTTTGGTGATTATACTAAGGTCAGTCATTAAGAAAGACATGTTTTAAAACAAATTTCACAAAACGGGAGGAAAACAACAATGAAAAAAAGAAAAGTAGTTGCATCAATGATGGCAGTAATACTCGCATTATCATTGGCAGGATGTGGATCTTCAGGATCTTCAGGATCTTCAGACTCATCTGACACTAAGGTAGCGAACAAGGACAAACCACTTTGCTGGTTTAACCGTCAGCCATCTAACAGCTCAACAGGAGAGCTTGACAAAGATGCTCTTAGCTTCAACAAAAATACTTACTATGTAGGTTTCGATGCTAACCAGGGAGCTGAACTTCAGGGACAGATGGTTCTTGATTACATCAAAGCTAACATCGACAAGATCGATAGAAACGGTGACGGAGTTATCGGATATGTTCTTGCAATCGGTGATATCGGACACAACGATTCAATCGCTCGTACACGTGGAGTTCGTAAAGCACTCGGAACAGGTATTGAAGAGAAGAAAGAAATCAACTCTAAACCAGCTGGAACAAACGTAGATGGAAAATCTAAAATTGTTAAAGACGCAACACTTGAAGTTAATGGAAAGAAATACACAGTTCGTGAGCTTGCTTCTCAGGAAATGAAGAATGCAGCAGGAGCTACATGGGATGCCGCTACAGCAGGTAACGCTATCGGAACATGGAAAGCTTCTTTCGGAGATAAGATCGACGTAGTTGTTTCTAACAACGATGGTATGGGAATGTCAATGTTCAACGCATGGGCTAAGAAAAACAAAGTACCTACATTCGGATACGATGCAAACAGTGACGCTGTAGCAGCTATCGCAGAAGGATACGGCGGAACAATTTCTCAGCATGCAGACGTTCAGGCGTACCTGACACTGAGAGTTCTTCGTAACGCTCTTGACGGAGTAGACATTAACACAGGTATCGGAACAAAAGATGATGCTGGTAACTGTCTGAAAGAAGGCGAAGATTACAGATATAGCGAAGAAGAGAGATCTTACTACGCATTAAACATTGCTGTAACAGCTGATAACTATAAAGACTTTACAGATTCAACAGTAGTATACAAAAAAGTTGCTAACCAGCTTGATGCTAAGAAGAGCCCAGAAAAGAAAGTATGGCTTAACATCTACAATGCTTCAGATAACTTCTTAAGCTCAACATATCAGCCGCTTCTTGAGAACTACGATGACCTTCTCAATCTGAAAGTTGACTACATCGGTGGAGATGGACAGACAGAGTCTAACATCACAAACCGTCTTGGAAACCCAGACGAGTATGACGCATTTGCAATTAACATGGTTAAAACAGACAATGCATCTTCATACACAGAACTTCTCAAATAATTAAAGTTCGTAAACTGGTAAATGAATGAAACAATAGAGGGGTGTCAGTGATGATACCTCTCTTTCAATAAGAAAAGGAAGCAGAGCTATGACAGAAGATAAGAATAAATACATCTTATCGATTAATGGCATGAGTAAATCATTCGGTAGAAATAAAGTACTGAAGGGTATCAACATGAATGTGAAACCTGGAACCATTATGGGACTTATGGGTGAAAACGGTGCCGGAAAATCGACGATGATGAAATGTCTCTTTGGAACTTATCAGAAAGATGAGGGGACAATAATATTAGATGGCAAAGAAGTAAACTTCTCAGGACCGAAGGATGCACTGGAGAACGGTGTAGCGATGGTACATCAGGAGTTGAACCAGTGTCTTGAAAGAAGCGTTATTGACAATATGTTCCTTGGTCGATATCCAAAGAATTCACTTGGAGTTATCGACGAGGGAAGAATGAAAAAAGAAACAGCACAGTTGTTCAGAAAGCTTGGAATCACAGCAAACCTGACACAGCCTATGAAGAAGATGTCTGTATCTCAGAGACAGATGTGTGAGATTGCAAAAGCAATTTCTTATAATTCTAAGGTAATCGTTTTGGATGAGCCTACATCATCCCTGACAGCACCAGAGGTTGAAAAACTTTTCAAAATGATGCGTCAGCTGAAAGCACAGGGAATTTCCCTGATCTATATTTCACATAAGATGGACGAAATTTTCAATATCTGTGATGAGATCTCCGTACTGCGAGATGGTAGCCTTGTTATGACAAAAGAGAGTAAGGACACAGATATGAACGAATTGATTGCAGCCATGGTTGGTCGTTCTCTGGATAACAGATTCCCGCCTGTTGACAATGAACCGGGAGAAACCATTTTCTCTGTACAAAATCTTTCAACAAAGTATGCACCAAAACTTCAGAATATTTCCTTTGATATCAAAAAAGGAGAAATCTTTGGATTCTATGGTCTGGTTGGAGCCGGACGTACAGAACTTCTGGAAACTATTTTCGGAATACGTACAAGAGCAGAAGGAAATGTATTATACAACGGTAAAGTTATGAACTTTACATCACCTAAGGATGCAATGGACCACGGATTTGCTCTGATCACAGAGGAAAGAAAGGCCAACGGATTGTTCCTGAAAGGCGATATTACATTTAACACTACGATCGCGAACATGAATCATTACAAAAAAGGTATTGCATTATCACATGACAGAATGGTACGTGCAACTGCTGAGGAAATCAAGGTTATGCATACAAAATGTATGGGACCGGATGATATGATCTCAAACCTTTCCGGAGGAAACCAGCAGAAAGCGATCTTCGGAAAATGGCTAGAACGTTCACCACAGGTATTCATGATGGATGACCCGACCAGAGGTATCGACGTTGGTGCAAAATATGAAATTTACGAACTGATCATTAACATGGCAAAACAGGGAAAGACGATTATCGTTGTTTCCTCAGAGATGCCGGAGATCCTTGGTATTACAAACCGTATCGGAGTTATGTCCAACGGACGTCTCGCAGGTATTGTTAATACAAAGGAAACAGATCAGGAAGAATTATTGAGACTCAGTGCGAAGTATTTGTAACAGAGAGGAGTATTAGAAATGGCAGAAAAGAGCTTTATTATCTCGGCTGAAGAAGAAGCGAAACTTCTCCAACCGATTGATGAATATGTAGGTAAGATTCAGAAACAGATTGACGAATTGCGTATCGAAGGTACAGATAAAGTGAATACTTTAAAGAACCAGATCGCAATCGCAAAAGAAGATAAAAACTTAAGCAAAGAAGAGAGTTCTAAGATTATTGCTAACAGCAAGAAAGAGCTTGAAAAAGCAGTTGCTGTTGAAAATAAAAACAAAGCAACGATCAACAAGCTGATTGCTGACGCTGAAGGATATCTCGCTAAACATTATAATAACGACTATTATAATATCGTAGCTAAGAGCTGCGAAACTGAGATGAAGGACGAAGAGAGCAGATACGCTAAGGTTAAAATGAAACTTCAGGAAGAGCACAAGAAAAAAGTTGCAGCTCTGAAAGACTCTGAAGAGATTAAAGCTGAGAAATATGTATTAAAGAATCACCTCTTTGATGCGGAAATGACTCACGAGTCAAGAGTACAGGAAATCAAAGACAGAAAACATGATGCATATATGCACAAATTCCATTTGATCGACCTTCTGAGAATGTCTGAATTTACACTTTCTCAGCAGTATGCACAGAAGATTGAAAACTATAAATATTCTTTCAATGTAGCACAGTTCTTATACAAGAATGGTCTTTACATTGTAATCATTTTAATCTTCATCGCTCTGTGTATCATTACACCAATCGTAAAGAATACACAGTTATTTACAGCAACTAACATTTTGAATATTTTACAGCAGGCTTCACCTCGTATGTTCTTAGCACTTGGTGTTGCAGGACTGATCCTCTTAACAGGTACAGACCTTTCCGTAGGACGTATGGTTGGTATGGGTATGGTAACATCTACAATCATCATGCATAACGGAATCAACACAGGTACAGTATTCGGACATGTATTTGACTTCTCAAAGATGGCTCCGGTACCGAAAGCTTTATTAGCATTAGGCGTTTGTGTAATCCTGACAACTGTATTCTCTATGATCGCTGGATTCTTCATGGCAAGATTTAAGATGCATCCGTTCATTTCTACAATGGCGAACATGCTTATCATCTTCGGTCTTGTAACATACGCAACAAAAGGTGTTTCCTTCGGTGCGATTGATTCAGAGATTCCGAAAATGTTCATTCCACAGGCTGGAAGATTCCCGACAATCGTACTTTGGGCTGTAGCTGCAGTTGCAATCGTATGGTTCATCTGGAACAAAACAACATTTGGTAAAAACCTCTACGCTGTAGGTGGAAACCCGGAAGCAGCAGCAGTTTCTGGTATTTCCGTATTCAAAGTAACAATGGGAGCATTTATCCTTGCTGGTATCCTTTATGGATTTGGTTCATGGCTTGAGTGTAACCGTATGGTTGGTTCAGGTAGTGCAGCTTACGGACAAGGATGGGATATGGATGCCATTGCAGCCTGCGTAGTTGGTGGTGTATCATTTACTGGTGGTATCGGTAAGATTTCCGGAGTTGTAACTGGTGTACTTATCTTCACATCTCTTACATACTCTCTGACAATCCTTGGTATTGATACAAACCTTCAGTTCATCTTCGAAGGTATTATCATCCTCGCAGCCGTAACACTTGACTGTCTGAAATATGTCCAGAAGAAATAATTAAATTGTCCTTCCATTAAGTGGATGTACATAAAGGAAGCTGCCGCCCCGCGATTTCTCAATCGCGGGGCGGCAGCTTCCTTTTTTTGTGTGCGTAGAAGGCTGATTGGTGTTGTCTTGCGGACACCAGTAACAACCCACAATCACACATCAAAAAACCCCGACCGCACCGGCCGGGGTTTTTCTTGTCCGAAATATATTCTACTTATTCAAAAAATGCTCTCTATTCGGATATTCCTCTCTAAAAGCAAGAAGTGCCGCTTCCTTAAGCAGTGCGAATTCTTTCTCCATACGAAGCATCCGCGGTGCCTTGAAAGCAATAATACTGATCTGCTCTGCAAGCTTCTTTGCAACGCCTTCGTCTGAAAGCTGTCCCATTCCAAATACGAGAGAAGTAAATCCTCTGCCTCCGCGGCTCACTTCAAAGTAACGCTTGAATGCATTCTGAAGTTCCGCCAGAAGTACTTCTTTGTACAGTTCATCCTGTAGTCTTACTGCGGATAACCCCAATGTGGAAAGGATTTTTGCAGCCTGCTTTCTGCGCATGCCACCGATATCGATTGTCGTTGCCTCTGCCATGCCTTTTAATTCCACAAAGCCTCCGACAAATTCATCTTTTCTTGGTCTGCGTTTTCCATAGCGCACAACCCACAATTCTTTCCTGCATGCATTTCTTTTTGCTTCCTCACTCGCTTCCTCACTCGCCTCCTCACCGGCTGCATCTTCTCCATGCGCCTCCAGCATTTCCATTCGCTTCACCGGATCGGTTTCCTCATAAAACTGTGCTACCCATGTATTGTCCATTTTTCTATCCTTTCGCTCTCTTCTCACGCTATCTCACGCTATCTATACTTATTTTTCCAAGAACTCATCTACATTCTCCTCATCTACCTGACGGTATTCAGAGACATAATATCTGCCGTCCGTCAGCTGGCTTCGATACTTGTTGTCCCCGCGAAATACTTCCACAGACAACTTCGCAAGCTCACTTGCCTGGTCTTCATTGTCGTTGTAGACAGTTCCTTGCATCTGGCCGTTCTTGATCGCATTCAGAGCATCCTCCAGCCCGTCAATTCCGAAAATCACCGGCCAATCATTTCCTCTGTATCCGGCCTTTCTGCAAGCCTCCACAGCGCCCAATGCCATCTCGTCGTTATTTGAAATAACAAGTTCGATTTCTTTGCCATATTGCTGGATGAGACGGGTCATTCGATTTTCCGCCTGCCCACGGTTCCAGTCTGCAAACTGATAGCTTAATTTTTCTAATTTCACATCGTGTTCGATCAGTGTCTTTACTGCATAGTCCGTTCGGCTAATGGCATCCTGGTGACCGGCCTCACCTTCTAAAAGAACATACTGTATCTTGCCATCTTTGTTCACATCCACCTCCGGATGATTTTTAAGGTAGTTTGCAACAATTTCACCTTGCATTACGCCAGACTGCTCTGCGTCACATCCGACATAATATAGTTTCTCCCACTGCATAATGTCTTCTTTTACCGGCTCACGGTTAAAGAAAATGATCGGTATACTTTCTTGTTTCGCCATCCTTATAATGCGGGATGGCGCTGTTCTGTCAACGAGATTTACACAAAGCACGTCACATCCAGCGTCGATCATTTCTTCTACGATCTCATTTTGATCCTGCTGGTTATCATCTCCATTTTTCACAGACACGATAATCTTAAAATCTTCGGATTCCATTTCCTTGAAATTCTCTTTCAATTTATCTGTCATAGCATTGATAAATGGATCATCCTGGGTGTACGTTACGACACCAACTCGAAGAATATTATTGGACTTCGGCTTTTCCTTTTCACATCCAGATGCAAGAAGGGTGAGCATTAATGTAACTGCGATCACACGTTTATACTTTCTGTTTCTTTCATTTCTTTTACTCATAGGAATACATGAACCTTTCCATATTGTCATCTAAAGAAAATATTGGTTTGCTAAATATCTTTATATCTGTCTCATGACCTTTGATTCGATAAAATCTGCGGTTCAGTTTCTGCGCAATCTCTTCTACGCTCTTGTAGCCGACGGAATAGGTATCCGGAACGATAAGGCCGTTGAGCACTCCGTCATCAAGCAAGACGATTGCCTTTTCACTGCTGCCAATTCCATATATTTCTGCCTTGCTGTATGTGCCTTGCTCCGATTTCTCGCCAAGCTCTTCCAACGCTTTCGAATCCAGCACGACTAGGGCGTCCACATCACTTTTCTGGGCTACACTTTCACAGATGTCCTGTCCTTTTTGACGGTAATAGCACCAGCTGATTTCATTTTCGGTATCTTTAAGCACGTCTTTCAAACCTTTGATCATCTGACGATTTGCCGCAGACTCTCGCCAGTCGGCTACAATTCCTACCGTCTTCTTTTTGCCAATCTGCTTTCCTAATGTTGTACCGATTTTATAATAATCCGGCCCGATCACTGCACCAAGCGATTTTTTCGCCGATTCCGAAGTCGCTTTATTCTGAGACGCCCTGTCTGAAGATTGCCCATTAATCAACTGCGTTCCGTTATAAAATTCATCCATAATAAGAATATACGGGATGCCGGAGCACTGCTTTTTGATCATTTTTTCGGTGTCCGCACCCGGCGCCGGGCAAATGATAAATGCATCGATATCATTATTTTTCTGTTCATTTATGATTTCTTTTTCCGTCTCCGTACTGTCAATCTTATCCGTATTGCAGATGATCATATGAAGACCATTGATATCCGCCGCCTGCTTCAGGCCTTTTATAAGCGAATCCCAGCGGTTGTCACCCGATTCGGAGAGAATGACTGCCACTCGCTTCTCCGGCACATTTTTATCGAAAATCTTCAACACGAAAAACAATGCCAGCACAAGCAAAATCGTCTCCAGCACGAGGAAGGTTATTTTATTTTTTTTCATCTAAATTCCTCCCCTGCGTGTATTTTTGCATTTCCAGCATTTCCGCATTCTCAGGCGTATGCAAAATCGCCGGAATGTGGATTACAACTTTCGTTCCCTCATCCGGTTCGCTGTACACTTCCAGTCCATACTGCTCACCGAACATAAGCTTGATTCTCGAATGTACGTTAATAACACCTACGCCGGAACCGTGCTTTGGAACTTTATTATTATTTGTCAAAATATTTTCCAACACTTCTTCGCGCATGCCCATTCCATTATCCTCAATGGAAATGTAAATGTCATCGCCTTTCTTCTCACCGCGCACGATGATCTTGCCGTCATCGTCCTCATCCATATTTCCAACGCCATAGTAAATTGCATTTTCCAAGATCGGCTGAATGACTAATTTTACAATGCAATATTTTTCAATCTCTTCATCAATCTGAAATTCCATCTTAAAACGCTCTTTATAGCGCACAAGCTGTATATTCATATAACTTCGGCTGTGCTGCAATTCATCCTTGATAGAAATAATTGTCTTTCCCCGGGACAAACTGACACGCAAAAGTTTCGCAAGCTCTGAAATCATAACGACAGCACCTTCATTTTTGTATGCCTCGATCATCCACGTGATCGACTCCAGCGTATTATAAAGAAAATGTGGATTGATCTGGCTCTGCAATGCATCCAGCTCGCTCTTTCTTCGCTCATTCTGCTGGCGGATGATCTCTTCCATCAAAGTCTCAATCTGCTCGTAAGACTTCTGAACGGAATATCCCAAATGTCGGATCTCCGTAGAACCTCCAATGTAAATGTCCGGTTTTCCACCGGCCTCATGGTCTTTTACGGACTCTTCCAGCTGGCGGATCGGTTTGGAAATCTTTCGGGAAACTAATCTATTTCCATAAAGGAGCATCATCAGAAGAATTGTGATCGTCGTAAATACATAGTAACGGAATCGATTGATGCTTGCAGTCTGCACACTCTCCGGCACAACACCGACAAGTTTCCATCCGGTATATGCAATACTTCCGACAACAATGCTTTCCCTATGGCCATCCGCATTGATGGAATACGTTCCATCTTCGTATTTGGCTGTTCCGACACTCTTTTCATTAAAAAGCCCTCGGTCCATCTCTGCTCTTCTCGGATGGTAAATAATTTCTCCATCGCGGCTGATAAGATAATAGTAAATGCCTTCCGAAGAGTCATTGATCTGTTTTAACACATCCTCAATAACTGAATATTTCATATCCACTAAGAGGACACCACTTCGCGGCTTATCGCCGTCGTTGACATCCACATAGCGGCTCAGCGAAACAACTCGATGGAAACGGTAAGAACCATCCGCAAAAAGATTTTGGATATGCGGAACGGAGAAATGGATGTTTTCAATTGCGTCCTCCGCATTCCGGTACCAGTCCTGCCTTGTTACGTCTATTTTCTTCTCCACCGATACCGGCTCAGAACTGATAAGTTTCCCATCACTTCCATACAGCGCCACGCTCTGCACCTTGTCCGAATTCGTTTCGTACAGAAGACTGAACTGCTCGGTAAATTCACGGCTGGAAATGTCAAATTCCTGAACGATATTGTAGTTCGCCGCATTGAAAATCTGACGCATATCCAAAAGGTCCGCATTTACACGGTCCACCATACTCTCTACGTTCGATTCTGTATTCGCAACCGCCATTCGATCAATGGCGAGCTTGAAACGGTGATAGAGCAAAAATCCCATAACAACGATCGTCACAACAGTGATCGCCATAAGCACCGACATGATGATCGACTGGATGTTGAATGTTATATTTTCTTTTGAAAATTTTCTCAATCTGTTTTTCACGCTATTCTATTCCCTTCACGTGCATTATTTTTTCGCAGATGCCCGGTATTTGGAAGGTGAAACACCAAATTTCTTCTTAAATACGTAACTGAAATAGTTCGCATCCAGGTACCCTACCTTCTCTGCGATCGTGTAACTCTTCTCATCTGTGTTAAGAACCAGGTCCTCTGCGATATCCATTCGGTAATCTGTCAGATAAGAAATAAAAGACTTTCCTACTTCTTTTTTGAAAATAGATGAAAAGTAAGAGTTCGACACACCAAGCTGTGCACACACTTCATCGAGCGAAATGTCGGCCTCCATATATCGGTCTTTCACAATGTTCTGGGCGTCTACGATCAGTCTTTTCGATGTATTATTTCTGGCATTCATAAGACAGTCGCTGATTGCCATAGACATATTGACCGTCCAGTTTGTAAGCAAGCTTTCATCCATCTGTGATACTTTTTCGTAAATATTTTGCGAATATCCGGAAATCTCATTGAAATCAAGCGAGTTATTTGTACAGAAGCGAACAAATCTGCTGACAATCTCTAATGTTGCCAGATTATGCTGGCTGATTGTCTCTGTATTTTTATAAATTTTCTCAATTTCCTTGTGTGCCATCTCCTTAATCTCTTCCGGATCACCGATACGGATCGCGCGAAGAAGCTCCTGCATGCTGATCTCTTCCGGCTGCGCTGTCTGCTTCTGCTCTTTTGGGACAATCTCTCCGATGTTGATGGCGCGCTTTGTACCATACAGCACACGATAAGAAATGGCATCTCTCGCCCCTTCATAAGAAATGCTGATGTCACGAAGGCTGTCACACACCGTTCCGATTCCTGCCGTAACGACTGCTCCCATAATTCGATAAGCCCAACGGCAGAATCTGTCGCAGGCATCTGTCACCTGTGCCATCTTCTCCTTTGAATCAAGTTCCAAAATAAGAAGCGTATTGCCCATGTAAATAAATTCCTTGCATTCCCACTCTTCTACGAGCCGGTCTTTGATCTCGCGCTCTACGGACATGGAAAGAAGCAACGGATCCATTCCATCCGGCACATGATTTGCAGAAGTATGAAAGATCACACAGCAAAAATGCGGTCCTTTCATATCAAGCTGATACGCCTGTAAAAACCGGTCATAATCCTCTTCACCAACTCTTCCTTCGATAAGCGAAATAAGAAAATTCGACTGCAGCTTCGGCAGTGCCTCCTGAAAGTAATTATTTAATTTCTTTACATTCAATTTTTCTTCTCGCTCTCGATCCAGTGTCTCTTTCAAGTCCTCAAGACTTGCAGACAGTTCTGTCGAGTTGATCGGCTTCAACATATATTCTTTGATTTCTAAATGCACCGCTTCCTTTGCATACTCAAATTCATCGAAACCGGTACAAATCATAATGTAAATATTCGGATAATCCTCGTTCAGTCTTCTCGCAAGCTGCAACCCGTTCATGTAAGGCATCTTAATGTCCGTAAGCACAACGTCCGGCTGGAGCTTCTCCACAAGCTCTAATGCTTTCACGCCGTTCGTTGCACTGCCCACAACCTTGAATCCAAGATCATTCCAATGAATCTTTTGCTCCATAATATCAATAACTTCCACTTCATCATCTACCAGAAGTACTTTATAACGCTCCATACTAATCCCCTTTACTTCCTTTGGTCATTCTGCCTTTTATTATAGCAGAATATGCCCTCGTGCAACATAGTTTTTATAGTTAATGATAATTTATGCCCGGGGGAAGCGCTGGCCCCCAAGACAACACCAATCAGCCCTCTACGCACACACAAAAAAGGAAGCTGCACTACCTGAACCAACCATACGGTTACACTCAATCATCATAGAGTTTCATCTTTTCCGAGGTCAACTGTCGGCTCTGTTTTTGCAATTCTGCGGTATTGATTTCTTTGTAGTCGCATTGCCTTTTGGAAGATACCCGTGACCTGGATGTCGGCAGTCTGGGCGAGCGTAATGTTTTGAATAAAATCTACGATGCTCTGGTGAAAAAATATAATCTGTCCACAAGCCTTGTTCTGTATGTTTTTGTGCATGATAAGAAAGAAAACTGATTCCACCGCATGGATCAGTTCTCTTTAAATAATGGCTACTTCATTTTTCTCTTTTTATATAATCCTACAATCAAACCAAGACTAACAATCGCTATTAAAAACCATGCTACTATGAATCTTTAAAACCATTTTCCCAGACCAGCTCATCATTTTTCATGTATTGAATTGGAAATATCGAGAACTTTGCTCCGGAAAGAGTCACTTCTTTATCCGAACTATTTCTCTCCTTGTAAATAATTTGAATGCTTCCTGTTCTGCTTCCTGCTTCTGCATGGATTGTTGAAATATCTATAAAACCACCGACAAGAAAAAGCATAACGAATAAAATAATGTGAATACTTTGGTGCTAGAATATAATCTGTATTTACTGATATCACGCTTTTCACATAAAGATGCTGTGCGATTATATGTAAAAAGGTGACTGTTCTTAATCAAAATAAAAATGGCGAAGTGCTTATCGTAACACTCCGCCGAAAGCCTCAAACGATAAAATCCAATTGACTTTAATGCCTTCTCTAGTCCCTTATCATGCAATTATTATTGATCGTGTTTCTAAATGCATTACCATACCGATTTCAGTGTTCTCACACTCCATGTTGGGGAGTTATTAGCGAAATCAAGTGCTTTCTTTGACTTAAATGAAAATTTAACCTTTTTAATTGTACTGTCTTTTACATTCTTATAAGTCTTTGTTGTTGATGCGTAAATCTTATTATCGACTCCAACTCCAACCTTCACTTTATAAGTTTTAAGCTTAAAAATACGATTGTTTACAACATATCCTGTAACTGTTACCTTGCCATTGTAATAACTCATTTCCCACGGTACAAATGTTGCTGTTGCATATGGCGTAATCGCATTTATATTCGGATTGATCCATCCTTGCCTCTTATACTTACTAGCAACCGGTTTCTTTGCCTTACTGGTCTTTGTAATCTTTGTATCCTTTGCGCAAACCGCTTTTACTTTATAAGAAGAAGTACTTGCTTTACTTCCACTATATACAAAGGTAATTCTTGTTTTTCCATTACTCTTAATTGTTTTAATCTTCTTATTTCCTTTGTATACATGCATAGTGGAAAGACCTTTACCCGCCTGTGTAGACGGTACATTTATTATAAGTTTTGCTTTTTTAGGTGCAAATTTAACACCTGAAACAGATGGTGTTTTAAAGCTTGCTGATTTCAATGTCCAATATTGGTTATCTATATATTCATATTCAGTTCCACTTGAATCTGTTCGTATAAGATGCACTGTATAATGCTTGGCCGTGCCAGGTTTTAATCCTGTAAGTTTAAAACTTCTCTGATAATTATTACTTCCTTTAATCACATATCTTTTAAAAAGTGATCCTTCTCCATTTTTTGTTGAGTAATTATAGACTTCTACGATATGTGCCGTAGCATAACTATAACTTGACGCATCAATGTAACCGATAAGCTGATCATATCGACCGGAACCCATTTGAAACTTGTAGTCCTTCGCCGCTACTGATTTAGTATATGCAGCCTGATCAAATATAACCCTATCACTATCCTTTAATGTAATTGCATCTCCTGCTGTTTTTGCCGATGCCGCATCTTTTGCAATTACAAGAACCATTCCTGTCTTAACACCAGTTATATCAATTTCTTTTGACTCCAAATCACGATATACAAGTGCTTTAATCTTGTTGGTAAAAGACCTACCATATATCATGCCGTCATCCTTATTATATGCCCATAAGGATTCACCCTGACCAGGTGCTTTTGTTGCTTCCATCTCTGCATTGATTTCTGAATATTCTTTTCCATTTGAAGACTTGACACTCCATGTGTACCTGTTTACTTTGCTAAATAAATTCTCAGTCTGTTCCGGCCCTTTAATAGTCGGTGCTGTCAATTCCCTTGCTTCAAAATCACAATATGGACCATACTCCTCAAGTTGAAGATTCTTGTAAAGTTCATATCTAATCCAGAATTTTTCTCCTGGTTTTACATGTTTCAGATGTTCGCTCCTAATCTGATGAGTATGCACATTTTTTCCTACGTCTATACTGCCGCATTGTAAAGCAACATATTCTTTCCCGCTTGTACCATTCGTCCACGCAGTTAAATCATACTCTTGAATACCCAAAACATCATTTGGATAATATACCGACAAATCTACCGTTACATTAATATCAAATGTATTATCCCCACGATTGATATATTCAATCTTTTTCAACGGAGACTTTCTCGTCGGTGTATAATTTTGTGTGTACGTCTCAGCAGCTTTTACATCTGTCTTCCCGGCAAATGAAAAAAATACAATCGCCAGAAGTGTTGCAAGCACTACAAATAATTTACTCTGTCCTTGTCTTTTTGTTTTCATATCATCTACGCCTCCTTTGCATAATACTTTTCAAGATAATTTTCCACTCATCAGAAGACAATCATCCATTTTGTCTGATAATTCAAGCACAATATATTATTTGTAAATAAAGTATAACATATATATTTCTTTTTCACCCCGTCCTAAAGGACAGTATATAATCAATTTCGCAGGAAATTATTCATTGTAGCAATGGATCCAAAAGTCACAAAACAGCAATCCTTTCATTAGATAGTTACATATTCGTCTCGATTTCCAGTTTCTCATAACATATCCCTCCTTCTTCTTTTCCAACTAAGTTACTGGTCTTTATCTCCTCAAACGACATAGTTTTCTTACAATAAATTATAACAGAGAGACAAAAAATAAAACCTGTCCACATGGACAGGTTTTCGTTGTTTTTACTGAGAATTTTATCTGTCAGATAAGTATTATCTGAACATACAAGGAATATTATTTATTTTTTTCCTGACTGCTCGGTATAATGAAGTTCTTATTTGTCACCGCGATCGCAAGTCTCGTCTTATTTGCATATCCTGTTTTGGACAAAATATTCGAGATGTGAAATTTCACTGTCCGCAGTGAGATGTTCATCTGCTCTGCGATTTCACTGTATTCGAGTCCATCGCAGACATAGCGTAACACTTCGATTTCCTTGGCTGTAAGCTCCGAACTGTCGGCAAGTCCCAACTGTACACTCGGTGTTTTATCTGGAAATACACGCTCTCCGTCCATCGTTCGATCCATAACATCGATCAGCCTTTCCGGACTGATATCCTTATACCAGAAGCTGTCTACTTTCGCCTCTCTTGCCCGCTGCAAATATCCGACTTCCACCATGGAAGTTACGATAATGATTTTTATATTTGGAAGCTCTGCCTTTATCTCTGCTGCCGCTTCGATCCCGTCTTTATTTCCGGACGTACATACATCCATCAATATAAGATCGATATGCTGTCTTCTGCATATGGCAAGTGCAACATCTGCCCCATTTACGCTGGCAGAAAGCGTATAATTGTCACTTTCTGAAATGACTCTCTCCATATTTTCACGAGGCATCCTCTGATCCTCAACGATTAATACCTGTTTCATACTCTCTCCTTTTGAAATGCAATCGTCAATGCAAAATACGGAAATGACTGTATCTGCATTTCTCCGCCATAGTCAAATACATGTCTGGAAATATTATACAATCCGCCTTTTGGAACAATCTCTTTATCCGGTGTCTCTCCGTTATTCGTGATACGGATGCGACATTGCTGATTTTCATTCTGCATCTCGATCCAAAGCTTTGTCGCACCGGCATGGCAGACGCCATTTGTCAGACACTCGCGCATTGCAAGGACGCAGATATTAGCCAGTTCCTCTGACTCCGGCAATGTTCCCTCGCACACTACCTCCACGCCAAGTGTCTTTGCATCCTGCAGAAATCTTTCAAAATCGCCTTCTTCCAGCGGATACTGGTTGTCATTCCAGATTGCATTTACGGCCTGCCGAAGCAAGCGCACCGCATCTTTATAATCTGCGTTCTCCTGCGTCAGCCTCTGGCGGATCGCAGTAAGACCGGCGCCCATCTGATCGTGAAGCTTTGTCTTTGCCGCAAGCACTTCCCGCTCACGTGTCAGGATCAATACATTGTCCGACAGATAGCGGAGTTCTTTTGATATTTCTTTTAACTTTTCGGTCTGCTTTGTCAGATTTATTTTTTCCTCATATTGTTTCGTAATGTCCAGAAAAATAGCTTCTGTATATACCTTTCCCTTTCGATCTGTCACTTCATTTTCCCGATAGCTCCATGCCTTCCCATCAGGGAAAAGGTAGATTTCTTTGTTGTTGATCCGACTCACACCATAGCGCTCACATTGCTGAAGCGCTTCTTTTAATTCTTCTTGCTTTTGCAGATCTCTGTGAGTGAGCGTCTGAAAAAGACGATACATCTGCTCATTGCAAAGCTTCAACATTCCATCATCCATAAAATAACAGATTCCGATCGGCAGTACGTTCATCGCCTCTTTGATGGAATTTTGCCTGATAGTTTCTGTTCTCATCTTTTTCAGCCGAAGTCCTTCCCAGATAAGTAACGCATCGATCACACCGACAACACACCACCATACTCCGATCAGAACAGATGGCATTTGCAAATATATTTCTCCTCCATGGGCCGCCTCGAATGAATAGGCCAACGCATTTAAAAGCAGAAATAAAAACACAAAAAGTGCAATGTTGATATACCATTTTCGATCATCCAGCTTCATATTTTGAAAAGCAAACAACAGAATCATATTCCCTACGAGACTTAATAAAATAATGATCATTAAAAATGTCTGCATTACGGTTCACCTGCCTTTTCCACGGCAAATGTAAAACGCCATATGCCATCTTCACATGTACAGAACTGCACCATTTTCGAAAAAATGGTAAGATCCATCTTGCTTTCTATTTCCATACAGAAGAGAAGCTTTTCTCCCTGGCTTCGAAGCTTTATCCACAGAGAATCGCATGTGTCCACGCATTTTTCCACCACTGTTTCAAAAAACTGATACATCGACACAGCGTCACTTACATAAATCTCCTCACCGGTTGGGAACGAACAGGCACAGTCGATGTCCATCAATCGCAAGCTGGAAAAAGATTCTTCTATGCAGGCTTCCAGTTCGGCGGCATCGGATATTTTTGATCTCTCTTCGATAAATTCCAGATTTCCGCGTCTTTTTATATACGTTCCGACAAGACTGATCTTCGCTAAAAGCCTACGGCTTTTCTCCTGATTTTCTTCCTCGTCATAGTGGTGGAGCAGGTCATTTAACAGATCGATCTGTTTTGCGGTCTGTGTCTGTAGCTTGTCAAATAAGCGATTCTTCTCACGCAGCATATTGATGGCTGCCTTTGTCTGATAATTTTCCTGCTCAATACAGTTACTTTCTTCGATTGTCTTTCTGTTTTCTTCCAGTCTCTCAAGAAGCTGGATGATGTCTTCGATATCTTCCTGCCAGAGAACATGACCGCCCGGGATATCCCGGTTCTGTATCAGTGTCTTCTTATCGATCACGACTTCTTTCTCCATCGCTTCCTTCATTATTTTCTTAGATAAAGGCATTGCATTGGAGGATGTGTAGCAGACATTATAGTCCTGATCTGTAATCTGGGCTCCCAATGCGCAGACTTCAAACAGCCGCTCATACCCTGTATTTGTCTGGATCAATCCGCAACGTACACAGCTTTCCAGTATGCCCACAAAAAATAAACATAAAACTGCGGTAATGTCTCCACCTATTTTCTTCATCCATTCCACACCACTTACGTAAATGACTGCGTAAAGTACAGTTGCACTGATTCCGATCAGCGGTAAATATTTCTTCTTTCGGGAATGTCTGCATTTATAGAGCATCAAAAGGAAGCCGATCAATGCACAGACAATTTCCCACAAAATCACTGCATAATAGCCCCATCCATATGTATAACTGCTATCCGACCATGCCGCTCCTTCCGGGAAGGCAAAGACAAGCTGGTGAAGATCATTCGTCAGCACAAATATACTAAGAATCCCCGTCGGAATGCATAATCCTTTCAGCCACCCCGGCAGCCTGTATTCTTCCGGCTGTCCAAGAAGAAAAGCCGCCTGCAATGCAGTCAGCGGAATAAACAGCATTGGTATGTAGTAGCAATACCAAAGGTAGCGCGAGATCTGCAGATCATAGGTGAAGAAATATTTTGTCGTGCGTACAACAAACCAAAATACCATCAAACCTGCGACTAACAGCAATGTATTTCTCACTGATTTTTGAATGACTCTCTTATGAATGCTGATCGCCCATCCGATATATAAGCCGATGTAGATCACCGTCCGAAGTGTGCCAAAGAAGATGCGACCGGCGCTCATCTTCCCCAGCCAGCGACAGACCAATGCGGCAATCACAAGCAGCAGAAATATGACGATATTCAACTGTTCACTTGATTCTTTTTTCTTTTTCATTCCTATGTTCAAATATATCCCTTTACGTATGATTTTTCTATTACTTTTTGAAGTATCATCCCGATTTCGTTGCCAGCAGCGTCAAATATCACCAGTTTGTTCATAATGTGCTTTATGCTTTATCCTTTCTGCTCTTATTTCGTCACTACTGTTTTTGCTGCCGACCATCCGGAATAATATTTTTTACCGGAAACACTCCTATAAGTACGGATTTTCACATAATATTTCTTCTTTGCCGCCAGCTTTTTAATAGTTTTCGAAGTTGTTTTATAACTGCTGACTGTGACATACTTATTTCGAGATTTGAACTTACTATTTGTAGAATAAAGTAACTGGTAACCGGATGTCTGTGCACTCTGCTTCTTCCATTTTGCAGTAAATGCTTTTTTCGATTTACTTAAACTGCTTATAGCGGTGCCTTTCGGATTAATGGTAAATGATAACGTCTTTTTACCACTGTAATTATCTTTTAAAGTTACAATTACTTTATATGTTCCTACATTTTTTCTGCCGGATGCATATTGCACTATATAATCTGTTTTGTTGTGCAATGCATTTCCGTTCGCATCTTTTACCGTTACAGACGGTGTTTTTACTCCACCTGAATAAGTATAAGCCGTTGCCGAAATTTTTACAGAGTTTATCCTTGGAATTGCGATTGCTTCTGAAATCGTTTCACAATTCTTACAGTGGATAGACTTACTTCCATCTGCTGCAAATGTTGCCGGCTGATCTACCGTATATTCTGTTCCCCATTCATGCGCCTTTTTATCCAGTTTTTTCGTCTCTGTGAAGCCACAAATTTTACATCGGCGCTGTGTAATTCCTTCTTTTGTGCAACTGGTTTCTTCAATCGTCTCCCATTCGGTAAAATCATGACCTGTTGCCGGAATAACCTGCTCATCCTTTGTTTCGCCACATTTCTTGCAATGGATAGATTTTCTTCCTTCCGTTGTGCAGCTTGGTTCTTTGTCAATTGTGAAATCTTCTTCCCAATTATGACTTGCAGGAATTACTTCCTGTGGTACAAGAACGGTTTTGCAGACGCTGCAATGCTTGCCTTCTGTAAGTCCGTCGGTAGTGCAGGTTGCCACCTTTCTCTGATCAATCACGATTGTATGTCCGTCTTTGCATGGATCTGGATCATATTCCACAATTCCTTCTGCATCCGTAAATATTTTTCCACAGCTTGTACATACCCACGCTTCATCCGCATATTTAATATCATGATCTTTTAAATCAGCCGGTTTCAATTGATTATAATAATTATGTCCAAATTTCGGATTTTCTTCTAATGTTCCACCATTTTCGGCTACATTGCTGCACTCTGTTTTTCCTGTAGTTTCCAGTTTATGTCCGTTCAGATTCAGGAACTCATTAATCTTTAACAAATTTGTGTGAATCAGTACGGTATCCTGATTCAGCGTCAATGAATAGAGCGGAGTCGCAAAATTAATGTCTGTATTTTGAAGTTCCAGATTCTCACTAAATCCATTTACCCGACTTGGCTCTTTAAAACTAATCTTCTGTGTCTTCTCTCCTGAAAATATTGTCTTATGCATGTTTGTCTCATAATAGCCATACCAGTTGGAGCCTGTTTCCTTATAGTTCGAGGTGAAATCTCCTTTTACTTCTACTGTTCCATTTGTTAAACACTCCCCCTTACTGCTTCCATATGTTTCACCTAACGTCAGATTCCCTTTCACAAGCAGTTTGTCTTCTGTATCCTGCATCTGCAGAAAGCCATTATTAAATTCCGCATTTCTCCCTACTTCCAGACTTCCCTGCTTAAAGGCAGCACCTCCTCCGTTCGCCATCAGATTTCCTTTAATAAGGTTATCACTGCCTGACACATTCATTGTTCTGACCGCTACATCTCCGGCAATTTCTACTCCTGCACCTCCCATGTCCAGTCTTTCTGCATCTATATTTCCGGTTGTTGCAAATTTATAACCGCCTGTATTTAATGTACCTGTTATCATCAGTTTTTCTGTATTCGTAAGCTGTGTGTCCTGATTGATCTTCACATTATAAATTGGTGTTGCAAAATTGATATCGTTATTCTGAAGCTCCAACTTATCACTAAATCCATTTACTTGACTCGCCTCTTTAAAGCTGATCTTCTGCGTCTTCTCTCCTGAAAATATTGTCTTATGCGTATTCGTTTCATAATAGCCATACCAGTTGGAGCCTGTTTCCTTATAGTTCGAGGTGAAATCTCCCTTCACTTCTACTGTTCCATTTGTTAAGCAATCACTCTCACTGCCTCCATATGTTTCACCAAGCGTCATATTTCCTTTTACAACCAGTTTATCCTCGGTACTCTTCATCTGCAGATACCCATTGTCAAATTTCGCATTTCCTCCTACTTCCAGACTTCCCTTTTTAAAGACAACAGTTCCAGTCATATTCAGATTCCCTTGTATCTGATTTTCTTTTGTATTGTTGATGCTTAACATGTTAGCCTCAACATTTCCAGTTGTTACAAAAGATCCATTATTAATTATCAATTGCGTAACGATCTGTAAATCTTTTGTTTCCGAAATCGCCATATCGTTATTTACTGTGAGCGAATAGAGCGGCGTTGCAAAATTGATAGCGTTATTTTGAAGTTCCAGATTATCACTAAATCTATTTACCTGACTTGGCTCTTTAAAGCTAATCTTCTGTGTCTTCTCTCCTGAAAATATCGTCTTATGCATATTTGTCTCATAATAGCCATACCAGTTGGAGCCTGTTTCCTTATAGTTCGAGGTGAAATCTCCTTTTACTTCTACTGTTCCATTTGTTAAACACTCCCCCTTACTGCTTCCATATGTTTCACCTAACGTCAGATTCCCTTTCACAAGCAGTTTGTCCTCGGTATCCTGCATCTGCAGATACCCATTGTCAGCCTCCATATTTCCATCTACAACCAGTTCACTGCTAGCAAATTCCAGACTTCCAGCCACATTGCAGTTTCCAGCCACATGGATATCCATGTTCTTAATGCTTACATAGTTTCTGATATTAAGGTTACTTGCTACATTAATCTTTTTCGAGCATTTATCATTTATCTGTAAAAATCCATTGATATCCAGTCTGCCGACATAAATCTCTCCGCCGTTGCCGGTAATTTCAAGATTTCCTGCCTTATCCGTTACAAATAAACCATTAAACTTCATTTCTTCTTTCGACTGGTCACTGATCTTCAATGTACCACCGTTGATCCGAATACCGGCAAGCATCACATTTTCAAATTCTGCAATGGAACACTTCTGTCCACTTCTGTTCGTATAAACTGCATATGTCTGCAAGTCACTGTCTGTTGAGTGGATAATCTGCAAAGTGCAGCCTTCGTCAACTGAAATCGGATTTGTGGAAACCGGATTGATCGTCGTATCCACAAGTGCATTTTGAAGATTCGTGTATCTTGCTTCCAATCCTGCTGCGTCATTGCATCCATCAATCCACGAAAGGATTTCTCCATATTTGCTGCCAATCTGCGCATTTGCAGTTTGGTATCCCAGATCATTCTGGAGCAGCACAATTCTTTTAATAAATTGCAGATCATCTATTGCTGCCGATGCCCAGATATCCATATTTTTCATATCAGCCTGACTTTTATATTTATTATAATTATTCTTATCATCATTAAATGCATCAACTGCGTACTGTTTTATTTCCTGCAGATATTTCATTAAATATATTTTTTCACAGACATCATCAAAACCGGTTCCATAATTAATAAGGTCTTTTCCTACAGCCAGTATCGCATTGGCTCTGCCGACTGCTGCAGATACCGCCATTTTGGAGCTCAATGTGTCCATCCCTGTTTTTCTGGCAACCATAATCGCAGCTTCATCTCTGACACCACCCTTTGCAGTGTCCCATACATATTTGCCAAGCTCGTCGCTGCCATAATCGTAAATAGATTTCAGCGCTGCACTTCTAATAACATTGTCACCAAGCTCATCGGATTCCAGCAGACTCAGATAAGAAGATGACGCACGGATAAATGTGTTATCATTATTTTTCGTTGCATTACTGCGTACACGTACCAGCGTATCGTGCATGGACTCCTGATTTCTGTAGAGATTTTCCATCATCACGATATTATTAACGGTTGATACACCTGTGCTGATCACTGTTTTTACGCTTTTGGCAATTTTCTTAATTTTGCTGCCATATTTATCAATCTGCATGGTCTTATACTGATCATCCCATTTCTGCGGTATATCGCCCGCGCCGTAATCCGCATAAAACTGCGCTTCATACAAATCCGAAAAATCTTTCATCTCTTTTTTGCCATCTGAATTTTTTGATGCCTGAAGCAATGTTTTTTTCACATTTGATACATACTTTGTCAGATTTTCATCGTATAGCTCCGTATTTTTTAACAGGTAATTATATTTATCTATATCATTAACATCTGTAATGGCTCCTAAATAGTCATTCAACCATTTTGATGCATCTTTGGTTTTTGAATTGTCCAATAAATCAGAATATGCCCGCAATGTCTGCATACCTTCCTCTTCACTGCCAATAGAATTACCTGAAACGGATTTGTAATCATTCTGATAAATGCTTGTTAGCAGAGAATCATAATTTTTGCTCTTTGCACCAGCGCAGAATTTTGTCCAGTCTGCATCCGTTGCAAAAACATCCAGAAGTACCGATGGAATCTCACTGATTGTCTCCCCTGTATGGTTCATTCTGTAATAAAGACTCACACCACTTTTAAAAATCGGATCATTCTCATATTGTTTCAGAAAATCCGTAGACAGATAATCTGTATTTGCAACTCCATCCAGTCTTCCATATGGATTAGATTCCGGCATCGTATCTTGCGTAAATGTATCGACTACAAAAGAGCGATCGTTCAACAGATTTTCAAACACAGCTACACTTGCCGTCGCATCATCTGCATTCACGCTGCTTGATGCGGATGTCGCTCCTGCCAGAATTGAAATCGTCACTGCACCAATTACTAATGCAGAAATACTTCTTTTTAATATAATTCTCTTTTTCCTCATAACTCATCCTCTTATATATGCTTCAGTCCGCCGTGAAAAATCTACCTCTATACAAAATTTTTAGTTGGTTTTGCTGAAATCATACCCTATTACCCATTCATTTCCTTTCTAATCTTCTCAATAAGTGTCACATCTGCCGGTAACCATTCTACTTCATCTAGCTGCTCTTCACTTAACCATCTTGCTGCCTCATGTTCCTCTAACACCAAATTCCCTTTTACAATCTCACACCAAAAACAATCCATGGAAAGATGAAACATCGGATAATCATATTCTATTGTTTCAATCCATTCTCCAACAGTTACTTCTGTGTCTAATTCTTCCATTATCTCTCGCTTTAACACAGGCACATCAAGTTCACTTCGGAAAGCGGTCGTTCTAAAACGGAATAGTGACTGCTGAGCGCCGTAAACCGCAATTAAACATTCTTATATTAATTGTATCATTACTACACTGGAATTTATATAGCGTTTTCTGTATTCACCAAAAATTTCCATTAACCTTTTAAATTTGTTGTCACCACCCTTTTATTCAATTGCTCAAGTTCTACATCCGCATTCTTTTTTTATAGCAATAAAGCCAGCCAGAACATCTCTGCTCTAGCCGGCTTAATTTCTAATTATCTCCTGTTACACAATTCTTATAATCTGCTCATAGAGCAATATCTCTTCCGCACTCACATTCTGATTATCATGATAATGCCCGAAGAACCATTTCTTGAACTTTGTATTCTGCCTGATCTCTTCAAAATAAGTTGTTAATATGTCTGGCTTGTACATACTTCCGCCTAACTGAATCTGTGTGCTCGACGCACAGCAATGTGTCACGATAAAATCCACCGAATTATCATGTGCTGTCAGATTCTTTCGTCCCTCTTCCATCTCTTCTATGGCTGGAAGCTCCTGCTGCCACCAGCTCACATGATTAAGTCGATAAGGCTTCCATCCGCGATCAAGCCTTTTCTTCTTGTTCTTATAGTCAGGATCGTCCAGATCCAGAATCCCTCCATCAATATCATGACTGCTCGCACCACCAAATGTAAATATACTTTTTCCTTCAATTTCAAATATCTGGCCGCGCATCAGGTGAATGACAGATGGTCTGATCTTATGAACTTTTCCGCCATGCCATTCCTCTACCGGATACTCATAGAGTCTGTCAAAATTCTCATGATTACCATCTACAAATAAAGTGGTAAATGATTTACAATCCAGCCAGTCCATGAGCATTGTTTCTTCTTTACTTTCCTCTTCCTGATCCCAGATTCCTCCAAAATCTCCACAGATAATTACATAATCTTCTTTTGACATTTCCTTTTGTTCTGGAAAATTCCTTGTATTAAATCTCTCAAAATTCCGATGACAGTCGCCAGTTATATAAATCATTCTATCACTTCCTTATTCGTAAACATTATTGATCTTTCATCCACATCTATCTTAAACATTGTATCTTGTTGTCTTCTATTATATCTGCATTATCGAAGAAGTCATTATACTCATAGTATAAATCCTTTGCTCACTATTTATCTTATATTGCCTGCATTACAGCCATGAGGCTGATCCTCGGTCAATTAATTTAACACCCCAACCTGTTCCATGGATTTCAGCATATCTCTATGCCTGAAGAAAAGTTTTCTGTTTATCCATAACTATTCAAAAGCAAAATCATTAACTATTCACGCTTTACAGTTTAAATATTACAAAAAATGATTAACTGTCCTTATGTTCTTAATACTATTCATAAACTCAGTTTTATGAAGACAGAACTCGAACCCGCAACAATATGGTTATCAGCCATATGCGCTACCCATTGCGCCGCTTCCTTGAGCTATCCTATTTAATCAGAATTTGCATATTCTTCTTGTAACTTAACCCTGTTACAGGGAAACTAAGTTCAGGATTTTCGTAATGCAAGCAATCTTTTTATTCTATTTCAATAAAAGTAGTTGCGTTGGATACTTTAATCTGTGTGTCCAGTTCTGTAAGCAGAATATTCCTCTTTTCTTCCAAAAGTTCAACCTTCTTCTTTACATCCAACGGATCCACAAGTTCTGTGGTATTTTCTTTCACATATGCGTCTACCACACCTAAAAACAATTGTAAAGGAGAGTATCTCACCTGTCATTGAACTTGTAGTATAAAATTTTTTGTCTTAATTTCATTTATGAATTAAGCCACTTTATTTATTTTTTCATAATAAGCATAAACACATTCAAACTGTGAATCCTGTCACTCTAAGCTAAATCACATCTATTGTAGTTGACATTTTAGCATCATCCGGTTATAATACAACACAAGAAATGGGTTTTTTACTGAGTAATGTCTTCGGACTGGAAAAGGGTGCTCGTTTCTTTTTTTATGTTTATAATATCATAAAGATACTTTTTCCCGTCCTTCGCATGTCTGATAACCATAATTACATTAAAAATATTATATCTTGTAATCTCCCCGTTGGCATCAAACACAGGTAAAGCAAATCTTGACTCATAACGGTACCAACCATACATAGCATCTGTATTATGTTTCGTTTTGTAATTTTCTGTATAGCTCTTTCCATTTGCTACTTCCATGAGTTCTGGCAATCCTTGCACTGCATTTGCTTTTGCTTTAGCATTTGTTCCCCGTAAAATATGTGTATAATTAGAATGTGCATATTCATCTGGTAAATCAGGACCAATATAAACAACATCATTGCTAGCAGCAACAGTGTAAATTTCTCCCACATATCGTTTTAAATACCGTTCAACCTCACCCCAATTTATTGTTCGTTTCCCTTTAAACAAACTATCATGAATAAATACTGTTTTCTTGCCATCTAAATCCTCTACTACATCTACTTTTCTTTCCAAATTTACCTCCCTGCCCTGCCTATTCATCTTCACTTCTAATCCTACACTCTGCCTCTGCTCTATATTTCAGCAATCGCAGCAAATATTCCGGCAGCTCCCGCTTCTCCGCTTCCCAATCCTGAACTGTACGATATGGTATTCCATAATAATCACTAAATTCCCGTCTGTTCATTCCCATCTTTTCTCTTAATTCTTTTACTTCTCTTCCTCTGCTCATTTTTATTCTCCTCCCAGCTAATATACGCATTGCGTTAATTTATAATAATATAAAAGGAATCATGTTGTCAATAAAAAATAGACGTCCATGATTCCTCTTGTGATACGGACACAAATTATTTTCATCGGCTTTTAATACAGTTTCCTATTTTTCTCCAATATAAGAAATTCCTCTATATCCTTTTTTAACGAAGCTATTATATGTGCTTTTGGAAACAAATATCGTATTTTTTTCATGCTTTCTATATACCATTCAGGTACTTCATTCTCATCAAGAAGTTTTTCTATTTCTTGCGGCATTGTATTTTTCAAATATTTTCCCTTACATACAGAATTTTTTATTTCACAAATAAGACCAGAAAGATTATCAGAATTTACGCCTTTAAGTTTATCATATAAATAAGAATACACATCTTCACAACAATAAATCATATCCTGCAATGGAATGCCTTTTTTGTATAAATATTCTGCATTATTTTCCCATACTCCTGTCCCATGCAAAAAGCCATTTATTGCAACCAAATCGCCGAAACTTGGTTCCTTTATATCTGCTAAAATCTTTGGTAAATGTATATTTCTGACAGGATCATCAAAAATATCGTTTTCTTTAGCATAATTGTAATATTCTTTTATCTGTTTCTTTGAAAATTCTATATCTACATATTTAAACTCAACGCTTTTATCCGCTTCTACAACCGTTATGCCTAATATATCATGTGCTGTATTATAATATTCCTCGAATGACAATCTGACAATTTTTTCTGGAAATCGTTTATTCAATTCTTCCGAAACTACCATATACCTTTTGACGTTAAATCGATCAAATGCATCCTCTCCCTTAACGTTGTTAGAAATTATAACTTCTCGCACCACACCATATTCTTTAAAATAATTATCCAAACATTTTTTTACCAATCCTGTTCCATTTTTTGAAACTGTAATCTCCATCCATTTTCTTAATGGAAATATATTTACAGTAGCAATTCCAAATCCATCTTTTTTTAGCTTTTCACCACAGGAACACTTTTTATCCGGTAAATCAATTCCACATTTTGTTTCTTTAAAAAACTCCATCTTTTTACATGCAGGACAATAATAGTGCGCAGGTAATGGATTAACAATGGTTCCACCCAAAATCCACGCAATAAAAGATGCACCCAACTGACCTCCGCGTACAAGCGCATATCCATTATCCTTTTCAAACACTTCCTGCAATTTTCCAAAGAAGCCCATCCATAAAAGAATTTCTCGATCTTCAAGTAGCAATTCTTCTGTTTGAAAACGATTTACTACATCAAGCGGTGGGTTTTCTCCATATATTTCTTTTACCCTCTCTTCTGCTATTTTTAATATATCATTTTTCATTGCAAATAGGTCCTTCCTTTTTCTACCGAAAGTAGCATATTCGCAAGTCAACAGCTCGTCTATGCCCACATCTAATACTTGTGCCAGTTTTTTTACTGTGTTGATTCTTGGCTTAGAAGCTCCATTTTCCCACTTTGACACTGCTTTATCTGTGACACCTACGAGTGCACCCAACTGATATTGAGACAGGCCTTTTTTCTCTCTTAATGCACTGATAAAATTTCCCAAACTATAGTCCTTCATGATTATCCTCCGTTACTTGCTAATACTATTGTATAGCATTTCTGAGAATTATCAATTTTTCTATGTAGAATAAAAGTAGAAATCCTCTCACCTGCCAAAGGATTTCTACTTTCTTATTCTACTTTCGCCCCAGCTGCCAGAACGCAACCGCGCTCGCTGCTGCGACATTCAGGGAATCTACGCCGTGGCTCATCGGTATTTTCGCCGTATAATCGCACAACTCGATGGTCTTATCCATAAGTCCTTCACCTTCGGTGCCCAGGATTACTGCCAGCTTTTCTTCCTTCACTAATACCGGATCATCGATACTGACAGAATCATCCGACAACGCAAGTGCCACAGTCTTATACCCCAAATCTCTAAGCTCCATGATTGCCTGCTCCGGCCAGAGATTCTCCCGTTCACAGCGCATTTCATTATGATCCCGGATAAATGTCCATGGCACTTGAAATACAGTACCCATGCTGACTCTGGACGCTCTTCTGTATAAGGGATCGCTGCATCCCGGTGTCAGAAGCACTGCTTCCATATTTAAGGCTGCTGCCGAGCGGAAAATAGCACCGACATTCGTAGGATTCATTATATTTTCCAGTATCGCAATCCTCCGCTTTCCCGCGCACACATCCTGAAATCTCACCGGCTTCTTCCGTCTCATTGCACATAACATGCCTCTTGTCAGCTTGAATCCTGTCAGCTTCGACAGTACGTCAAATTCCGCAGTAAAAACCGGAACTTCTGTATTTTCATATTTTTGAAGCAATTCTTTTGTTTCTTCATTATCCTTTATCTGCTTCTTTTCAACAAGAACAGACACTGGCTCATATCCCGCATCCAACGCTCTGCCGATCACCTTAGGGCTCTCAGCAATAAACATTCCGTCTTCCGGATGATCCTTATTCAGCAACTGCGCCTCGGTATATCTGGCATAAATATCCAGCTTCGAACAATAAAAGTCATTTATTTCGATTATATTTAACATCTGAAAATTTATCTCCATACATCTTATTTTTCTAAATTTTGCAAGAATGCCTTCGGCATTCTTGATGCGAGATGCGCGTCATGCAACGCATGAATCTATATAAGTTTCCAGAATCTCTGCTGCTCTTCTACAGGCTCTCACACACGGTCTGCTCTGATAATATTCTTCCGTTCTTACTGCAGGCTCTTCCAGATCTTCTCCTTTTTTCAGACCGAGAAGTTCTCTGCAGATCAGACTTCCTTCCGATTCTTCAAAAGAGCCACATAATTTCTGCACAAGTGCATAAAGCTCTTTCTTTCCGGCGGCATCTTTTGGATCCTCATACCCATATAACTCGCCAAGTACCATAGTCATCCCCGTCACAGCGCCGCACACTTCCCGAAGTTTTCCGAATCCTGCTCCAAATGGACTGGCTTTTTTCGCCGCCTCTTCGATACTTATACCAAGCTCTTCTGCAAAAGCTGCATAAACAGATTGACTGCAATTGTAACCCATTCTGAATAATTCTTCTGCCCTGTCTGCTTTACTCATTTTCATTTCCTCCGTTCTTACTTCTATGCTGTATACAACACACTTTTCTACCGCCTTGCCATTATCATACTGCCTTCATTCTTTAACCACAACACCGATTTTTTATAATCCGGAAGTATCTTCTCTACTTCTCTCCAGAAATTTTTTGAATGATTCATTTCTTTTCTGTGGCAAAGTTCATGAACGACAACATAATCTATGATTTCCGGTGGGGCAAGCATTAACTGACAGTTAAAATTCAAATTCCCCTTGCTGCTGCAGCTTCCCCATCTTGTCTTTTGGTTACGAATCGTAATTCTTCCGTAAGTAACTCCTATGATTTTTGAAAAATATGCCACCCGCTCCGGTATGTACTTCAATGCTTTGTTCGCTAATTCTTGTATCTCTTCATCGGTCAATTTATCCGTTCCGGATGCATCATAATGCTCTTTTCTTCTTCTCATCTGATCAAGATGCTTTTCGATCCATGGTTTTTTCTTCTGTAAGATTCGTTCAATCTCGCTTTTGGAAGCACGCCATGGTGCCCGTACTGTTACCGTTAAGTCCTGATTTAACTGAATTGCCACCGTTTTTCTTCCGGAACGGATGACTGTATATTCCATCTGCATTCTCCTTACTATCAGCCTATACTTACAGAAATGCCAGCTTTACTTCTTATGCACGTTTTTATATGCTTCCATCTCTTTCTGAATCCACGTCATGATCACATCCACCAGATACTCCTGCTGTACCGGGCTTAATTCCCGTCCAGGGCGCATCTTATGCCACTTGCGGATACATTCCCGACAGCAGGTAGCTGTCGCATGCTGAGCGATAAATACCGGATGTCCCTGCATTGGTGTCTGTTTCCCATCATTTGGAATAACTGCCGGTGCTTCCCGCTTTGCGATAAAGTCTCTTGCATGCTCCCGGATCGTATCCAGTCCTTTTTCATTAATATAATCAATATCTTTCTTTTTCAAATGAAAACCGCTACGGAATTTGGAATGTTCCAACCGGTCAAATAACTGCTCATACCATTCTTCTTTCGTCATTTTTATTCCTCGTTTTTGCATTTCTTATATGCAAATAATGCTGCTCCAAGCGCTCCGCAAAGCTGTGCTTCATCGCAAATATACAGTTTTGCTCCAAGCTTTTCTTCCAGTGCCTGAATAATACCTTTATTTTTCGCAACTCCTCCGGTCATCATATATTCACCCGGATTTTTCTTGCCGAGACGCGCTGCAAGTGCACCGACTTTCGATGCTACAGACACATTTAATCCGTGGATAATATCTGCAACATTTTTATTCTGCGCAACAAGTGACACCACTTCTGATTCGGCAAATACAGTACACATGCTGGAAATAACGATATTTTCTTTCCATTCCAGACCTTTGGTACTCATCTCTTCCAGCGGCATTCCAAGCGTTCTCGCCATCATTTCCAGAAAACGTCCGGTTCCGGCTGCACATTTATCATTCATAAGGAAATTCGTAACCGCTCCGTTTTCATCAATACTGATTGCTTTAATATCCTGTCCACCGATATCAATGACCGTGCGGACATTCGGATTCAGATAATGCGCACCCTTCGCATGACAGGTGATCTCCGTGATACTGTCATCACCGCTGTCAATATAAGCACGTCCATATCCGGTTGTGACAATACGCACGATATCATCCTTGTTAATTTCGGCTTTCTCTACTGCTTTCTCTAAACTCTTCTCCGCGCTCATCATCGCACCGCCGCCGGTCGGAATGATCATCGTAGATTTGATTTTTCCATCCTGATCTAAAATAACAACATCTGTACTTGTTGATCCACTGTCAATTCCCGCTACATAATAGACTCCTGATTTCATTTTTTCTTTTGCCTCCTCGCTGATTCCTTTTGTTGCATCCATATCTTCTGATCCTTCAATTGTTTCTGAAAAAGCCTGAATCCTCGTCAACAGCTGTCCGGCACTCTGGCTTGTAAAATCAGTTTCTATTTTAAGAAGTGGAACTTTCATATTCTTCTTTATACTTGCATATTCAAACCCATAATAATCACAGAATTTGATCGTATGATAAATAATTCCTTTCAGGTTCGGATCGAGATAAAGCTCATTTCTTCTGGAACTTTGGTTCATACGGAAACACGGAAGCTGTCCAAGAAGTGCATCCGCATATGCAAGAAATAATTCATTTTCATCCAGTTTTTTCATTTCATCCGGCAATACAGATAGTTTTCTTCCTCCTGTACAAGTAAGGTTTTTCACATCCATCTGTATATTTTCCTGGATCATTTCTTCCAAAACACCACTGACGCGTACCCCCATCACTCCGATATAAGGATTATTTTTTGCGGGAAATGTTGCAAAACTATTTATAAATCGTGTTTTGTCAAATGTTTTCCCCGAATATTTCTCATAGGCATCCTTCAATCCACAAATTGCGCGGGCAAATTTTTCCTTTTCACATTCATTATCGTCATGAGGCAGATCCAGCATGTAAATGAATTTGCATTTCTTTGTATTTTTTACAATATCATACACGCGGCGCATCGAATCACAGCAATTCACAAGAACCAGCTCATCTGCTTTTCCTTCCAGAACTGCCTGAATGACAGATTTTCCGAATCCACATAAATTTGCGTGTGCAATCTGATCCGACTCTTCAAAATTCTCCGGCATTTCTTCCAGAACGGCACAGGTTTCACCAAAACCTTCAAATAATTCTATCGGTGTATATTTACAGACATAATATATCATGACTATCTATCCTCCTTGCCTTTTTCCAGCATTTCCATAAATGCCTGTAATCTCGTAGACACCTGACCATCACTGGTATTTGCAGGGTTACAGCCGTCTCCGTCAAGAATCATCGTTGGAAGTCCTGCTTCCTCCAATGAACTTTTTATCAAGCTAGAGGCGCCAATCGTTCCTTTGCAGCCCCAGTGTGCAAATAAGATTCCACCGTCTGCATTCGTCTCTTTCGCAAGTTTTTCTGCAACCTGGATTCTCTGATCTACACTTCCGTTGTAAATGCAATTGACCATTTTTTCAGCCAGAGCCTCATATGGATCCGACGCATGCATTTTCTGAAATCCATCCGCGACAAAGTCGCAGGCACTGATGTGCATCTTCGGATTATAGTTGAAGACATCTTTCACCGGCTGCTGTAAAAATGGCATAATATGCATCCAGAGGACATGCAAACCACCGCCTTTTGGAGCTTTCTTCACATCTTTTAACAGTAATTCTGTATATTTCACTGCCTCTTCTGAACCTGCCAGAAGATGACACATAAAAATTGCATATAATTCATTTGTCAGAGAAGTCACCGGATCATGATCTTTGCGAAGTGCGAGCTGCTGCTGATAATATTCAGATGCTTTTCTACTGTTTGCAACTGCTTTTTCCACTGCCTCACCGGAAATCTTTCTCTTAGTTACATCCTCCAAAAATATCGTCAGCTCACGCAGCTGTTCCGCAACATATTCGATTGCTTCCTGATTCTTCTCATACGGGACATCAATATAAAATCCCGGCACATGATATTTTTCTTTCAAATAAGGGAATGTCATCATATTGCCATCACAGGCAAGATTTGTATAAATCGTGCATTTCGGCTTTGGCAGGAATCCTGTCAGCGCAGCCCCTAAAAACACACGATGATAAGAGCACATCGTCTCCGGAAATCCTTCTTCTTCCGTTCTTCTAAGAAATGTCTGTTCACAATTTGTTCCTGCCATAAAACAGGACATTGCCTCAACCGAATACGGTGTTAATCCTGCTGCCGTCAGCAGTTCTCCCGGCACAAAAATACTGACCATCGCGGAATTTTCCGGTCTGGACAGTGCCTGAATAATATTTTTCATAACTATTTTCGCCACATAGCGACCTGATGATGGAAGTGCACGATCCGGAAAAAGGCATAACCGTTTCTCCTGCAGGCGGTATCCCGCGAGAAGAAGGCGGCGAGCTTTTTCTGAGTCTTTCAAGGTAGCACTGCTCACCATATTTCCAAATTTGTCTATAATGTTCATTATAAAACCTTTCCTTTCATTGTATGGTTATCAATCTTTTATCTTGATGCGTATTTCATAGTGTAAATATGACTTTGCTTCAGATATGCCATACAATTATACTCTCTTCTTTTTTTCACTGCAAGAATGAGCTGTGTAAACATGGCGAAATCCCCGTCAATGACGAGGATTTCTTCAATGGTGGTATGTATATATTCTTTTATTCTCCTGGTTGCAGTGCATTCAATTCCTTTTCAAGCCGTTCTTCTATTTCCTGAAGTCCCACAGTAACTTCACATTTTCCTTCTATGTAATCGTCAAAAGGATTCCACTCCTCTTTTGGAGTAATAATTCTATTTGGCATTCTGATGTAATTTTTCCTTTCCTCTTCCGTTGTGTTTTTCACAAGATATTTCTCGTATATTTTTCCTTGTTCATTTATGAATTCCGTTTCTACAACTTCGTACAAAGCTTTTAAAGCCAACACACGCTCCGATTCTTTCAATTTTTCATCTTTATCTGCGCCCCATAAAATCATTATTGCCATATAAATAAAGCGGTAATATGCATGATTTAATTTTGCTTCTTCTTTTTTCCCATTTCGTTACTGCCTGTCGCGAAACCTCACACTTTTCCGCAAGCTGTTCCTGTGTAAGCCCTGCTTCCTTTCTGTATATTGCGATATTTTGACCTAATTTCATAACATGTCCCTCCGTATATTTATCTTTGATAAGAATATCTTATAAAATATGAGCTGATTATTCCACCAACCAGAGAGAACATTTCTAGCAACTAATGGTTGCATATTGAAAGTATTATATAGAATTTTATATATATTTCACTTGATTGATAATAATTGCGACAGCCCCTGCTTGTTTCTTCTGCTGTTATTCTTTTTTCTGTTTATGCCATTCATTCAAAACAGCTTCCACCTGTGCAATTAGCTGCTCTTTATTTGGGATATAAGAAACATAGCGCGAAGCAAAAATATTGTTAGATAAACCACCAAGTGCATATTCAGCCGCTATACTGTCTTTGTCCGTACAAAGGATAATACCAATTGGTGGGTTATCATGTTCATCATTCACTTCTGCAGCATAATAATTCAGATACATATTAAGCTGTCCTGCCGCTTCCGGTGTAAGCTTAGTTGTCTTTAATTCGATCAGTACATACGCACGAAGAATTTTATTATAAAAAACCATATCCGCATAATAATGAGTATTGTTCAATGTAATACGCTGTTGCGTTCCCACAAACATAAAACCTCGTCCTAATTCCAGAAGAAATTTCTCTATCTGTGCGACAAGCGCTTTTTCAAGATCACTTTCTAGCATGGGCTTATTTTCTGGTACGCCCAGAAATTCAAATACGTAAGGGTCTTTGATAATATCTAACGGAGTGGACATCTCAATTCCCTTTTCTGCAAGCGCAAGAACGGTTTCCTTATTCGTTTTTCCCTCTGACAGTAATAATCGTTCATAGAGCGAAGTAGAAATCTGTCGCTTTAATTCACGTGTAGACCACCCGGAATTAATAGCTTCTTTTTCATAAAAGCTTCTTTTGTCCGGATCTGAAATCGTCAGTAACTCGCAATAATGCGACCATGACAATTTAACAGACACTGTCCGTTGAATTTCATAACTTTGATAAAAGCGTCGCATAATTTGAAGATTCGATACAGAAAAACCTTTTCCAAATTCTTTCGTTACCTCTTTAGAAAGTTGCTTTAAGGTCTGTTTTCCATAATCAGCCCGATCATTATTTTTTTGTTCATGCTCAACAATTATTTTCCCTCCTGCTTATTGATCTCCCATCCCTAGATATGAACTTATCGTTTACTCAAATTCCCCTTCATGCTTCTTAAAGAAATCGTAAAAATATCGGATATTTTCCAACTTGCTCCACTTTACAACTTCGTATTCCTTCAAATCAATATTATAGATCTTCGCCTGCAGTGTTCCCAGCATAAAAGGTGAATGTGTTGCTATAATAAACTGACATCCAAGCAATCTGGCTAACTTATTAATCTCTTCTGCGAGCTTCACCTGATTGGCAGGCGACAGTGACACTTCCGGCTCATCCAACAAATATAAGGCGTCCGGCTGGAGATATGCATCAAAGTATTGCATGGATGTCTCACCATTGGAATATTTTTCCTGTGCAAATTCAATATATTGTTTCTGCATATAGCCATCTTTTGAAGCCAGGAACTTCTCCGCTTCCTGCTTCTTCCAGCCTTCCCGCACCATGTCATAAACCATTCCCTCGCCTAAGACCTTCCTTTGCTGAATCTTTTTAATTTCATAAAGGACGTCTTCACTTTTTATATAACGGCTGGTATCCGGAACCTTGTAGTACGGCTCTCCATCCTCATCTTCTCCATATGCAATGCCACATTCTTCTATAAATTGTTCCACATAATCTGTTATTCCAAAAGAATTGCTTGTTGCCCGCTCCCTGCCTTTTATCTCTAGCTTATCCGCTATAAGATTCAATATCGTAGATTTCCCAGATCCATTATTTCCATATAAAATCGTAATTGGTGCAAATACAAATGGCTCTGTGTATTTATCTCGGAATACAGAATATGGATAAATATTGGGATTCTTTATCTTCCTGTCGCTTAATTTAAAACTGCTTAAATAAATCATTTTTCTTTTACCCCACCATCGGCTCTTCTGTCAGTATAGTCTCACATTCGGCATCATTCTGCTCTCCCTCCGTAACCTGTAAAATATCCTCAATCTCTTCAATCTCCTGGTCAATCTCTTCTGTTCTTATTTGCAGATTTGCAATATACTGCTTGGCATATTGATAAAATTCTGCCTGTTGTCTGGCAAATGCGAGCCAGTCATTTTCTCTTCTATCATAGGGCGTATCTATCTTCACTTCACACTTCTTTTTCATCGGCAAACTCCTTTCTTCATTTGTATCAGGCCACTCATAATCTGCTCTTGGTCTCTCTTTTATTACACAATTTTCAAACAGTTCATCATACTTTCCGACAAGTCTGTCATGAATCTGATCATCGGTAAAAATTGTCTTCATTCATAGCTTCTGCCCTCTTCCCGAATCCCGGTTAATCATCATAGTGATTCCAGCCACCGAAAAATCCCGGACTGCTATGTCCTGTCTTATGCCCGCTGTTATCATAATGATTCACACCGCTGAAAAATCCCGGACTGCTATGTCCTGTCTTATGCCCGCTGTTATCATAATGATTCACACCGCTGAAAAATCCCGGACTGCTATGTCCTGTCTTATGCCCGCTGTTATCATAATGATTTACACCGCCAAAGAAGCCTCTTCTGCTTTCTCCGATTTTGTGTCCGTTGGCATCGTAGTTCGTCATGCCGCCCCAGAAATTTCTCCGGCTCTCTCCGATTTTACGTCCGCTGGCATCGTAATGATTAATATTTCCAAAAAATCCTCTGCTGCTATGTCCTTCTTTTCTCATAATCTTGTTCTCCTTCCAAAATAAGTATTGGTTTTCCCTATCTGTTTCTCACTGGTTATACTCTATTTCCATAGCTGTCCAATAAAAAGTCCTCAAACGGATATTTTTAAAGATATTTAAGATATTTAAAGGATATTTTTAAACTTTTTACAATATTTTCCTTTTCGTAACATTTGTTACATCTATTTTCTTCATTCTTCGTTATACTACTATCAAAAGTTAAGAAACAACACATTAACTTATGAATAAAAAGAAAAGGAGATTTTAATTATGAAAAAATATGTATGTGAACCATGTGGCTATGAATATGATCCAGCTGTTGGAGATCCAGATAATGGTGTTGCACCGGGAACTCCTTTTGAAGACCTGCCGGACGACTGGGTATGTCCGATTTGTGGAATGGGAAAAGAGGTATTTGTTCCAGAAGAAGCTTAATGCTTCTTCCGGGCAAAACGATTTCGATTTAGTGAAAAAAATTGCGCTATTCTTCTAACTGCAAAGACGCATGATCCAAAACCTCAATTGTCTTTCTACCTGCCAGACGGATCGTTCCTTCTTCCTGAAGGTTAAGAAGCATCCGCGATAACGATGGTCTGGTTGTATTAAGATAAGATGCAAGATCTTCACGATTCATTTGCAAATTCACTTGATTATCTGCATTGCAGTTTTCCAGAAGATATGTAGCAACTCGCTGACGGAGATTTCCACTGGTCAGTACTTCAATTTGATGATTATTTTTATCGGCTTTTTCTGCAAAGACCTGAAGCATATTGAAAACAACTTTGCTATGATGTACACAATTATTTCCGCATCTGCCTCCAAAGAAATTTTTCGATACTTCCAGTACTTTTACAGCATTCTTAGCCTTTGCATAGCCCGAATAAGCCGATTGATGGAGAAACAATTCAATTTCGCCGAAGTCTTCTCCTTCAGACACCTGGTTGATTCTTGTAATTTTCCCGTTCAAATTGATACTCCCCACTTCCACATCTCCATTTAATAGAAAATATAGTTTTTCAGGGCGGTCACCCTGCCTGAATATATATTCATTTTTTTGATATTTCTGTACGACAGCCTGAGAACAGACCAAGCTTTTCTGCATCTCATCTTCTGTCAGGTTATGAAATATCTGCAACTGTTCTAATTTCATATATTTTGCCCTTCTCTCTGATATGCCCGGCAATTAAGGATATGAACCCGGATCTTTGTTAATAGCTATTATAGGGCAGATATATGAGTCTTTCAACGAAAATACGGAGGTTTTTATTATGACAATTACTTTTGATAATAATTTAATTACAGGAAATGAAACCATTGACACACAGCACCAGGAACTGATTGATCGTATCCAGCAGTTTGTGACTGCCTGTGAATCCGGCGACGGGAAAATAAAAGCAATTAAAATGCTCGATTATCTTGACGCATATACAGATTTTCATTTTAAAGAGGAAGAGACTCTTCAGGAAAAAGTTGCATATCCTGAGCTAGCAAATCATCATGCAAAACATGAAGAGTTCAAGAAATCTATTCAGGAGCTGTATGATTTTCTCAATGAAAATGAAGGTCCGAATGAGCAATTTATTGAACAGGTAAAACGTAACGTTGTAGACTGGTTATTCCATCACATTAAAACATTCGACCGTTCTGTTGCTGAATATATCCACTTGCACGATAATTCTGAACGTTTATAATGGATATTAATAAACATAAACTCAGACAGGAGGGCACACGATATGGTTCATCTCAATCCAGAAGCTATCGCTTATATGCAGAAATATAATCACAAAGATATTCTTCTCTCGATAGAAAAGATTACCAGTTGATGTGCGCCTCCGCGTCTGGAGATATCAGTAGGATTTACTGATAAGAAAAAAGAGGACTTACTGGCAGATGGTTATGTCTGCGAGCGAAGTCCCCTTGGTAATGTGTATTATCGCTCTGATGGAGTTATTGCCACGGGAGATATTTCTGTAAATTATGTAACTTATCCATGGCTTACTTGTTTTGAAGTAGACGGGCTCACCATTAAAAATCAGACCTCTATTTAAACTGTACTACGATCTTACGTCCGCCTACCGAGCCGTCAAGGATCTTATGGATCAGTTCTTTTGCATGGTCATCTGCTTTCTCCAGAAGTGAGGATGTATCTATATCATCATTGTTCTCTATATCTTTTTCTGCCAAAGAAATTGCCTTCTTGGCATCCTCTTTTGTCTGCCAGTTAAAAATGGCTCTCTTTTCATCCATGAACTTGATGGAATCCGGATCCACCTGTGGTTTTCCTAACACTTTTGCATGTGGAATCGTAACAATTACTTCTTTGTCTGTAATCTTTTCTTTCACCTCATCCATCTGGATTCCGGCTTTCAAAGTTGCGCTGTAATGCATCAAAAAACTTTTCTTATTAATAAACGGGATACTTCCATCTTCCATCTGCTCTGTGGACGAATAGGTAACCTGCTGTGTTGCGAGTTCACCAACGTCTTCCAGTTTTCCAGAAATATAATCATTGGTAACTTCTGTCTTTGTCATTGAATGGTAAATATTAATTCCGCCAACTGCTCCAATGACAATTCCAACAACCAAGCTAATACAAATTGTTTTCACTTTTTTCGCTGCTTTTTTCGCTGTTTCTTTCATGTTCATTTTTGTTTCTCCGTTTTCCTTTGTTGTTTCAATCTCTTTAAACTCTTTCATCGTTTTTTCCTCCTTATGACATTGCATTTTGTGAAAATATAATTGAAATGCTTGTCTTTTTTACTTTTGTTGATTCTAAGTATAAGGATTTTGTCTCTATAAATATACTTCCGTATCAGGGAATTATCTACCCCTATTCCCCTGATATAGAAGTTATATCTGCAACCATCCACCACTTGCAACAACTGCCAGGTTTAATTTTCGTATCTTATCCTTGAACCGTATCTGCACATTCTTTTCGTCTACAGCAATCACGGTTCCAGTTCCGAATTTCCGATGCACAACAGTTATGCCAGGATGAATTTTTTCTATCTTATGCTGCGTTCCAGTAGCAGAATCTTTTTTGGATGCATGAGATGCATATGTCAGATATACCCCGTCTTTCTTATATCCTGCGGGCTCCCCATTTCTTCCTGCCCTACTATTATTCGATCTGTTTCCGTTTTTTCTATTTCCGGTTGCGCTATTCGACAAGCTACTATAAACGCTTTCTTTTTTCCCGGAGCGAGTGTTTGTCCTCTCCCGTTTTCCAAGAAGTTCCTCACAAAAACTGCTCTTTCGATTCGTTGTCATAAGCCGTAAATCCTGCTTCGCTCTTGTTGCTCCTACATAAAATAAACGTCTCTCTTCCTCGTATGTTTCCATTTCTTCTCTGGAAGGCTTTGAACTATGAAGGCTCCTCGGGATCTGTGCCGGCAGGATCCCATCCACTACATCTAACATATATACAATTTCATATTCTAATCCTTTACTTGCATGAATCGTAGAAAGAATAAACGGACAGTCTTCCGATGTTTTCTTAGTTTGAATGATTTCTTTCAATTCATCCAAACGCCGGATCAGATCCTCTGCCGTAGGCTCTAATTTCCCAATAATCTTCACAACTTCCAGCTTGCTGTCATTTATTTCGTTTCTTTGTAAACAATCTTGATACCCCATATAATTTGTAATGCGATTCACTGCCTTATCACCCGGTTCCTGTAACAGATGTTTTAAATGTGTGCGCATTGCTTTTGCGTTGCTCTTTTTATAGTCGTCAAGTTTTGGACTTAAAAGCGCAGCATCGAGAATCGGCAAATCTCTTTCACGGCTGAATTCTATAATTTCCAACGCTTCTTTCCGGCTTAAATATAGTCTCAGTTTATAATAAATCTGCAGGAACAGTTCTTCATCGCTCGGATTTGCAGCAAATTGAATGATATGAACAATATCAAGAACAACCCGATTCGTGAAGAAAGTCACTTCTGCGTTCCGCATCCGATATGGAATTTCCTGCCGTTCCAAAAGATCAATAAGCGGAATTGCACATTCATGATCCCGGTACAAAACAGCTGTCTGGATTTCACAACGTTTTGCTACTTTTAACAGATACTGATATTGTGCTCTTCTGCTTTTCAAAGCTATTTCCCGTATCTCTCTTTCTGCTTTTTTTGATGCCCGCATATGTTTCTCATGTCGGAATTGATTCTCCTGGATAAACCGGTCTGCCGCTTCTACGATTTTTGCATTAGAACGGAAATTTTCTTCCATCAGGAGTACTTTTGCTCTCGGATGATCTTTTTCAAACGAAAGCAATGCTTTCGGATACGCCGCACGAAAGCCATAGATACTCTGGTCTTCATCCCCCACCATGAATAACTGTTCTGTTCCAGATGCAAGAAGTTTTATAATTGCATGCTGAATTCTGGATGTATCCTGCGCCTCATCCACACAAATATACGGATAAAGTCTCTGAAAATATGCCAGTAAATCAGGAAATTTACGAAGCATATTGTAAGCGTATACCATCTGATCGTCATAATCCATCAGACCTTCTTTCCGCATTTTTACACAGTATGCCTGATAGATTTCCAACAGTTTTAATTCTTCTTTTTCTTCTAAATGCCGGATTTCTTCTTCTGTCAGCATCATGTTTTTTATGTATGTAATCAATGTCCTCACATTTTTCAGATCACTTTCTGTCGGGTAACTGTGTTCTGTTTCCTGATAGATTTCTATCAGAAAATGAAGGATGATTTTTTCATCCTGCACCAGTTCAAATGCAGATTTACCGACACTCCGGCTGTAATATTGTATAATTTTTGCACAGATTCCATTGATTGTGCGAAATTCTAACCGTTCAGCCAATTCTTCTCCAAAATAAGATGCAAACCTCCTGGACATATCTTTTGTTGCTGCGACTGTGTATGTCACTGTCAAGATTTTCTCCGGTGCGATTCCTTTACAGAAAATCATATATCCAAGCCTTGTAACCAGTACGGTCGTTTTACCGGATCCTGGTACTGCTAAGAGAAGTATCGGTCCGTCTACACTTTTTACCGCTTGCTTTTGTTGTTCATTTAATTGTACAGGAAACTGCCTTTCAAATGCTTCCCATGACATTTCTTTCATGATTTCAAAATCCTTCCTGTTTCTTGATTCTTTTATTTCTTTACAATATTATTACTTTCTGACTTATTTTCTCTGTTTTTATCTGCCAATTATGTCGAATAACCTGCTGAAAATGTCTGTTTCATTCATTTGCTTTTTTTCATGCTATAATAATTATTCACCAAGTGAAAAAGAATAGAGAAAAGAACCATTGTGTTATAGATATTACATCGAAATCTATCTATCACGCAATGGTTCTTTTTATTTTCTTTTTATAGTATCTTTTTTTAAATAATAATATCCATTAATTAAAACCATGGAAGAGCACTGATTACAACAGATACCGTAATTGTTGAAATTGTCATAGATGTTACATTCGCTACTGTTCCATGTACACCCTCCGGCAGTTTTTCTGAGAAAAACTGTGCAATCGGTCCTCCTATAATTCCACCGAGAACACCTGCAAATACCGCCACCGGAATATTCGCACCATACATTAGAACACATGCCGGTCCGACACTGACAACCGGAACATACGTTGCATACCAGCCACCATTATCAAATTTTTCTGCATACAGGAACACTCCCGTTGCCGCTCCGACAAACTGTGATAAAATTATAGCCGGTACAGCTCCTGAGCCATATGCTCCATGATTTCCACATACGATTGTGCCAATCACTGCGCCTGCCAGCAAAAATGCAGATGCCACTTCATTTCCATAAAACTGTGCTTCTGTAAAATCTGCAAAAACCCTGCGTACAAACCAGCTTGTACTATATACATCATCTGCCGGTGCTGCCTCCGTCCGATGTGGTTTCACCGGCACAGGTTTTACCCACGGAAGAATCTTACAAACCATACATACAATAATTCCCGTAATTGCCATCGTTGACACATTTGCTACGACTCCCGGAAGTTTCCACGGAGTCACAATTGCGTTTCCAATCCATATTGCAGTAGGGGCACAGATCAAACCACCGATAATGGAAGATGTCAATAATGCCGGAACGCTTGGACCGTAAAGTAACATAACTGCCGGCGGAGCACCTACTACAGTAATAAATGTTGCAATCCATGTTACGGATGAATCTGCAAATCCATTAATATAACGAAATACAAAAATTGCCAATCCCAGGGAGATGAGCTGTGATGCCAACACCCACGGGAATAAGGTACTACTTCCATAGCAGACATCAAATCCTGCATATTTTGAATTTTTGATCGCCAATATCCATGCTACAATTCCTCCAAGTATAATTCCTATTCCGGCAAATACACTTGCATAAAACTGTGCTTCTGTAAAATTCATAAAGAACCAGGCAATCTGTTTTGGCACAGAATCCAAAATTCCAGAAATCATATTATTATAATCAAATACTGCATTATTACCGCTTAATGCTTTTAAGCCAAAATAAAATGCAAATCCAATGACTATACTTATGATAAATCCCGGTAATGCGCCAGTCATTTTTTCTTTCGTCTTTACTGTCTCACCCATTTTTACCTCCTCATAGATAATATTTTTCCAGATATTTCTGATACAATTTTGCATATCTTCTTACGCTTTCCAGAGAAATATGTTCATTAATACAATGTGCAAGTGCATCATCTCCTGGTCCTGCGATTACAAATGGTACAGATATTTTAGGAATAATCTGTGATGCATCTGTATAGAAATAATGTCCTTTATCTTCTGTTGAAATTCCCACCATCTGTGCTGTTTTCATGATCTGTTTCACCAGCGGGCTATCTTTTGATGTCTCCAATGCCGGTCTGTCATTCATCACTTCAATGGTAATTTGAATTCCCGGTATTTCTTTTCTGAATCGGTCTGCAATCTCTTCTGTACATTTTAAAATATGTTCATGACTGACTCCCGGAACTGTGCGTATATCCAATTCTGCTTCTGCAGTTGGTGGAATAATATTCGTCATAATTCCGCCACACAGTTTTGTAACGGATGCTGTTGTCGTTCCCAGAATAGGATGCACCTCCCCGGTTTCCACTTGTTCTTTTAATTCTGCGACTAATTTTTCTACATACTCAACAGCATTAATCCCAAGGTCTGGTCTGGATGCATGCGACTGCTTTCCTTGCACCGTAATTTTCAACCAAAATGCACCTTTTTCACAAGTACCTATTTTCTCATCTGAAGGTTCGCATATAATTATTTCATCAACTTTATTCACCGTACCATCTTTTACAATTCCGCAAATTCCGCTTCCCTTACTTTCTTCATCCGCAGTAAAGCAGAAATAAATAGATTTCTTTGGTCTTTTTTTTGTTTCCAGCATCCATTTTAATGCCAATATCATGGCCGCGTCTCCACCCTTCATATCAGCAGATCCGCGTCCATAGAGAATATCACCTTTTACAATAGCATCATGTGGCGGATAACTCCATTGACTGTAATCTCCACATGCAACCGTATCCATATGACCAACAAATGCGATACCGCCTTCCTCTGTTTCTCCATTTACTTTTATGATCAGAGACGCTCGGGTTTTTGAATGATTAATTTTTCTATATACGATGTTTTCTGGTAACATTTCTAATATGACATCCGCAAGTTTCCCTTCATTTCCTTCCGGCTGACAAGTATTGATCTGCACCAATTTCTGAAGAATTTGTTTGCATTGTTCAGTTGTTATCTGTGCATACTTGTTATCATTTTCTTTTTTCAACTGTCTTCTCCCCTTTATTTCTGGTACGAAAACATTACAAGCTCACCTACTCCGGTCTTTCTTACCATACCAAATTTGCTAATCCATCCACCTGCTCCACAGTTTCTTCTCACCGCACGGTTTTCAAAGGATACAATTTCTCCATTTACGATTGTGTACGTTGCAAGTTTATCGTCCATATCTACAACTGTAACATTTGCAAGTGCGCCAACACCAAGATGACCAATCTTATCTGTCCACCAATTATTTGCTGTTCTATTTCCGATTAACGCTGCCGGATTACAGGTCATTGTCGCAACTGCATCACTCAGGCTTAAAACTCCACTTTGTGAAAGTTCTATAATAGCCGGAATATTATCTCGTGTATCCCCGAATCCTTTCATTGTTCCCTGATTCTGTCCATCCGAAATCAGAATCTTTACTTTTCCTGATTCCAATGCATCATATGCTAATTTCTGCGATTCTTTTGGAAGTTGAAGCCCTTCACGACTTCCTCGTCCTGCACGAAGCATGGTTGTAACAAACTCTGCGGAAATATTGTCTCCATTTACCAGATCAAGAACACGTTTCATACCTTCTGCTGCTCCCATGTGTGTTCCACATCCTGCCGCTGTAGCATGTGCCAGATGTAATGGACGTCCTTTTGCAAGTGAGACCAGTCTTTCCGCATGTTCTGGGTCCTGTGTATGGGACATATAAATTAGATTTGCTTTTGAAGTAATTTCATAAATCTTATCAATATTTTCATCAGACATAATAAAATGTCCCATATGATCTTTAATTCCAACCGTTAAAGCAGCCGTTGTATTGGTAATTCCATTTCTTGTCATCTTTGTAGATAATGTATCTGCATCTATCTCGCCTTTAAACATACGAATCAACTCATCTACTGACATCTGTGTTCCAAGTACATTTGCAGCTCCAAGATAAACGCCAAGGTTAATCGGAACTCCATGATCTACTTCCGCACCGAGAAGAGATGGTGCCATAAATGTATTTCCGGCTCCCGGTGATAATCCTAATGTCACGCCATCTTCTGCTGCACAGAAAATTGGATTTGTACTTACTTCAAATAAATCGCCAAGATGTAAATGCATGTCAACCAATCCCGGCATAACAGTAAGTCCTTCGCAATCAATTACACGATCACCGGTCTCTGCTGCGATATCATCTGCTACCTGACAGACAATCCCATCTGCAATCAGGATATCGGTCTGTTTGTCTACTTTATTCTTTGGATCAACAACATGTCCGCCCTTTAAAATTAACCGTCCGCTCTTTTGTATCTGCCCGATTGTATCCTGCATCTGATTCTTTTTTACAGTTGCCAGTGCTCCGTCCAAAAATCCTACTTTATTTTCGTACATTTGTCTGCCTCCTTCTTTGAATACTGTATTGTTATTTATGTGACGTAGTATACCAGACTTTATTTTGACTTTCTTCATCTTTTTGATACTATTTTCTCAGTAAATTATTGTACCAAGTGGACAACAGCGAAAAATATTCGAAAAAATATACAGCTAATAAATTCCTATTTACAAAATTTATTAGCTGTATATTTTTATTTTTCATGCATCTGATATAACTTCAATGCGAGTTCCAGATTTAAACGTTCTTCCTGATCCTGCAGATCCAGTTCTAATATCATTCCCAGTTTACGATATCGGTATTTCATAGAATTGTAATGAATAAATAACTTTTCTGAAGTTACTTTTAAATTCCATCCATTTGTTACCAGAGCAATAAAAGTATCCATCATATCTGTATGATGCTTTCGATCATATGTACAAATTTTTTCGATATATTGTTTTTCAAACTCTTTCGCTTCTGCACTATGACTTACCAGTGACAGCAACTTAAAAATCCCAAGTTCATCATAAAATACAACCGTATCTTCACGTTCCATACTACGGATAATTTCTATCGCTTTTCTAGCTTCTTCCCAACTGTCATGAATCTGGCTTATATCTTTTCTGTAATTTCCAATTCCGATAGTCGCCGTAAATGGAATTACACGAGCAATCTCATCTTTAATTTCCTTTGCCAGTTTCTTTAAGTTTCCTCTAAACGTCTCTTCATCCTCGTATTTTTCTGTAATAATAAATACAATCTGATCACTTAATTTACTATACACATAGTGTGCATATTCCTGTCCGACACGCTGTTTGCTGATTAACAAAACCCGTGTCATCATTTCCATCATACGTCTGTTTACATTTTCATCCAGATGTTTTAAATACTGTTTTTTAAAATGATCAATATCTACAATAAATACGACTCCACCAAGATAAAAATCCCAGTTATAGATCATCGCACGATTTATGATTTCTTCTTTAGAGCTAATATTTCTGGTTAACATGTCCTGCACAAACTGCTCTCTGTAATCAGCTTCAATTTGGCGCGCTGTAAGTTTTTTCTGTAATTTTAATATTAAAATAGTGCCCGCCTGCTCAATCGCAATCTGATAATAATCCCGAAAGGATTCATCATAGTCGTTCCATTTACTTCCAAATACAAGGTATCCGTATTCTTCTTCATTGATATGAATCCGATACCGCCCTGTTTCTTCTATTCCCCTCTGGGCGGTGTCTTTCGTATAATAAGTTTTATCAAAACAGGTATCTACAAATGCGGCTTCCTGATGAATATGTTCTTCCAGAAAAGATAAAATAGTAGAAATATCTTCATCTTCCAATACCATCTTTGTACAAGCCTGATGCACTCGTTCCGAATATTGCAGGATTCTGGATTGATGATTAATCACCTCCTGCAGCACTGGATTGATCACATCTGCAAATGCAAATTCGAATGGAATAGCAATAATGGGAAAGTTCAATTTATTTGCCTTTTCTATTGCATCTTGCGGATATTCATAAATAAACCGGTCTAACTTTATTCCCAGAGCACATGCTCCATGTTTGTCCAGATTTTCAATTAGAAAAGCTAAATATTCCGGCTGATCTTTGACTACATAACCAGATGTAATCAAAAACTCACCGCCTTTCATCCACTTATAAATATCCGGCGCATCCATAACACTGACCGTTTTCACTTCCCGATCACTGCCGTTTTTCCCGGCTATAATCTTAAAATTCCGAAATATATCCATGGCAAGAATATCTCTGAGTCTTATCATTTTCTCACCCGCGTTCCTCTAAAACGCCTTTATTGTCTGTTAATCAACGCAATAACTATTTTTCCTACATTTCCTGTATCAGCTTAACCAGCTTCTCTATGCCATCTTCCGTCCACGCCGGGATCTCCAGAATTGCATTCGGGATGTCCTGATGTCCGGAGTGTGGATTATGCAGCCATACGCAATCCATCTTCGCTGCCAGTGCTGCTCTGCCGCCATTCGTAGAATCCTCAATGACAAGGCAGTTATCTGTCGGAACATTCAGCCGTTCTGCCGCAAGCAGAAACGTATCCGGTTCCGGCTTTGGATGTTCTACATGATCTCCGCTTGTAATGCTATCAAAATACGGCATCAGACCAAGTCTTGTCATTGCATCCATAATCTCACTCTCTGGTGAGGAAGAAGCAACTGCAAGCTTGTATCCCATTTCTTTTAATTGTTTTAAAGCATTTTCTACTCCTGGCATCTCCGGAAATCCTTCTGCCTTAACAATCTGTGATTTCTTCACCTTCATAATCCGATTCATTTCATCCAGATCCGGAAAATCCACTCCATAATGCTCCTTTACCAGATCTCTGAAAAACTGTCTGGTTGATCCGATACATGGTAAATAAATATCATAATCAAACTCCACATCATAGTGTTCTTTTAAGATCTCTTTCCAGCATCGGTAATGCAGTGGCTCTGTATCGATCAGTACTCCATCCATGTCAAATATAACTGCTTTTATCATCTTGTAAACCTTTCTGTTTCTTATGTCAGTTTTTTATTTATGATATCAAGATTTCTGACATCATCGCAATTATGCTAATATCTCGTCTTTCTTTGCCAGAATTGCTTCGCATGCCGCACATGCCGGACAGTCACAATACTTCGCACCTGCTGCTTTGATCTCTTCTGCATGAGCAAGTACACCTTTTGCAGCATCTCCGAATACTTTTGCTCCCATATCAGATCCTGCAAATGCAATCAGTCCATCGATCGGCATGATATCTTCTTCCAGTTCTGCAATATAATTTTTTGTTACTTCTGCTTCTTTCTCTGTCCCAACTGCTTCAAGCCATGCATTTGCTGCTTCTTTTGCTTCTGCTGAGCAGGATGTTGCCGCGATCAGTTCTTTTGTTTTTTCTGTTACATAAGTTTTTACGTTCTCTGTCATTTCTACACTACTTCCTTTCTTTTATTACCCTTGCCGGAATTCTCTATTTCAGATTATAAGCATATCCGCATAATTTTGCAATCAGGGTTGTATTTCTTTTTTCTGAAATCTATAATGTATTTGCCAGATAGAATTATAGTACTTTACTTTAATTATAAATACAGATTAATCGATTTTAACAGGAGATTTAATAATATGAATGAAACTACGAAAAAAGAATCGCGCCAGATGGATATGCTCCATGGCAAAATTTTCAAAAATATGCTGATCGTTGCACTTCCGCTCGCCGCCTGCAGTATCATGCAGCAGTTATTTAATTCTGTCGGTGTCGCCGTTGTCGGTCGTTTTGCCGGAAGTGAAGCGCTCGCTGCCGTTGGCAGCAATGGGGCTGTTATTAACCTGCTGGTTACATTATTTTCCGGCATTTCACTTGGATCAAATGTAATCATCGCCGGCTATATCGGCGAAGGCAATCAGCAAAAGATTCCAAGCGTTGTACATACTGCCGTTACGCTGGCACTTATAAGCGGAATACTATTACTTCTGCTTGGTCAGATCATTTCACATCCAATCTTGCTGCTCATGGGCGCACCGAAGGATGTCCTTCATCTGGCAACCGTTTATCTGCGGATCTATTTTCTCGGTATGCCTTTCATGATGCTCTATGATTTCGGCGCATCGATTCTTCGGAGTATCGGAGATACAAAACGACCACTTCTGGCATTAATTGTTTCCGGTGTGGTAAATGTAATATTAAATTTCCTGCTTGTTGCCTGTTTCCACATGGATGTTGCCGGTGCCGGTATTGCTACAGTTGTTGCAAATGGTGTAAGTGCACTGCTTGTCATCTTGTTTTTACTGCATGAAGAAGAACCGATCCGGGTTTCTTTTAAAAAGCTCGAAATCAACACTTCGGAACTTATCCGTATTTTAAAAATCGGTGTTCCTGCCGGACTGCAGGGCATGGTCTTTTCTGTTGCCAATGTCTGTATCCAGTCTTCCATCAACAGTTTTGGCTCAAAGGCGATTGCCGGTTCTTCTACTGCGTTAAATTTTGAATACATTACTTATTTTATCGTAAATGCATTTGCGCAGACAACAGTGACTTTCACAAGTCAGAATTACAGTGGAAAAATGTATGACCGTTGCAAGAAAGTCTTTCGGGAAGCCATGCTTGCAAGTATGATTTTCTGCGGGATTTTAAGTATGGTCTTTGTTCTCGGACGTAACTTTTTTATCGGTCTGTATACGACAGATCCGGATGTCATCCACTATGCAATGATCCGCCTTGTGATTATTACTTCTCTGGAACTTCTGACAAGTACTTATGAAATCAGCGGCGCTGCACTTCGTGGGATGGGACACTCAATGACACCTGCCGCACTTACAGTCTTTGGTTCCTGTGTTCTGCGTCTGATCTGGATCTCAACTGCCATCCGTATCTGGCACAATTACACTTTGTTGATCTGGATTTATCCGATTTCCTGGGTACTTACCGGAACAATGGTTTTAACTGCATACTTCCTCACAAGGAATAAACTATTTAATCAATAATGATTGCGTAAAAAAGGATTCGAGATTTCATTTCTCGAATCCTTTTTATATGACAGCGAGTAAATACGCCCTTTCTCGTGCGACATCATTTGATGACTGTAAATCATCGTATAAAATTTGTTCCCCGTCTTGCTTCTTTTTCCGGCAGTCCATATGCTTCTTTTCCAAGCTTGATACTCTTCATTAAGAATGTCATATTTCTTGCAAGTGTACGCATTGTCTGCAGTCCTTCCGCATCCTGACAAGCTTCCTGTGGTTCTCTTCCATGGATACTGTTCCAGTACTGGCTGGATGCGACCGGCATTCCGGAGATTGTAAAATATTTATTCAGTTCATCAAAAGTCGCTGAAAGTCCGCCTCTTCTTGCGGCAACTACACTGGCTCCGACTTTCATCGTCTTATCAAAATGTGTACTGTAGAACAGACGATCCAGATAAGCGATCAATGTTGCATTTGCGGATGCATAATAAACAGGACTCGCAATTACAAGACCGTCACATGCTTCAAATTTTGCTGCGGATTCATTTACAATATCATCAAAAACACATTTTCCTTTTTCCATACATGTATAACAGGCAACACATCCTCGGATGTCTTTGTTTCCGATATCGAGAATCTCTGTCTCGATTCCCTCTTCATGAAAAATCTTCACCATCTCTTCTAAAGCAACTTTTGTGTTTCCTTTTACATGTGGACTTCCATTGATCATTAATACTTTCATCCTATGCTTCCTCCTTCTTTTGGTAATAATAAACTCAACAGCAGTGATACAACAAATACACTGACAACCACGTTACCACTAAACACATCACCAACTACCTGTGGCTTAGTGCAATCTTTGTCACTATAAATATAATTGAAAGAAGGATCCAAAGATCAGGGAGTTAGCCTGTTAGCTTATGAATCCATTTATAACTTTTAAAACGCAGAAAAATCGGCAGACACTTAAATATCTGATCTGACTGAACTGCGATCACTACTATTTCAACTGGAAGTTTCCAGTAAAATGCAGTTAAAAAGGATAATGGCATGACAATCCCCCAAACCGAGATCAGGTTAAGATACATGGAAAATTTTGTATCTCCACCACCCTGAATGAGCCCCACTCCAACCGGCATTTGATACGCCATTCCAACCATAACCACACTCATGATCATCATAAAATGATCTGCATATAAAGTTGCCTGCGCACTTAACCGGTACATAGACAATAAGGGGTCTTTCAATGCATGTTGACACTGTATGCTACCAAATTCTGCAATGCGATCACTGCCATCAACTTGAAAAAGGACCGGTAAAACACCGGATCCTTTGAAAAAAATGATTGCTTCATTTATTTCTTTTCCTCTCTGACCTTTCATGCAGGTTTTTGTACTTTATATTTTATATCATTTCGCATAAACAGGTAAAGGAAAATATAAATTTTCTGCTACTTCCTTCTCGCTTATATTGTTCTGAGCAGATTAACCATCTCAACCGCGCCAAGTGCACAATCATATCCTTTATTTCCGCCTTTACTTCCGGCGCGCGCAATTGCCTGTTCAATGTTTTCTGTTGTAAGCACTCCAAACATAACCGGTATTCCGCTTTCCAGGGAAACTGTCGCAATTCCTTTGGACACTTCATTGCAAACGTAATCATAATGCGTTGTATCTCCGCGGATAACCGCGCCAAGACAAATCACTGCATCGTACTTTCCGCTTTTTGCCATTTTCGATGCAACCAGTGGGATTTCAAATGCTCCAGGTACCCATGCGATATCTACATCTTCGTCTTTCACATCATGTCTGAGCAATCCGTCCATTGCTCCACCTACCAGCTTTGATGTGATAAATTCATTAAATCGTCCTGCTACGATTCCTACTTTCATGTCTGTTGCAACTAATTTTCCTTCTAATGTATTCATGTCTTATCCTCTTTTCTTTTTTCAGAGTCATTTCCGGCTCTGTTTTATTTATGTATTGTTCCTGAACAATCTGCTTCTGTCAAAATTATCCCTCTGTTTTGTCTGTTTAAAATTGTAATAAATGTCCCATACGTTCCTGCTTTGTCTTCAAATATTTCAAATCGTAATTCGTTGCATCCATCTGGATCGGTACGCGCTTGCTGATCTCCATTCCGTAATCCTGGAGCTGATATACTTTATCCGGATTGTTTGTCAGAAGACGAAGCGAACGGATTCCAAGCTCTCTTAAAATCTGTGCTCCGATATAGTACTCTCTCTGGTCTGCCTCAAATCCCAGTGCCAGATTTGCATCCAGTGTATCCATCCCATTATCCTGCAGACAATAAGCCTTTAATTTATTAACCAGACCGATTCCGCGTCCTTCCTGCCGCATGTATAAAAGTACTCCGCGTCCTTCTTTTGCAATTTCTTTCATGGAACATTCAAACTGCTGTCCACAGTCGCAACGGAGAGATCCAAATACATCTCCGGTAAGGCACTCCGAATGTACCCGGCATAACACATTTTCTCCCTCTCCGATCTCGCCCATAACAAGCGCAATGTGATGTTCCTGATTCAATTTATTCACATAACAATACGCAGTAAATAATCCGTATTTTGTCGGCATCTTCGTTACTGCCTCGCAGGAAACGAGTGTTTCTTTTACTTTTCTGTACTCCTGCAGCTCTTTGATAGTCATTGTCGGAATTCCATGTTTTTCTGCAAATGCTTTTAATTCGCTTGTACGCATCATCGTACCGTCTTCCTTCATGATCTCACAACACAGCCCACATTCTTTAAGCCCGGCTAAGCGCATAAGATCTACGGTTGCTTCTGTATGTCCGTTCCGTACCAGCACACCGCCGTCTCTTGCAACCAGCGGGAACATATGTCCCGGTCGCCTGAAATCTTCCGGTTTTGCACCGTCTTCAATGCATTTTCTTGCTGTAAATCCACGTTCCTCTGCTGATATTCCGGTTGTTGTATCCACATGGTCAATAGATACGGTAAACGCAGTTTCGTGATTATCTGTATTGTGTGCAACCATTGGTGCCAGTGAAAGGCTTGCTGCTACTTCTTTGCTCATCGGCATACAGATTAGCCCTTTCGCATGCACTGCCATAAAGTTTACATTTTCTGTTGTCGCATACTGTGCCGCACAGATCAGATCACCTTCATTCTCTCTGGTCTCGTCATCCATAACAAGAATATTTTTCCCATCCCGCAATGCTTGTAAAGCATTTTCTATCTTTTGAAATTTCATAGTTTCTCTCCTTCTATTTTACTAAATTATTAATTCTCTGCTGAACCTGTCATCGACAGTTTCCTCTTGATCTCCTGTCTGTTAATACCCGTAACGTTCCAGAAATTCTGCCGTAATTCCACCTGATTTTGAAGATTTACCATTTTTTCTATCTGTATTTCCTTCTGGTTTCTGCAAATTACTGTTCCTTTCCCGCAAGAATTTTTCCACATATTTTCCGATACAGTCTGTTTCCAGGTTTACCGGATCCCCCACTTTCTTTTCCTGCAATGCAGTATGACTCAGTGTATGTGGAATAACAGATACCTGAAAGGTTTTATCGTCAACTGCCGCTACTGTCAGACTGATTCCATCGATTGTGATCGATCCTTTTTCTACTATATAGTGTAGTATCCCAGCTGTTGTTTCAATCGTATACCATATTGCAATACTGTCTCTTTGCATTTTGCGGATTGTGCCTGTCCCATCGATATGTCCGCTGACAATGTGACCGCCAAATCTTCCGTTTGCCGCCATTGCCCGTTCCAGATTCACTTTGCTTCCTCTTCTAAGAAGTTTAAGAGAAGTCCGGTTCATTGTCTCATGCATAACATCTGCACAAAAACTGTCCGTGTCATATTTCGTCACCGTCAGACAAATACCGTTGACGGCGATGCTGTCTCCTATATGAATATCTTTTAATATTTCCTTTGTCTGGATCTGAAGACGGATTGAGGCATCTTCTGTCCGGATACTGCTTACCTTTCCAACCTCTTCTATGATTCCTGTAAACATTTATATTTCACATCGCTTTCTATTAAAAAATCTTCTCCGATCTGTTTGAGCCGACTGTTCACCAGTTGATATGCATCTGCCGGTTCATCAACGCCCATACCGCCTACCGGTCCGATTCCGGTGCCTCCGAAAATCTTCGGTGCAATATAAGTCTGTACACGGTCCACAATCTGTGCTTCTAATGCACTTGCATTTAATGTGCCGCCTCCTTCCAGCAAAATGCTGTCAATTCCAAGTGCTCCGATTTTCCGTACAAGCTCTTTAAGATCTATTTTCCCATTCTTCTTACTGACCACCAGAACTTCACAGCCTGCTTTTTGATAAAGTTCTATTTTCTCCCGGTTTGTTTCACATGTTGCAAAAATTGTCCTTACCTGCCTTGCTGTCTTCACAATCTGCAAATCCGCTGAAGTGCGAAGTGACGTATCACAAATGATACGGACCGGATCTTTTCCATTGGCAATCCGGCAGGTCAAAAGCGGATCATCTTTTCTGACTGTTTCACTTCCTACCATGATCGCCTGATATTCCAGTCTTGTTTTCTGAACGCACATTCTTGCCGTCTCACCGGTAATCCATTTGGATTTTCCGCTTGCAGTTGCAATCTTTCCGTCCATCGTCATTGCATATTTCATTAATACATAAGGAATTTTTGTTGTTATATATTTCCGAAAAATATGTGTCAGTTCCATACATTCTTTTTCCAGAACCCCAACTTCTACTTCCACGCCTTTTGATTTCAAAAGCGCAATACTTTTTCCCGCCATCAAAGGATTCGGATCTGTCATTCCTACAACAACTTTTCGAATCCTGTGTTCTAAGATTGCTTCCGTACATGGCGGCGTCTTTCCATAATGACAACAAGGTTCCAAAGTCACATAAAGAGTTGCTCCTTCCGAAGATTCTTTGCAGTTCTTTAATGCATTGCGCTCTGCATGCAGTCCGCCATAATATTCGTGATAACCTTCCCCGATAATCTTTCCGTCTTTGACAACCACAGCACCTACCAGCGGATTCGGGTTCACTCTTCCCTTTCCTTTTTCAGCAAGCGTAATCGCACGCTGCATATAAAATTCTTTCTCATCTGTCATTCCTTTTTCACCTCCTGTTTTCTACAGCAATAAAACACGTTTTGCGAGTTTTATTTGCTGATTAGCGGTCGTTAAATGCAACCATTCAAGCATGGCGCATTTTCCTCGTCGCCATAACAAAAAAGAAAATGCCTTGAATTCTACCTCATTCAAGACATTTAAAAGTTTCTTTTGATTATTTTATCAGATATAAAATATAAAAAGCTCTGAAATGGATGTTCATTCCAGAGCTAAATGTTCAAATCTGATTCTTCGTATTGCTTATCAAAGATTCTTCTCATCTTCTTTCATCCAGACTATACTGTCGGCTTCGGAATCTCACCGAATCATACCTTACGGCTCGCGGGCTTTACCGCCGGTAGGGACTTACACCCTGCCCTGAAGATAGTTATTCAATTGACTGCCTTTATTATAGCACTGCGCAAGAATCTGTCAAGAGAGAGTTTTATCCCCACACTTCTTCTGCTACTTCTTTAACGAGTGCAAGTTTTGCCCATTGTTCTTCTTCTGTAAGTTTGTTTCCAATCTCGCAGGAAGCGAATCCACACTGCGGACTTAAACACAGACGGGAAAGTGGTATATATTTTGCAGCTTCATGAATTCTTGCAATAATCTTGTCTTTGTCTTCCAGTTGCGCAGATTTTGTTGTCACAAGTCCGAGTACAACTTTCTTCTCGCCCGATACGGCTGCCAACGGCTCAAATCCACCGGAGCGCTCATCGTCAAATTCCAGATAATATGTGTCTACATTTTCTCTTGCAAATAATACTTTTGCAACGCTGTCATATGCTCCGCTGCTTGCATAAGTAGAATGAAAATTACCGCGGCATACATGTGTATTGATGATCATATCCTCTGGTTTTCCTTCAATTGCAAGATTATTAATACGAACAAGCTGCTCTTTGATCGCTTCCAATCCTTCTTCATCTGTTCCGAAAAATGCTTTTGCATTCGGATCTACCAGCATGCCCCAGGAGCAGTCATCTAACTGTAAATTTCTGCATCCTGCTGCATACAGATCTTTGATCACTTTACGGTATCCTTCTGCAATATCCTGCACCAATTCTTCTGTATCTTCATAATATTTGCTCGTATTCGGCATTGCAAATGGCATGATCATCTGTTCTAAAAACTGTGCCGGAGCAGGAATTGTCTGTTTTGCAACTGTGTTTTCATCTTCCAGTGCTTTCACAAAACGGAAATGCTCTACAAACGGATGCTCTCCTGTTACAGCTACTTTTCCTGTCAGGTAAGTGTCATCGATCATAGCTGCTTCCCCGTGGAACGGAAGTCCTGTCTCTGTTTTGCTGTGTCCGACTCCGTCAAATCCCCACATGAAATCCAGATGCCAGGTTGATCTTCTGAACTCTCCGTCTGTGAGCACTTTGTATCCTGCTGCCTTCTGTTTTTCAACCAGTGCGCGGATTTCCTGATCTTCTACACTTGTCAGTTCTTCTTTTGTAATGGTTCCTGCCTCATATTTGCTTCTTGCCACTTTCAGCGCTTCCGGACGCAAAAAGCTTCCTACATAATCATATCGAAATGGTGTGTTCTGTTTTGCCATTGTAATTCCTCCTCTGTAATCTATTTTTATTTGCTTTGGTATCTTGTGTACAATGGCTATTATATCGGCATTCCTGTTATTCGTAAAATACACAAAAATAGTTGTTTGTCATAACTTTAAGCTATATCAAGCAACTATTTCTTATACGCATTATTTATAATTAAACTCTAAAAAACTATGGTGACAGCGGATTTGTAGCATATTTCCGCAGTGCCTTAAGATACGCATCTCCAAGTTTACTCGGATGAAATTTCTTATGCAACAGAATTCCAATCTCCATCTCACCTTCTTCATCCAGCGGAACTGCAACAATGTCTGAACTATTCAGATCTTCATCAATCACACCACTGCACACCGTATATCCATTCAGACCGATCAGCAGATTAAATAATGTTGCCCGGTCTCTTACACGAATATTTTTCGGACGCTCCACCATGCTGAATATTTCCTCCGAAAAATAAAATGCATTATGCTCTCCCTGTTCAAACGACAGGTACGGATATGGTTTCAGTTCTTCCATTGTCACGCTTTTCCTGCCTGCAAGCGGACTTCCGGAACTTACAAAAATATGCGGTCGTGCGACAAACAGTCTCTCAAAGCGGAGATCATTCGACTTCAGAAGCTTGTCGATCACCGCTTCATTAAAGCAGTTCTTATATAAGATTCCGATTTCACTTTTCAGACTTGCCACATCTTCAATGATTTCATATGTCTGTGTTTCGCGTAGAGAAAAATCATATTTTTCATTTCCATATTCTTTAATCAAGTCAACAAAAGCGTTTACTGCGAAAGAATAATGTTGCGTCGATACACAAAATTCCTGTTTTCTGGCACTTTTATTCATGTATTTTTCTTCCAGAAGTTCTGCCTGTTCCAACACCTGTCTTGCATATGCAAGAAATTCTTCACCGTCTTTTGATACAACAATTCCTTTGTTGGTCCGATCAAAGATCCGCACATGCATTTCTTTTTCCAGCTCTTTGATTGATTTTGTCAGACTCGGCTGTGAAATAAACAGTTCTTTTGCAGCTTCTGTCATCGTACCTGCCTTTGCAACTGTAACTACATATTTTAATTGTGCCAGTGTCATCCTCCCTGCTCCTTCCTGTGTGGCATTTGGTGTTATCATACTTTCTTTTTCCTTTCATTGTCAACTTTTTTTGCTTCTTGTCTTGAATCCCCTATTACCCTCCGCTATAATAGGTTATTGATGATTGGAGGAAAAAAATATGATTTCTACAAAAGGCAGGTATGCCCTTCGCGTTATGTTAGATCTTGCTATGCAGGATCCTGAGCGTTATATTCCGCTGAAGGAAATTGCCTCAAGGCAGGAACTCTCAGAAAAATATCTGGAGATCATCCTGAAAACACTTGTAAAACAGAAACTATTACGGGGTATGCGTGGAAAAGGCGGCGGATATCAGCTGACACGCGCACCGAAAGACTATACCGTTGGCGAGATTCTCATGCTTACCGAAGGTAATTTATCTTCCGTAGCCTGTCTTGCACCGGATGCTGAATCCTGTGACCGTGCTTCGTGCTGTCTCACATTACCAATGTGGCAAAAATTCGATTCTATGGTGCATGATTTCTTTTTTGGCATTAGCTTAGCCGACCTTTTGGAAAATCGCTCTGGTCAAACAACAGAAAATCAATCACAGGAGTTGTAACAAATGAAATTTATTAAACAATTTGACATTATTCTTGCCATCTCTTTTATCGGAGAGATTATGAATTATCTGATTCCTCTCCCGGTTCCGGCAAGTATCTACGGTCTTGTTCTGATGCTTCTCTGTCTGCATTTTGGAATTGTACATATTGATTCCGTGAAGGATTCCGGCAAATTTCTCATAGAAATCATGCCACTCATGTTCATTCCTGCGGCCGTAGGTCTGATCGAATCCTGGAAAACCATCGGTTCCAAAATCGGAACTTACCTTATTATAACGGTATTATCTACCATCTTTGTTATGATTGTCGCCGGTCACACGACACAGGCATTTATCCGCTTTTCAAAAAGCAAAGACAATCAGGAAAGGAAGGACTCATGAATTTTTTTGAAAACTCTGTCTTCTTCGGCGTCACAATAAGTCTGATCGCTTATGGCTTTGGTCACGCCCTACAGGGCAAGTTTAAGCTGGCTATACTAAACCCGCTCCTCATCTCTGTGGCATCTATTATCGCCCTGCTTGCGGTCACCCACATTGATTACAAAGCTTATTACAGTGGCGCACAGTACCTGAGTTATCTGCTCACGCCTGCAACCGTCTGTCTGGCAATTCCATTGTATGAACAGTTCGAGCTGCTGAAGAAAAATCTGGCTGCTGTCATATGTGGAATCTTCTCCGGAGTTTTTGCATCCTTATGTTCCATTCTTGCAATGGCTGTATTCTTCGGCTTATCCCACAAAGAATACATTACATTCCTTCCGAAGTCTATTACAACAGCAATTGGCATTGGTGTATCAGAAGAGCTTGGCGGATATGTGACATTAACGGTTGCCGTAATTATCCTGACCGGTATTCTCGGTAATATTATTGCGCCGTTTATCTGTCGCCATTTCCGAATTACAGAACCGATTGCACGCGGAATTGCTATCGGAAGTGCTTCGCACGCCATCGGTACTGCAAGAGCTATGGAAATGGGCGAGATTGAAGGTGCAATGAGCAGTCTTTCCATTGCGGTGTCGGGACTTATCACAGTTATCGGTGCATCCATATTTGCACAATTTATGTAATATCAAATAACTATGGAGGATTCTTTATGCGAAAACTTGTAATTTATCTTTCGAGTTATAAAAAAGAGAGCTTTCTGGCTCCCTTTTTCAAACTTCTGGAAGTCGTTTTCGATCTGATCGTACCACTGGTTGTGGCACGGATCATCGACGTGGGCATTGTGAACAATGACCGTATTTACATTTTACAGCAATTTCTTATCCTGCTCCTGATGGCAGCAATCGGACTTGCCTGCAGCTTTACGGCACAATTTTACGCCGCAAGAGCCAGCGTAGGCTTTGCTACAAAAGTAAGACAGGCTCTGTTCGACCATATTCAGACGCTTTCCTTTACAGAGCTGGATACACTTGGTACAGACACGCTGATCACAAGGATCACCGATGATGTAAACCAGGTACAGAACGGTCTGAATCTTGGGCTTCGTCTTCTTCTTAGAAGTCCTTTTATTGTAATCGGTGCAATGGTTATGGCATTTATGATCAATGTGCGCTGTGCCCTGATCTTTGTTCTGGCGATCCCAATTTTATTTGTCGTCGTATTTTCAATCATGCTTGTCAGCATCCCGCTTTTCAAAAAAGTACAGGGACACTTAGATCATGTAACCGGGCTTACGCGCGAGAATTTAACCGGTGTACGTGTTATCCGGGCTTTCTCCCAGGAAGAAAGTTCTGTTCGCGACTTTGACAGTGCCAACCTCGCTTTGACAAAATTAAATGAATTTGTCGGACGTATTTCTGCATTGTTAAATCCACTGACTTATCTGTTGATCAATATGGCAACGGTCTTTCTGATCTACAAAGCCGGAATTGAAGTAAATCTTGGAAATTTAAAGCAGGGACAGGTCGTTGCCCTTTATAACTACATGGCTCAGATTATTGTGGAGCTCATCAAACTGGCTTCCCTCATTATCACTCTGAATAAATCCATGGCATGCGCAGATCGTGTAGCTTCTGTCTTCAACCTTTCTTCTTCCATGACTTATCCGGAAGAAACAAAAGCGGACAATGACAATACCGACACAGCCGTTGCTTTTGAGCATGTCAGCTTTACTTATGAGGGCGCAGGTGCCGCCAGCCTGAGTGACGTTTCATTTTCTGTAAAGAGGGGACAAACCGTCGGCATTATCGGCAGTACCGGAAGTGGCAAGTCTACACTGGTAAATCTGATCGCCAGATTCTACGATGCAACTGCCGGTTCAGTTTTTTTTAATGGAAAAAACATAAAAGATTACAGCCGTAATGATCTCTGCGACAGAATCGGCGTCGTTCCGCAGAAATCCGTTCTGTTCAAAGGCACCATCCGCGATAATCTCCACTGGGGCAATCCGGATGCAACAGATGAGGAGCTCTGGAATGCACTGGATGTTGCACAGGCAAGAGATGTTGTAGAAGCAAAAGAAGGTTGTCTTAATTTTGATATTGCACAGAACGGACGTAACCTCTCCGGCGGACAACGTCAGCGTCTGACGATCGCCCGTGCACTTGTCAAACATCCGGAGCTTCTAATTCTGGACGACAGTGCCAGCGCACTTGATTTTGCCACAGACGCAGCACTTCGAAAAGCACTGCATAATTACTGCAAAGGAACAACAACTTTCCTTGTTTCCCAGCGTGCAGCCAGCATCCGTCAGGCAAATCTCATCCTTGTACTGGATGATGGATCTCTTGTCGGTACCGGAACTCATGATGACTTATTAGAACATTGCAGTATTTATCAGGAAATCTATTATTCGCAATTTCCGGAAGAACGCAATAAAGGAAGAAAGGAGGCAAACGTATGAACCCGAACAAAAACAGCTCCAACCAGAAAAGCTTAACAACTCTCTGGAAAGTATTACGTTTTATCGGAAGATATCGCTTCCTTCTGATTCTGTCTATCCTGTTTGCCTGCATCACTGTCGTCATGCAGTTATATGTGCCAATCCTGTTCGGAGATGCGATTGACCAGATCATCGCGGAGCATCAGGTACATTTCCATAAAATGATATATTTCCTCGGTCGCATAACAACTCTGGTTATCCTTTCCAGTATCATTACCTGGTTTATGAATATGATCAATAACCAGCTGACTTACCGTACCGTACAGGATATCCGTTCAAAAGCGATCCGGCAGATTCAGCGTCTGCCACTTTCTTATCTGGACGGACACAGTACCGGAGACATTGTAAGCCGTGTCATTGCAGACACAGACATATTATCTGATGGTCTGCTTCTTGGCTTCACTCAGTTGTTTTCCGGAATTGTAACAATTATTGTAACTTTACTTTTCATGTTATCCAAAAATATCTGGATTACTTTACTTGTCATCGTATTGACACCGTTTAGTTTCTTTGTTGCGAAATTTATTTCTTCTCGTTCTTATGAGATGTTCCACAAGCAAAGTACTACACGTGGAAAGCAGACAGCTCTTATTGAAGAAATGATTGGAAACCAGAAAATCGTACATGCTTTTGGATATGAAACCACAGCATCTACACGCTTTGATGAGATCAATCAGGATCTGAAAGAATACAGCCAGAAAGCTGTCTTTTACAGCAGTCTGACAAATCCGTCCACACGTTTTGTCAACAACATCATTTACGCAGGTGTAGCGCTTCTAGGTGCCTTCCTTGTTCCTTATGGAATGTTGACCGTCGGCGGGCTGTCCGTTATGCTCTCCTATGCAAACCAGTATATGAAACCATTTAACGATATCAGTTCCGTCATTACAGAGTTGCAGAATGCGCTTGCATGTGCTTCCCACATTTTTGAGCTTCTGGAAGCAGAGCCGGAATCTGCGGATTCAGCAAATGAGCTGACAGATATAAAAGGAGAAGTGACCATTGATAACGTATCCTTCAGTTATGATCCGTCAAAAGAGTTGATCCGTGATTTTAATTTAAACGTAACACCGGGTATGCGTATAGCGATCGTTGGTCCTACAGGCTGCGGAAAAACAACACTTATTAACCTGCTTATGCGGTTCTATGATGTTCAGAGCGGTTCTATTTCCATTGATGAACAGAACATTCAAGAGATTTCCCGCCATTCTCTGAGACACAGTTTTGGCATGGTTCTTCAGGATACATGGATTAAATCCGGGACTGTCCGCGAGAATATCTGTATCGGAAAGCCTGACGCAACAGATGAGGAAATTCTCGAAGCAGCTAAACGATCCCACAGTCTTGGATTCATCCGTCGTCTGACGGATGGGCTGGATACGATGCTCCACGAAGACAGCTTAAGCCAGGGACAAAGGCAGCTCCTTTGCATTACGCGTGTCATGCTCTGTCTGCCGTCTATGCTGATTCTTGATGAGGCAACTTCAAGTATCGACACACGTACAGAAGTGCAGATTCAGGAAGCGTTTGACAGACTCATGCAAGGACGTACCAGTTTCATCGTTGCACACCGTCTCTCAACGATCCGAAGCGCCGATCTCATCCTTGTGATGAAAGACGGAAAAGTAATCGAACAGGGAACACACAATGCACTGATGCACGCCGGCGGTTTCTACAAAGACTTATACAACAGCCAGTTTGCAAAGGTAACCGAATAATTATAACAATAGACCCTACCGAACCTGCCACTGGCTGATTTCTATAAATATTATAGCGACGCAAAAAGCAGATTCTGTATGAATGCTCTTCATACGGAATCTGCTTTTTATAACTGAATATTTATTCTGTTTTCTATATACTCTTTTTGTATACATTCTGCCTGAATTCTGCAATCTAATAATCTTATACGTCATATACTCCCATGATCACAATACCGATTGCGACAAACAGGATCATCAAATAATGCTTCCATGAAAGCTTCTCCTTTAGGAAGATACGGCTCCACAAAACCGACACAACGCAATAAGATGAGATCATCGGCGCGCTCATTGTAAGATGCTTACTGTCTGCAATTGCAAAAATGTAAGCAAACTGTCCTGCTGTTTCACAAATAGCTCCTGTATACTTTGGAACTTCTAATCTCAATGTAAAATGATCTTTCTTGATCACAATCACATAAATGAAGCAGACAACAGCTGCGATGAAGAATGTCAGCTCATATGCTACATTTGCACTGCTTTCATTCAGTGTCTCAAGAACACGGTTATCTGCATATGTCCCTGCTGCATCCAAAAGGCAATATGCAAGCGGCAGTGCCAGAGCCAGCCAACTCTTCGCATATTGATAATTTCCTGCTTCCTGACGCTTCTTGCGAAGCTCATCATCCTCTTTGGACTCAACAACACCCAGGCCGATTACTCCGACGCATACAAGAATAACTGCAATCAGTATTGCCTTATGCTCTGTATCAAACTGTCCGGTTACCAGCGTTGTTACTGCTACAAGTGCGCCGGATGCATTACAGATTGGTGAAGAGATGGACAATTCAATGTACTGCAGTCCCAGATATCCCAGTGTCATAGAACCGATATATAATAAAGATACCGGTAAATATGTCCAGATTACATGAAGGTTAATCTCTACTCCCTGAACAAATATCTCAATCGCCGCATGGATACCCATAACTACACCAACAGCAATTACCATTTTTAAATGATTGTACTTTTCATTACCATTACGGCAGCCAATCTTCGAAAAAAGATCTGAGCCACTCCAGCAAAGAAGTGCAATCAATGCAAGCCAAAACCACATTTTTTATTTCTCCTCTATTCTTTAGTTTTTCTCTGTATCTTCAGTCTTAGCTCCATCAAGGCTTTCCAGGCTAGAGAAAAATAATTCATAGAAGTCATCTTCTGCTGTCAGCATCGGGGAATTCTCACCACCGCCATTCGTGCTGCGTTTCATTGCCGCGTGAAATTCTTCACCACTGGCAATCAGCTCCATCTCATATAGCTCGTATCCCATCCCACGGCAAGTTCTGCAAAAAGCACTCACCGGATCGGATTCCAGGCGCGTCCCAAGAAGCTGTTTTCGCAAATCCGGATCCTTCCCTGCCCTTGTCTGCAATTCATCCAGAATCTCCACCACGTTTCTCATATTTCTCACTCCTGCTTTTTCTTTTGTGGACTTCACATGACTAAATTGATACATGAATCAGTCACCATGATACCAAAAGTAGGAATACCTTGTCAAATAATTTGAATGTCTTTTATCTATTTTCAGGCTTTTCTGCTTTGTTTACCTATCAATAATGCCGCCATCGGCATCACGATAACGCATGCAATCGCGCCAAATATCATAGATACACAATTTTGAAACAGTATTTTTGAATTCAATAATGTTTCCAGCGTATAATTCCGCATCTTCAAATACGAAAATAGCAATAAAGATTCTCCAAGATAAGCAAATAGTAATGTATTCACTGTTGTTCCGATTACTTCTCTTCCAATCTGTATTCCACTTTCTATAATTTCCACAATACTCATATCCGGTTTATGAATGCTGATTTCATATACAGAAGTTGTCACAGTAAGCGCCATATCAAGCACAGCTCCTAATGTACTGAGTATAATCACAGCTATTGCAACATTACGCATATTGATATCAAGGTCCATATTATAATACAACACATCCTCTTCCGCCGCCTGAATCTCATTCAGCCCTCCTGTTTCGCTGCTCCATACTATTATATAGATAAAAACAAATAGAACTGTCATTGTCAGTAATGTTGCTATAAATGCACTCTTTGTCTTGACATTTGTGCCATTTTGATAAAATAACGTTATGCAGGAAATAATGACAGCTGCTCCGACTGTAACCAGAAGCACCGGTGCACCCGCGGCCATGAGCCAGATTGCCAAACTTAGAAACAGCATATTTCCACACAATGAAATAATGGATACAACCCCTCTGTCTCCACCAATAACGACAATCAAGAACAGTAACAGCAAACCAAGTATTATCAACATGTCTTCTTCACCTTCCTCACTGTTAATTTCATCATCACAGATGTGATCAGAATGGATACAGGTATTGCCAATACAATTCCAATACTCTCTACAAAGAATCTACATAATTCGCAAGGTATATGCAATCTGATAATCGTCATAAGCCGAACACTGTTATTCATTCTGATCAGACACATCGGAATCAAACCACATCCAAATACAAAAAGCAACACATTAATCATTGTTCCCATAATGTCATATCCAATCTCTCTTCCGGACCGAAACAACTCCCGGAATGTAACTTCCGGCTTCTTCGTAACAAGTTCACTCAGCGCCGCTGCAATTGCCACTGCAACATCCATAATCGCTCCAAGTCCAGACAACAAAATCTCCGCATGAAAAATCTTGTCTGGAGTATCAATGCTTCCCAAATATTCCATCGTAGAATAATCTAACTCATCAACATGACGAATCACAACGTCAAATACTCCCATGATCATCGCCAGTACGAGCAATGTTGACACTAGCGCTGCCCATGTTTTTCTATGGATTCCGTTTAAACCAACCAATGTAAAAACTGCAAAGAAAATTACCATTTTATTACAGATTGCTACCACGTCTGCCTCATCACTACTACTTAGAAATCCGATTGCAAATATTATGATGTTGATTCCCACCGTCACGATAGTGAGTATGCCTTTCTTTCCCGCAATGGTCATCAATATAAATATCAAAAGTCCCAATAATATGACAAGTTCAGCATCCCTTTTCTTTCCTTGAATACCGGAACCCACATTACTGTAAGATCCACTCAACAGTACTTTATCGCCTTTGTGATATTTCTGTTTCAACATTCCTGTATCTGTGTATTCATTGGAAAAGTCAACAACTTCTCCTTTATTTTTCCCATTCAGCACGACACCCCGAATCTTTTGCTTATATTTGATCTCATGTGTTCCACGGGTGCTCTTATTCTCTCCCACCTTGCTTGTCTCAACTTTTGTCAGTTTTGCAATCGGCGTCTGATACAACCAGGCATCATTCATAACAAATATAACCATAATCAGATATATCATTCCGAATATTCCATATAGCTTTGCTCTTTTACTTTTCTTTATGTATTCTTTTATTTTCTTTGTAATCAGTTTCATTTTTTTCTTTTCTTTTCTCATTTTATCTGTAATTTTGAATTTACAAGATGACCATACAACATATCATCTTCGGATTCTTTATATGTTTCGAATGTACCAGTTACCTCTATCTCTGTCTCATCTTTAGGGTATTCATCCTGACTATTTCTTTCCTGTTCGGAAAATCTTTTTGTATAGCTGTCTGCATATCGGAACCTCCTACTGCAAAGCTTCTTTCAGTGCACCGTCTACCCATGCATCAGACTCTCCTCCTACATAGATGAACAGATCACAATCTGATACTTTTGCAAGATCTGCTGTTGTCGGTTGATAGCTGTGTAAATCCACACCATTATCAAGGAACATGGTCAGTTCCATGTTCTTGCTTTTTTATGAATAAAACCCTCCGTTATTTTGCATATTTTCTAAAAAAGCATACAAAAACAAGACGGTATCTTTTTATACCATCCTATTTTCCAGAAACGTTTTATTCAATCATTTATCCTGACCTTCTGGCTTACCAAGGAGAACGTAAGCAAAATCCAACAGTATGCCGGAAACAGAGAAACTACAGCTATTAACACAAAATTTCCTGTACAGTAACATGCTGTCCTTGTATAGATTTCAAATAATTAACTAACTCTGTCATCTGTTTTGTCTTGTATCTGGCTTTTGCCATTTCGATCTCTCCCCTTCAATTTGGAAATCGTTTTCATTCTATCACAGCATTTAATCTTGTCAATATAATTTGGAAATCATTTTCATTTTTCTTAGATTTCTTCTGGTACTTTGTTCGTTCCCATCAGTATCAAAACCATTTACATATAATACAGAATACTAAAAATTGCTCTTTCTTATAACACAAAAAGAATCTGAAAGTCTTAACTTTCAGATTCTTAAGGAGCAGGGGATGAGAGAATCGAACTCCCGCCAAAGGTTTTGGAGACCCCTATCATACCACTTGACCAATCCCCTATGTGCTTGTCTGTGCGATTGACACTAGATATTTATACCACAGATCAGCACTATATGTCAATACTTTTTCTAAATTTTTTCATTTAATTTTTATATCTCTTTATTTAGAAGGCATGATTTCCTATCGCATAAATAAGGCGACAGAAAAATCTGCCGCCTTATAATTATATTCTGTATTATATTTATTTTGCCACTTCTGCACGTCCTATTCCGATATCCATCTTCTTGAATACACTGAGCAGGACTTTTCCAATTGCGAGTACAAGCACTGCTGCTGCAATCGCTTCCGGGATTCCGGATGCTGTTACGGTTCCCATGACAAGGCCCCATACTGCACTGACCGCAACATCTTTTGCTTCTGCATACTGCTTTGCAAACAAGAGATAAATACTTCCCATCACACAGATTGTATTCACCATTGATCCTGCAAATCCAACAATTGGAAGTGCAATAACTGCATTCATCTTAATCTTCTCAAACAAAATCCAGAGCCATCCTGCAGCTACTCCGATCAAAATTCTGCATCCTACAGATATCCAGATTGCCTTTACTGCACCAGTAAGTCCTGTTGTGCTCATAAATGGTGAGAACGCAAAGGATAACAATGTTGGAGCCATCGTGTTGCTGATCAGAGAGCAAATACCAAATACGCCGCCAAGAATTGCTCCTGCTGCCGGTCCAAGTAAAATCGCTCCGAGAATTACCGGGATGTGTACCGTTGTCGCCTTAATAATCGGAAGCTGGATCATCCCAAGCGGTGTGTTCGCCAGTACGATTACAATTGCTGCCATAAGTGCAACACTTACCATCCACTTTGTGTCGTGTTTCTTTGTTTTCATTATTCAATTCCTCCTTGTTATCATTCCTGCCTTGCAGGATACAATACAATTACGCTCGTTATTGTATCATCCCAGACACGATAGCACAAGGATTTTCTTGTATAATTTTACGTACTTTATAATTCTACAATCTTTGCTTTATGATAGATTTTCGGAAGGAATTTCTTTCATATTTTTTTCAGATAAATTTACTGTCGGAATCGTCGAAATTCGGATATGGATATCTTCTTTAAATTCTTTATTTAAACGAATCAGATTCTCTTTAATTCTCTGTTCTATGCAGGACTTCAGAATCTTCTGTGCAAAATCTGCCTGTAAAAACACTTCTCCACCACTGATTGTCATACCACCGCCAGAATGAAAGAAGAGAATCGTCATCTTTGCAATTATTTTAACAATCGTTTTCGCTAAATGTTATAAATTATTTAGCGTTTAGTATAAGTTTGTCTTTCATATTATGAAGCATTTCATACCACAGGAAAGTCATCCACTTGCAAGATTCTGAAAAAAACGATATAGTGAACATTAGAATACTAGAAAATATCAGAATAGAAAGAGGTTTTTTTATGAACTTAAAAGATAAACATGTCTTGCTTGGCGTAACAGGTGGCATTGCCGCATACAAAACTGCAACTCTTGCAAGCAGTCTTGTAAAAAACGGCGCAGATGTCCATGTGATCATGACTGAAAATGCAACAAATTTTATTACACCTGTCACATTTGAAACTCTGACCGGGCACAAATGTATCATTGATACTTTCGACCGCAATTTTGAATTTAAAGTAGAACACATATCTCTTGCACAGATGGCAGATGTCATCATGGTTGCCCCTGCAACTGCAAACGTCATTGCAAAACTGGCACACGGTCTTGCTGATGATATGCTGACAACAACGATTCTCGCAAGCAAAGCGCCAAAACTGATTGCTCCGGCAATGAATACCGCCATGTATGAGAATCCAATCACACAGGATAATCTGAAACGCCTGCAGTCTTATGGAATGGAAGTCATCACACCGGCAAGCGGACGTCTCGCTTGTGGTGACACCGGAGCCGGAAAAATGCCGGAGCCGGATACTTTGCTTCAATATATTTACAGAACATGTGCATGCGAAAAAGATATGACAGGCATGAAAGTACTAATCACAGCCGGACCTACCCAGGAGGCAATTGATCCAGTCCGTTATATTACCAATCATTCTTCCGGGAAAATGGGCTATAATCTTGCCAGAGCCTGTATGCTACGTGGTGCGGATGTCACTCTCGTAACCGGAAAAACCTCCCTGACTCCTCCGCTTTTTGTTGAAACAATTCCTGTCGTAACTGCATGTGATATGTACGAAGCAGTCACCGAGAGAAGTGCCGACATGGATCTCATCATCAAAGCTGCTGCTGTCGCTGATTACCGTCCTGCTATTGTTGCTTCTGAAAAGACAAAAAAAGCAGACAGACAGCTTTCTATTGAACTGGAACGCACCGATGACATTTTAAAATACCTCGGCGATCACAAAAAACCGGGGCAGTTTTTATGTGGCTTTTCTATGGAAACGCAGAACATGATTGAAAATTCCAGAAAGAAACTGGATAAGAAACATTTAGATATGGTAATCGCTAACAACTTAAAAGAAGCCGGCGCCGGTTTTGAAACAGATACGAATATCGTGACAATCCTGACGAAAGATACCACTATAGAGCTTCCGATCATGAGCAAGGAAGAGGTTGCTTTTCATATTCTGGATCACATCCTTGTCTGTAAAGATGCAAAAAACAAAGTTTAGATATAAATTACTCTATGTCCCTGGTTCATCTGCTGTTTTAGTTTTTCAGACGATGAATCGTCATTAAATTTAATCATAGCGATGAAACAAGGCGGTGCTATAGATATCCAATTCTATACCACCGCCTTATTATAATTCTTTACTTAATATAATACTCTCAGGTTCTTACTCACTTCATGCTTCCACAAACTGTCTCTGGCAGCATTACATCGCTTCTATATAAATCTCCCGCACTTCTTCTTTTGTAAATACTCTCGGGTGATTATTAATGCTTGCAAGAGATACCTTGAATGCATTCTCTGTCATCCAGTCTACATCTTCCATTTTTACACCTTCGTTGCCCAGAGATGTTTTAAGTTCCAGCGTTTCCAATAACTGCTCTAAAATATCAACCAGTTCATTTTCATCTTTCCCGCCGAGAAGTCTTGCAATTTCAGCAAATCTTTCCGGTGCTGCCGGAATACTCTTCTTATAAATAACCGGCGTCAGTGCCGCAAGTCCTCTTCCATGTGTAATATTTCTAAGCCCACTTGCCGGATGTTCCAGGCCATGAGGCGCTGCAACTCCTGCCTGATTGATCACCATTCCGCCATAAGTACTTGCAAGTGAAATCGCTCCCCACGCATCTTTATCTTCATAATTTTCATAGGCTTTAACCAGATTTTCACCGATCAATCGAATTCCTTCTTTTGCAAATATTTCCGTTACCGGCGCACATGCTTTGCTTAAATATGCTTCCATACAATGGCAGAGCGCATCAAAGCCAACCGATGCCAGAACTTTCTTCGGCATTGTCATCATCAGTTCCGGATCAATAACAGATGCTTTGGCAATCACAGAATAATCCCGCAAAGACTTTTTGTCCTTCGTCTCATCATCTGTCAGCACTGCAAAACAGTTTCCTTCACTTCCGGTTCCGCAGGTCGTCGGTACAAGAATCAACGGCAGTGCTCCTTTACCAGTCTTTTTTCCATAAATATAATCAAATATTTTTCCTTCATTTAATGCTGCAAATGCGATGGATTTCGAACAGTCCATAATACTTCCACCGCCCAGGCCAAGTACTGCTTCACAGCCATTTTCACGTGCAATCTGTGCTCCTTTTTCTGCCGTAGATGCAAGTGGGTTTGGTTCCACCTCGTCAAACAGCAAATGCTCCAGGCCTTCTGCCTCCAGCAATTTTTCTACGCGATCCAGTAATCCGGAACGCTTTGTACTCCCACGTCCGGTTACGATCAACACTTTTTTTCCGTATTTTTTTACTTCTTTTCCAATGCACTCTGCTTTTCCTGCTCCGAAAATCAAATGTACCGGTAATTCATACTCAAATGCTTTCAGTTCCATATTCTCTCAACCTTTCTTATTTTAAATAAAAAAGCTACAGCATCTCTGCCATAGCTTCCTCGCTTCCAGTTAGTTTCATTCTATCTGTGTCTTTTCTGTTTGTCAACTGATTTTTGATATACCAAGTTTCTTCTTTGTTTTTTCTGCAGTATTTTTCGTCATTATTCCATTCCTCCTGTCTCATCCAGATATTCTTTCAAAGCTGTCTTCCAATCTTGCGGTTCCTCGATACCTGTGAGACGGAGCATCATATTATCCAAAACGGAATAAGTCGGGCGTGCAGCGTCTTCCTTTACAACCGGATACAATTCCAGTTCTCCTGTCTTTCCTGTAAGACTCAGGATCGTTCTTGCAAACTCATATCTGCTGCAGCTTCCCGGGCACACTACATGGTAAAGACCATACTCTTCATTATCAATAAAATGACGGCCTGCCTCCTGGTAAGCCGTCAAACACGTTGTTCTTCTACTTCTTTACAACTGTAAAGTCAAGATTTTTCTGTAAAATTCTACTTCTCATCTATATTGAATCAACAAAAGAGCATATAATCTTTCGGTTGTTTTCATCTTTCTGATATAAAAATTCAGGATGCCACTGAACACCAACTACATATTTACGATCCGGCATATAAATGCTCTCGATCAAGCCGTCTTCTGAAATTGCCATTTGCTTAAATTGAGGCGATAATTTTTTAACTGCCTGATGATGGTAGCTGTTCACTTTCATTTGCTCTTTACCTAAAAGATCATAAAGCGGGGTATCTTTTTGTATTGTATTAAAATGTATCATTTCATTGTATGACGGTTGTATACGATGGTCGAGATCGCTATCATATTCCGACTTCAGGTCTTGATACAAAGTTCCCCCGTAACAGACATTCATTAGCTGTATACCACGGCAGACACCTAAAACAGAACGGTCTTTTTCGACTGCTTTCTTTAAAATATACTGTTCCATTTCATCTCGTGCCTCACACAAAGTTCCACACCATGGTTTTTGCTCCTCATTATAAATAGAAGGCGCCACATCCGGTCCTCCGGTTAATAAGAATCCACCGCATATTTCAAGGAAATAATCTAACTCATTATGGTTACTTGTCAAAGGAAGTACCATAGGTATCGCATTTTCTGCTTCCAACATTTCCAGATAATCCGGCTGTATCCAATAACATTTCTTTTCTCTATCATACAGTGGCATAACACCAATTACTTTTCTCATCATTTTCTTCCTCTCAAATACATACTTTTACAGGCTTTGGTAAACGAACAGGTGATTCATTCCCTCCTGCCAGGGATACTCAAAAGCTGCTGTTTTATAATCACTCAATCTTGCCGTTTCCGTTGCAAATTGAATACCGACTTTTGAGGCATCAATTCCCAATGTTTTATGTGTAGGCTGATACTGCAAATATTGAAATGAAATATCTCCGGTACCACGGCCAAAATCCGGTACATTCTTTGAAAATCTGATTCCACATTTCTGTTTCTCGCTCTTATGCTTTGTCCAAAGTCATGCCATCCCCTTTTAGTCCTGCATATGTTGCATTGTTTCTAATAATTTAGCACTCTGTCAAAATCCTATAAAAAATCTCAAGCAACAAATCAAGTCATAAGCAATCAATCCAACTAATACAATACTGATCAATCCATTGATTATCACTATTGCTTTATTTTTTCTTGATATAATAAGACTGATAATGTTTAATGCTACCGCGAATCCACTTACAAATGGGTATATGAAAAACCCTGAAACTGGTGCCAGCCATATTAAACAGGCAATTATTTCTACAAATATCGAAACAATTGTCAATGCAATAGAAATTCTTTTTTGTTTTGTATTGCGAATTTCTTCTTCCATAGTTATCTTTCTCACCTCCAGTTTCGTCCATATATTATATCGTTTTATGAACGATTTTTCCACTATTTTTATGTATTACTTTTCTTGTTGTCTTATGATTTCTGATAATATCGACAGCAACTTATCCTTGTATCATTTTATCCATTTCAAACACATAGACTTCGGATTTTGACATCATTTCTTTCACTAAATAAAAAAGGATTTTATGCAGTTTCTGCTTATCTCAGCTCCTGCATAAAATCCAGAATTTCTTTTACATATTATATGTAGTACACATTATAGATTTTTAAAAACTCATAATCTGTTCTTCGTCAAGTCTTTTAAGAATTTCGCATGCCAGCTTAACAGCATTATCAAAGTCGGCATAAGCTGAAATTCCATAATGCGTATGTGCATAGCGAACCGGAACTCCGATAACGATAACCGGAGCCGCTTTTTCAGTCAAATGTATAGCTGCACCATTGGTTGAACCAGCACTACGAACTGAATCCTGAACCGGGATGCCAAGCTTTTCTGCCAGATCAAGCGCATATCTCTGGTAACGCGGATTGGTGATCATGCGTGAATCAATGTGACGAAGCATCGGTCCGCGCTTGATAGCTGTCTGAACCATATACTCTTCAACACAAGTATCATCTGCCGGGCATCCTTCAAAAACAATTGCAATATCCGGCTTAATCACCTGTGCTGTCACAGTGGCACCACGTACACCAACTTCTTCCTGTGCTGCGCAAGCACCAACAATATCCACATTCAGATCCTCACCGGCCAGGGTATGCATGGTCTTAAGAATTGCCGCACATCCCAGACGGCAGTCAAAGCTCTTGCCCACCATCAGATCTGTGTTTTCTGAATATGTAAATGTCACATCCGGCACTACCGGTTCACCGATACGAATGCCGAACTTTTCAATTGCTTCTTCTTTAGAAACAGCACCAACATCTACCGTGATATCTTTCATCTCAAGAGGCGCTTTACGCTCCTGCTCTGTCATGAAATGCGGAGGCTTGCTGGCAGTAAGACCCGGAATATATTCTCCGAATCGATTGCGAACCAGGACTTTATGAGCCGGAATATTGTGGTTAACCCAACCTCCGACCTGAATGATGCGGAGTGTTCCGTTCGGGCAGATAGCCTGCACCATAAAACCAACCTCATCACTATGTGCGTCAAGCTGAACAACCGGACGTTTTCCATTATTTTCTTTACGGCGGATATATAGGTTGCGCATGCGATCTTCTGTAATTTCTCCGAGTCCTTCTGCGTAAGGACGAATCGCTGCAACCACTTCATCTTCGAAACCGGATGTACCGTTTGCATTTGAAATTGCTGCAATCATTTCCAGCGTCGTCTTTTTATCCATTTTAATACCCCTTTATGAAAGTTTTACTTTCTTGAACTCTTCCATGAAATCAACAATATAGTTTGCTGTAGTCTCAAGCATCTCCTTGCCCCACTCTTCTGTGGCGGTACTCGGATGATCCGGTCCGATCCAGCCGCTGTCTGTTACATGTGGAGTATTACGTATAATATCAACGCTAACTCCCTTGAACTCAACAGAACGGAAACCGGTTGTCTTCAGATTATCAGACAGGTGCTTAAACTTAAGCTCCCCACCTATCTCACTCTTATCAACTAAAGACGGATCGATTCCAAGAATTGCAGCTGTTTCTTCACCACCGCCGTGGCCGCCTTTCCACGCTGGGTTCATATCCCATGCCATCAGCCACCAGTTAAGCATAGCAACCAGACAGCCCTTATCTTCAAATTCCATGCCAAGGCGCTCAATCATCTTAATGTTTCCGCCGTGTCCGTTCAGGAAAACGAATTTTCTTGCGCCGTGACGATACAGACTCAGGAAAATCTGACGGCAAAACTGATAGAGTACCTCGCCGTCAATATCAATTGTGCCCGGATACGGAGCTAAACTCTGACAGGAACCGTATGGAATAGTCGGAGCAATCAAAACATCACTCTTCTTCTCAATTTTCTCCAACAAATGATCCGGAATCAGTGTATCGGTTCCAAGTGGCATGTGACGACCGTGACACTCAATACTTCCAATAGAAATAAGTACCATATCATTTTTTTCAAAATATTCTTGGGCTTTCGGCCAAGTCAAATCTGTAAGTCTCATAGTTTTTTTCCTTTCACATATAATAATTATTCTCTTCTGAAAATCGGACTATCCGGAAACCGGACAGTCCGACATCCGTTCGTTACTGTGCTACTTTAACTTTATCCAGGCTGTAGTGTCCATCATTATCCTCATTTCGTAATATCTGAACAGATACGCCTATAATTTTCGAGCCGCTCTTGATAAAATAAGTATAGTTTAGGCAAATAGGATTGTCAACAATTTCGAATTGATGTTAACAACAAAAAAATGTCAGTATTTTTGTTGATTTTCACCATATTTTTTTCTCTAAACAGTGTTTTTAAAACTTTTTACAACTGCATAACATGCTTTTTTATGCTTTTGTACCAATTTTTCAAAACAATAATTGTTAATAATGTTATTGTGTGACTTTTCATGTATTTTTTTGTAAAAAAATAATACTTTTGCTTTTGTTAACAATCCACTATAATTGTAATTAGTTTTTAGATAACGGACAAAAGACACCCGTATAACTTTTTTATTAGTAAGGAGGAAACAAAACATGCGAAAAATTGGCGGTTTATTCAACTATGAACCAAGCAAACCTATCGAAAACGGATACTTTTCACGTATCTGCTCACCTAATGATGATCTGGCATTTACCATGTCCGGACGATGCGGTATCTATTATTGTTTACAGGATATTGCACTGCACGATACGCGTAAAGTAGCATATGTGCCTTTGTATACCTGTGAGACAGTCCTTGCTCCTTTTGAGAAAGCCGGATATCAGCTGAAATTTTATGAGCTGGACCAGGATTTGCACAGTATTTTCGATACTTCGGTTATCGATGAAATCAGTGTTTTATCTCTTTGCGGCTACTATGGCTTCTGCAACTATGATCACGACTTTGTTAAAGCCTGCAAAGAAAAAGGAGTTGTAATTTTTGAAGATGTAACTCATTCCATGCTCTCAGCTGACGGTATCGATCCTCTCTGTGATTATTTTGCCGGAAGCTTCCGAAAATGGATGGGGGTTGATTGCGGTGGATTCGCCGTTAAACGAAACGGAACCTTTGAAACTCCTCTTCTGCCAGTAGAAGCAACACATCTTAAACAGCGAAAAGAATACTACGAGACAGGAGACGGCGATGTTTTCTGGGAAGGCGAGCTGCGACTTCGTCAGATATTTGACAGCTTTGCCGGAGATGATAATTCAGAATATCTCCTTCGCCATGCTGACTTTGATTCCATTTGCAAGACAAGACGTGAAAACTACGCTGCACTTTTAGACGCTCTTACCGCACCTCTTCATGGTGTGCAAGTAGTCTTTCCTGAACTTCCAGAGGCTACTGTTCCAAGCCATTTCTGCCTATATGCCGAAAATCGTGAGAGATTTCAGCAATACCTGACAGATCACCAGATTCGCTCGACTGTCTACTGGCCAGTGGGACCGCTGGTTCATCCACTGCCAGATTCATCAGAACAATACATTTATGACCATATTGTATCCGTTCCTTGCGATCAACGCTTCACACCTTCTGATATGCAGTATGTTGCGCAAGTTTTAATGGATTATTCTGAAAATTAGATGAGGTAAATATGCAGGAACAACGAAAAGCATCAAACACAACTACATCAGAAATTGTTCTTGAATCTCTGCGGGAGCAGATTATTAACGGAACCCTTCAGCCTCAGGAAAAACTGGTAGAGGCTGAAATTGCCCAGAAATTCGGACTCAGCCGAGGTCCTGTGCGCGAAGCACTTCGACAGCTTGCCGTCGAAGGTTTAGTCGATTACTGTCCTAACAAAGGATGTACAGTCGCATTGCTTTCTCCACAAGATGCGTATGAAGTCTTCTTTTTACGTGGCAGCCTCGAAAAACTGGCAATTCAAAAAAGTAACTGTCGACTTAGTGATTATAGTCTCCTGATAATGGAAGCCAGCATTGAAGAATTTCGAAAGGCTGTTCTCGAAGGTAATACCATGAAGGCCGTTCACGCAGATGAGATATTTCACCAACAGATCATTCGCTCTGCTCAGCTTGATCGATTGACCAAAATGTGGGAGCTTCTAAGCCCCCTGAATGGTGCCATGTTTCTCTCGGTTCAAAATGCTAATCACTTTGGACAGTTAAACGGAGATGCTGAAACGCTTCAGAATGCTAAATGCTTAGAACCAAACACTCCGGATTCACGCACCTCTCATAACGGAGGTGCTGCAGTATGGACACACCAAAGCCTGTTGGAAGCCATCCGAAGTAACGACCTCCAGGCAACCTGTGCTCTTCTGGATCAGCATTATGAAGAAACCGGCAGACGTGTATACAGACTTTCACTCATGAAAGAACAGAGCTTTTAATTCGTTTCATTAACATTCAAGAGGGCCTGGAATTATTCCAGACCCTCTTGAACTTTGATTATCCTTTACAGCTGTGAAGTCAAGATTTTTCAATTGTGAAATAGTTTTTATAATAATGTAAACTTAGTTACATCTTCATGTGGATTTACTTTTGCCAAACCAATCTCTCCAAATCGTGCTGTAAATGGTATGAATTTTTCCTGCATCGTCTGAAATGCCTTCTGCATCTGCACTTTATCCAATGTTTTTCCAAGAGTTATATGTGGCAGCCATGAAAAAGGCTTATAATATTCACTCAACGTTGTCTCGGGAATATCACAAAATGCTTTATATATTTCCCCAGACAGATCAAACAGCTTCTGATTCATCACAGGCGTTGCATACAGTACATACGGAAACAGCTGTCCAATCGAAACAACCTTCATGTTCCCTGCACACAATTTTCCATTCAAATCTTCAAATGCCGGCTTCAAAACATTCACATTTCTCGCCTCAATCGAAGCAATTGTCATATGTGGCGGTACTTTATTCTCAATCATAAAATAATTGCCTGATTTTTCTGCAATTCTGTCTATATACCGCTGCAATATTTTATTTGTTTTCTCGTCAAAATAAATAGAAATAAGATACATGTGTTTTCCTTTAAACTATTTTTCATCACTTTATCGACTTTATTTGCTCCCATAGATTCATAGTTTCGAATCCATTGTTGGACAGATGCGAGACTTACATCAAGCATATCGGTAATTCACCGTTGGCTTTCTTTTCCATCCAGATATAGATTTACAGCATATCACACTAAAGTGCGATGGTTCTTTTTTACATATATTGAACAGGAGACTAATCATTAGTTGATCAGCCTCCTGTTTAAGAACGACACAATATCAAAAATTAGATACCCAGTATATTAGAGAGAAGTTTATCGATACTGACGAGTTTTACACTAAGAGTAAAGATCTCGCATGCCGTTTTCAATTCTTCTACTGTCGGATAAGACGGAGCAATACGGATATTGCTGTCTTTCGGATCTTTTCCATAAGGGAAAGTTGCACCGGCATTTGTCATGACCAGACCTGCTTCTTTTGCCTTGGCAACGATAGCTTTGGCACATCCTTCCATAGAATCAAAGGAAATGAAGTAACCGCCACGTGGAGCCATCCAGCTTCCGATTCCAAGACCGGATAATTCGCGGTCAAGAGAAGACAAAACCATGTCAAATTTTGGCCTAAGGATATCTGCATGGCGTTTCATATGCTGAACCATACCATGGATATCTTTAAAATATCTTGCATGTCTTAATTGGTTAAGCTTGTCATGACCGATTGTCTGGATACGCATCTGCTTACGGATGTCTTCGAGGTTTGCATCCGATGCGGCAATAGCACCGATACCGGAACCTGGAAAGCTGATCTTGGAAGTAGAAGAGAACTTGTAAACCATATCCGGGTTGCCCTCTTTCTTACACTCCATCAGAATCTCAAGCAGGTAATCCTGCTTATCTTCATATAAATGATGGATTCCGTATGCATTGTCCCAGAAAATACGGAAATCTTCAGCAGCCGGTTTTAATGCTGCAAAACGGTGTACTGTTACATCTGAATATGTGATACCCTGCGGGTTGGAGTATTTTGGTACACACCAGATACCCTTTACGGCAGGATCATTATTTACATATTTTTCAACAAGATCCATATCAGGACCGGTTGGAGTCATTGGGATATTGATCATTTCGATTCCAAAATATTCCGTGATAGCAAAATGTCTGTCGTATCCAGGAACCGGACAGAGGAATTTTACTTTATCAAGTTTGCACCATGGTGTACTGCCCATCACGCCATGTGTCATGGAACGTGCAATGGTATCATACATAATATTCAGGCTGGAATTACCAAAGATAACAATATTGTCTTTTGGTACTTCCATCATATCAGCAAGAAGCTGTTTGGCTTCTTTAATTCCATCCAAAACACCGTAGTTACGGCAATCAACTCCTTCTTCACAGACAAGATCAGATTCACTTGTCAGAACATCCATCATTTCCATGGAAAGATTTAACTGTTCGGTGGAAGGTTTTCCTCTGGACATGTCAAGATTTAATCCTTTTGCTTTGATTGCTTCAAATTGTGCGTCGAGATCGGATTTTATTTCTAATAACTCTTCTTTTGATAATTCTTTATATGGTATCATTGTCATGCCCTCCGTTATAATTTTTGTAGACTTTTATTATTTTACCATATTTTGACGTTTCGTCAATGCGTTCTTGCAAAAAATAAAAAGAAATATTGAATTTCCGTAGAAACAAAAAAGAAAATTGAAACATTTTCCACTCTGTTATTCAAAAAATGAAGCGAAAACGATATGATAAAGGTGTTGCGGAATATGTAGAAATAAATGAAAAGACTGTCAGGGAAAAAATAAAACGGAAAAGTATCTGTTGAGGATAAGATATATGCTGTAAATCTATATCTGGATGGAAAAGAAAGCCAACGGCGAATTGCCTATATGTTTGATGTAAGTCTCGCATCTGTCCAACAATGGATTCGAAACTATGAATCTATGGAAAGCGATTCACTGATAGAGGTACTCTCGTAAAAATGATTGAAGATTATATAGATTACTATAACAATAAACGCTTACAAAGGAATCTCGGAATTTTAACACCAATGAAAAAACACGAAATTTACTTGCAAGCTGCATAAAAACTGCCAGCAGATAAATTTCTACTGGCAGGAAAAATTTATATTTTTTCAATTGTCTACTTGACGGGGAGCAGCTTAGTGTACGACAGTCCTTTTCTCCGTCGTTATTTCATTTACCAGTCTGTATAAAGATCGATGTTTCCTCTTCCACTTCCAGTATCGTATACTTTACCAGGTCCCAGAGACGTTTGTACAACCGTTCCTTTCGGATAATCATCACTTGCTAAAACAATATAATTGCCTGAGTCACGAATCGTTCCGTCACTTGCAATATGACGTCCAGGAATGCCTAATCCACCGCCTGGAAGAACACGCTGGGAATAATATGTCTCTGTATGTCCATTGTACGTTATACGCCCCTTCTGCGGCGTCAGACCGCCGGATGGGATAATATAATTGCCATGACGAACTCCGGAACCGCCTGTCGTATTTCCTCCGGTATTACCGCTGTTATTAGACGAAGGTTTTTTATTGTGTTTTTTCGTGCTGGATTTCTTTGAAGTAGACTTCTTCGCAGTCTTTGTCTGCTGTGCCTGCTTCTTCTTAAGTTCTTCCTGTCTTGCCTGCTCCGCACGTGCGGCCTTAAGCTTCTTATTAAAATCATTCAGATCCGTCGATGTCGCATCTGCTTTGTTTTTTAACTGCTGTTCTTCGCTGTCCATCTGACTCTTGAGATCTGACAGTTCCTGTTGTTGTTTCTTCAAATCTTTTTCCTGCTTTTCGATTCCCTTACGCACCTTAACTATGTTCTCGAGCATGTTACGGTCATACTCTGTAACATTCTCTATGAAATCGGCTTTATTAAGGAAATCAGCCATACTGTCAGCTTTCAGAAGTAACGTAAGCATAGTAGAAGAACCATTCTCATACATATACTTAATACGAGTCTTCATGTTCTCATACTGCTTCTCTTCATTGTTATAAGAAATCTTCAATGATGCTTCCAGTCTGTACACTTCATTATCCGACTGATCGATCTTCTTCTGTGTAGCTGATATCTTATCACTGATCGCTACCAAATCCTGGTTCAGTCCATCCAACTGATTTTTAAGATTACTTGTCTTATTTGCAAGATTGTTAACTTCTGAAGCCTGTACCGGTATACTCGGTACGGCAGTCATTAATGCACATGCTAATGCAACTCCGCATCGAATATGTTGTTTTCTACTTCTTTTCATAAAATTCATCCTTTTAAAATCTCTTGTTATCGAACCAATTTATGTATTATAACCTATTTTCCCGAAAACTGCAAGTTTTACAGAATTCGGATGCGTTTACACTGAAGCTTTTTACTCTTCCAGATTCCACTTACATTTCCGCATGTCTATGTATCCATTTTTCTTGGAAATAACACCTACTTCTTCCAGAAGCTCTCTGCATATGCCAGCCCGGAGCTGTCCTTCCTGCATGTTTTACCACTCTGTGACACGGATAATCTCCGTAATCCCCCGCCTCGCTTAGCACTTTTCCAACCAGTCTTGCATTCTTTTCCCGTCCGATCAGGGTGGCGATCTGTCCATAGGATGCTACCTTTCCTTCCGGTATTTCTTCCACTACAGATAGGATCTCGTAAATCAGTGATTCAGCTAATATCTTTTTCATATCTTCCTCAATACTCTCGTAATCTCCTTTCATTCTGCCTAAATCTTTCTTACATTTTAATATGATCAAGCATGCTCACAAATACGGATAAGTTATTGATTTCTATAATTTCTTTCTATAACTTATCCCTATCATAGTTTGAGATTTGAATAGGAGATTTGTAATCGAGCAGATAATTTTCTCCTCGCCATAACAAAAAAAAGACCAACAATCGTTGATCTCCTTACTTTTATATACCTTCAAAACTGCATACAAGAAATATTCTTCATCCTTTACCTATCACCTTGCTTGGTCATGCCCTCGACCGATTAGT